>JANWIO010000017.1 GCA_025449835.1 Vampirovibrionales bacterium
GGTATTCATTTGGATTACCAATCATATTGGCAAACACGTTGCCTGCTGGCGTGTATTTGGCTTTGGTCAAAATCTCCATCATGGGAAACGCAATGCCAAGATCCACTTTTCCGCGCTCCAATTGATCCTTTAAGGGCTGGAGATACTTTGCTTGGAATTCAGGTTTTGCACCCAATTCTTGCAAGGAATGGCTTTCATTACCAAATGATTGCTCTAAAACATGTTGAAGGATTGCCAATTTGTCTTTTTGGGTAATGGGAGGAACGAGTTTCCCTTGCTTTGCTGCGTAATCTCGTTTTGCTTTCTCTTGGGCCAGTAAGGTATTCATCCGGTCAGTTATTTTTTGTTTGAACGGTGAACTATTCGGATTAAAGTTCCAGGTATTGGTCTTTTGATCAAGCTTCATAAGATACTTGGCGCTTCTAAAAGAAAGTGGTTCTTCCTCTGAGGCTTTTTTCGCAATTTCGGGATCCAGCATCGGTGGCCCCACAATATCAAGCACTGCAAACAAAGCATTGGCTCTTGTTGATAGGCTTTCTAACTCATTGGCGCCAATGTCTAACAGCGGCTCAATCGCTAATTTATCCTGGCTATTGGCAAGGCCCAAGAAGCCAGCAATTCGAAGCGGATCTTCCGGATTGGCTGCAATCCGACGAAGTGAATCGAGGTAACGGCCATTGCGATCTGATGCCATAATCATTGTGCCAAAGGTTCTTCCATCAAATCGAGCCGTTTCAACTGTTTTCTTTTCATCTTTGGTGATATTTTCAGGCCAATAGGTTTGCGCAGTCCCTTGTACAATATCTTTAATCAACTGCTGTGATTCTTCTGGACGTGTCTTAAAGGCTTTCAGCATTTCATCGCCCGCCGTTGCCAAGGGTGTGTTTGTTTGGCTGCTGTAAGCGGTAAATAAGGCATGGGCCGCTAATATTGGGTTTGAAGCAACGGTTTTTTTCAAGAAATCAAATGCTTTTTGGTCTGATTGTGCCATTTTTGCAAGAGACTTTAAGACAGTCGCATCTGCCTCACTGACGTTTTGCCGATTAATCCCCATTGCAGAGGATCCGGTACCCGAGTCCATTGGCTTTAATCTTACAAGCCACTGTGCCACAGCCGGTAATGCCGAAGAATTACCCGACCTAACAAGATATTCTATCTTTTTAGCTGCTGGCAGCTGAGCATCACCTTCAAATTTCGCTAATTTAGGTGTTTTTAAAGCATCAGGTAAAGCACCCAATGCTTTATCCATCAATGTTGATTCCGTTGGTGTAGATACCACAATATTAATACTGCCATTTTGGGCGGCGATTGCTCCTGTTGGTAACGAAGATGAGGTTGGTGTGTGAGGCGTTTTGGTATTTGCTTTGGGTTTTACCGCATTGGGATCCTTTGTTGGAGAGATTTCAATGGTTTGAATGGTAACCGGTGCATGTTCAGTAGAAGCAGCAGTCGCTTCTGTTTCAAAAAGTTGATCCGACACCCATTTTTCAACATTCGGCAGGGTAATGGGGGATTTACGAATTACTTCAAAACGTTTATTCTGAGCCCCTGGATCAAAATTCATCCGGAGCATCACATCGGCCATGTACTCTAAGGATTCTTGGGTTTCAACACTGGGCCGAATATGAGAAGCAACTTCAGAGAAATCTAAAACATCGCCTTCAACACTATCCTTAAGCCTCGCAGGTATAGCGGTTCTTTCTTTTTTACCATCCTGATCTTGGGTATCCACAAAGACATTCTCTTCATAGAATTTCATGATCGGTGCGATATCTGCTTTTAAATCGTTTGCACTTAAGCCTGAATTTTTGTAATAAGGCGATAAATTTAAGTGTGCATCCGTGACGTTTTTGGCAAGAACATTGGACGTACTCAAGGCTTCTTGAATCACACCTGCGGGAATCCCTGCATTTCTGGGGGCATCGTGCAAAATCTTTAAACGTAACGGGTGCAGATCCAATTCACCCACATCATCAGAGATCCGTAAACCCACTTTAATATTGTTCCAATCGGAATGGGAGAGCTTGCCCCAATCGATTTTTAAATTTTTCCACTCTTGAAGCGACAGATTTTTCCAGTCTTTGGTTGTGTTTGTTTTTCCCGTCAGTGGGCTTAATGACCATTTAACAAGCTGGCCACTTTTTGGGCTAATCTCCCCTTTTGCAGTGGTCGGCAACAGGACGCCTGCTGAAGATAATGCGATGGCGGTTGCCGTGATCGCTTTATTTAAAACAGATTTTTTTTGGTTTTGTGGAGCGGATGACCGAGAACCAAAAAAGGGATTCGCCTGCGGTATACCTGCATTTTTTTGAGACGTTGCCCCGACTGAAGTCTTTTTTGTTTTAATAACTTTTGCTTTTGATATTGGATTAATTGTAAGCATTCCCAGTCCTCCCGATGCCTATCCCTATTTAAAAATAATACATCCCCTTCATAAATGCAGAGAACATTTTTGAGGGGTTTTGTTTTAAATAACATTAAACTGTTTTAGGAAAAATAACTGTATCCCGAATCCGTGTAATACCCGTTGTCCCAAACAATTTACGATGTTATGACTACGGCATAAAAACATAGTTCGTTTTATATGTCAAGGAAATAAAAAAACATCTAATCGAGAACAAGAGAAGCATTCGCCCCATACGGATCCGGGTAAAAAAGGGGTTGATTGAATTAAAAAATCCCAAAACGACAACCTCGGCCTTTTAATAACAGAATAAAATATTTTTATTTTTATAAAAACGTTTCTTGATTCCCAAAATAACGAAATCAAAGCGGATGAAAAATCCCCTATCGCCGATTTTGTAACAAAATTTGCATTGATACATGATGCGAAAAGAAAACAACAAATAAAAGCCATAAAAAACCCCACCTGGGTTTCAAAGAGGAGAACAGGGGGGTAAAGAGAGAGCAATAAGTGTTTGTTGTTTATCGGTAAAATGGTTAACTTAGATAGAGGCCGGGAAATAATGTTGAATTTAATTTTTTGTGAAGGGAAACGTCTCAGCGGAGATTTGTTTGCATCGTTTTCTCATCTACTGAGCTATTAAGACGGGCCACTGCTCAGAATGTTCCAACGCATTTTTGAGAATGTATCGTTTTATTACATTTCTATGGTTGTAATGAAAGTAAAAAAGACGCTGAAATAAATAAGTGTGATTAAGACACTATCAAAAATCACTTTAAAACGAAAAGAGAGCTCCGCTAACATACACCCAGAGCATCAGTTTGGGCCCCATCCATAAAGCCTTTATGGGGTATTTCTGAAGCATGCAATATTGGATTGAGAGATAGATGTTATCTTCTTTAAAATGCAACTTTTTCAGCAGGCTCCTCCTCCAGCGACCTCAAGTTGGTCATTTTAAGACGTTTCATAGGATGGTGTGGCTATCTGATCGTTTTGTAAAGAATTCGCTTTTATGCCTAAAAGTGGTTCGGATTGTTACTTTTCAGTACTTTGAGCAAGAGAATTATCGTGCCACACAATTGACTTATCCGTCTGATATTGTTATAAAAACACAGTATCTGAGGTTGTATCTTAAAATCATTAAAGTCATTAGAGAGAGTCTTATACGGGGGAGGATGATTCTAAGTCATCATGGGGTGTGCATTTGTTAGCCCTGCAAAGGGGAGTATAGATATATCACAACAGTATCCCATTGGGTATCTGGGAAATAGTAGACTTTGTTCTCGTTTTACCAAATCCCAGCTTTATGGCGAGAATCTGAGTCTCTTGGAGACCGCACAAACTGGTGCAGATAGGGGTATGCAATAATGAATTTTCGCAGTATTGCAAGCATTACCAATCAGAAGCCAGCTAGGGCTTATCAAAATCCATTTCAAGCTTCTGGCGGCGTAAAGCATTCCGATCTGAGTATTCCTACGTTTGATCAGGTTTTATTTGGTGCTCGCAAAGGTTTTAGCAATCCTGATGAAAAACAAATCAATGTTAAACTCCAGGTTCAACAAGGCTTTTGGCGCAGAGTACTGGCCGCAGCAAAACAACGCCAAATTGAGGTTGGAGAGTTTTTAAGGCAGTCTTTACCGCACTTGGCCATGGATGCGCCAAAAAAATTAGCGATTAATCAGGTTGTGGACATCCTCAAAGGCAATCACAACGGAAAAATTGTTAAAACCCAAGTTAAAACCTTGTTGGGTCCTGATCAAATTTTTGATGAATGGCTTAGCTGCTTAAAAAAAACTCGCAAATACGCCCAAATCTCCATGTACAATTTTGAAAATGAAAAAGTGGCAGGTGGAAGAACTTCTGATGGCGCAGATATTTCATCGGCCTGGGTCAAACAACAGCAAATTTTAAACTTAATTGAGAAAAAAGCCAGTCAAGGGGTACGGTTCCAGATTCTTCTAGACAACAGCGTGATCCGGGCTCGGGATGAATTTAACAATCCCGTTTTCCCGAGAAAGCTGACCAATGAAGAGATGATTGAACATTTTAAAAAGTTAAAAGAGGAAAAAGGCTTGCCCATTGAGGTTGTGGCCTATCCGAGAAGCGTAGCCCATATTTATCACGTCAAGTTATTAATCTCTGATGGGAAACGGGCCATTGTAGGCGGGATGAATTTAAGTAATCACTCTGCCGCAAACTGGGATGCTTGTGTTTCCATTGAAGGGCCTGAAGTTGCCAATATCCAGCATGATACATTTCACCCTGACTGGATGTTTGCAAGACATCGCGAAGATCGGGTGTTGACCAAAGAACAGCTTGCAGCGGAATTACCAGAGATTAACCCGGTTTCTAAGCCAGCGTTAAAGGTTTTAAATACCGTGCCGCGTGAATATCGTGAAATTGGTTTAAAGGGCAAAGAAGAGATTGGGGATTACATAAAAGCAAAAGTTTCAGATCCCAAGCTTCAAAGCCTTCATTCAGAGCAGTTTATTGCCACCCATAAGGAAATCAAAGATACACTGATTCAACGCCATGGCGAAGGGGTCAATGTAAAAGTGCTTCACTCCTCATCCGTTGTTGATGCTTTTCCGTATAGCCGAAAAGCCATTTTTGATATGATGCGCAAAGGAGTACCTATTCGCTTTTATAACGAGTGGGAAGAGATTGGGCAAAAATTGCACTCCAAATGGACCGTTTTTAATAAAAATGAAGTCATGATTGGGTCTGCCAATTTAAGTGCCCGTGGGTTAGAAACAAACTTACAAAAAGGCTTACGAGATGATTATCCCAATTACCCCAATCAACGTTATGTTCGGGGGAACCGAGACATGGCCATTGTCATCCCCAAATCTTCTAAAATTGCAGGGGCTTTTCTAAAGCAGTTTGAACTCGATTGGGACTTCAGCCCGCTCAAATACCCTTCTGGCTATGGAGAATTTGAGAAAGCCTCTAATTTCACGAAGTTTATGGAAGTCGCCAAAAAAATAGTGAGGGCCCTGAAATGACAGTGATTTCGAAACTGCCAACCATTAACCGCTTTAACAATATTGGCCCATTGAACCCACGGCTGCAACAAAAAGTACAATTCCCAGTCATCAACACACTTCCTGTTCAGCAACAGGGTTCCAGTAACAAAAGCTTAGGGTTTATGCCTGCTTCGGTTTTGTTCGGCGGCTCCGTAAAAGCCCTTCAAGTTGATAAAGCATTACCCGGCAGATCTGGTAAAGACAGTGACCGGTATATTCGCTATACCCCTTTTAATACAGCCTGCCCGTTGGCCACCTGGCATACCTTTGCAACGTCAAAGGCTGTTGCCTATCACCATCAAAATGCGGCAGTGCTGGAAAAATATATTGCCGGAACTGGCGAGTATTATAAGGATATTCCCTGGATCAAACATGGAAAAGCTGTTGGCGAAGAACCCTATACAATTTTTGATACCGAAACAACGGGGTTAAAGTCGTATGACCGAATTGTTCAGTTAGCAGCAACCAAGGTCGGTGAGAACCACAAAGTGGATCACCAGGCAGACTTTAATACATACATCAATCCCGGCATGGATAGTGATGGCAATATGTTCCCCATTAAAGAAGGAGCATCAGAAGTACATGGCATCTACCCTGAAGATGTTATCGACAAACCCATTATCGAAGAACATCTGTACAACTTCAGGCACAACTTGCTCAAACAAAATGGTCTTGTGGTGGCTTATAACGCAAAATTTGATATCCATTACATCAATAATGCCCTCGATCGTTGGAATAAAAGCTCGCTCCGCAAAGAATATGGCTATTTAAGGCCTTTAGATCCGGCCTTGGTCCTGGATCCCTTTGTGACAATTCAGCGGATTCATCCCTTTGTGTCGCTTCGTAAGCGTTTGTGCGATCATTACGAGATCCTGATGGGACGCCCTTTTGAGAACCAGCATGATGCCCAAGCGGATGTGGAAGCCACGGTGGATGTTTTGAAATACACCATGAAATACCTTCAAAAACATGCCATTCCCCAAAAGTGGGCTCAGTTTGTTGACTCGAAACTGCCTCAAAAAAACTGGGATCCCGCTGAAAAATCAGCCGTTATTGCCCGCATTATTCGAGAAAACAGAAAGCAATTTGAAACCAAGATGCCGGCAGCGGCAGAGCCCTTAAAAATTGTGGATATTTTGAAATTTCAGCATGGTGGGGCCGTTTCTCATGAAGGCTCAGGTCTCCCCAAACTGGATGTTTCGCTCAATATCTTTGGGTGGGATGGGTCCAAAGAATGGAAAGATCGGTCAGATGCCTTGGATCCAGAGATTGCGCAAGAAGTTCGGCAAGAAAGAGAGCAGGAAAATAAGGATTTTGTGATCTCTCAACTGATTAACACCGAACTTTCCAAGCAACTTGAGAGCGTTGCAGAGTCTTTGGTGTCCCTACTACCCTCTAAAGGTAAACAGGATGGCAAAAATGCCAAACGGAAAACAAAAGAACTCCGGGAAGAACTGCTGAAATCGATGGATGAGACTTTTGTGATGGCCACATTGAAAAAGCAGTTGCCTGCTGAAACAGATGTTAAAGGGTGGAAATCCCGCCAGAATGATTTAGAAGCAAACATAAAAACCTTTGTGACCCAAAAACTGGATGGGCAGAAGGTCCCAAAAAATGCAAAAACCAGGCTGCTTGCCCAATGCTTACCACTTGCAAAAGAGATGACATCACAAATGCAAGTGGCTCAAAAAGCCATCGCCAACCGATTTTTATATACGGCTGTTGCCCTTGATCCACAAAAACCCTTAATTGATCCGGCGGTCTTTGAGATGGATTTAACACCAAAGTCCCAGAAAAGACGTTAAAAACGGCAATAAAAGTCTGTACAACCTTTAAGAAGCCACAACAGCAACTTCTTTTTCTTGTGCTGTAATGTTTGCAAGGTTTTGAAGTTGACCACAGGCTGCCGCAATATCAGTTCCCCGTTCAATCCGAACCGTGACCTTATGACTGCCTTCCATAACCCAATCTCGAAAGGCAAGTACCTGCTCTCGACTCGGTCGCTGATATCCATATTCCTCACCAATAGGGTTATACGGAATTAAATTAATGTTGCAGTGCAGGGTTTTCAGCAAGGCATTGAGCTTTTGGGCATGCCCTTGGGTATCATTCACTCCGGCCAACAGAATATATTCAATGGTAATACGTCGACCTGTTTTATCAACATACCGATGTAAAGCCGGTATCAATGTTTCGATAGGATATTTTTTGTTAATGGGCATAAACTTTTGACGGGTCTCATTATCGGGGGCATGAAGTGAAATTGCCAAGGTCAGTTGCAGTTTTTCATCGGCTAATTTGTTAATCATCGGAACAATCCCTGATGTTGAAATCGTCATGTGACGCATCCCAATTTCAGCAGAGCGATTAATCAAATGTAATGCTTCCATGGTGTTGTCATAATTTAATAACGGCTCCCCCTGTCCCATAAACACAATATTTCGCACGGTTGCACCAGAATCATGGCGAATATAAAGGAGCTGCTCCGTAATTTCACCAGCTGTCAAATTTCGTTTAAAGCCCAACTTTCCTGTGGCGCAAAAATCACAGTTTACGGCACATCCTACTTGCGTGCTGAGGCAAACCGCATAAACATCTCTTTCTTCAAAATACATCAATACCGATTCAATTTGTTGCCCATCTGGTAACCCAAACAGATATTTAATCGTGCCATCCTGACTCACTTGCTTTTCCACCAGAGATAATTGCCCCACCGTATACTTTTCAGCCAATTTTACTCGAAGGGATTTTGCCAAGTTCGTCATTTGGTCAAAGTCTCTTTGGGTCCGCACATAAATCCATGAGTGTAGTTGCTGGGCTCGAAACTTAGGCTCT
The DNA here is from genome assembly GCA_025449835.1 of Vampirovibrionales bacterium. Taxonomy (GTDB): domain Bacteria; phylum Cyanobacteriota; class Vampirovibrionia; order Vampirovibrionales; family JAGQHJ01; genus JANWIO01. The sequence goes on from JANWIO010000017.1 coordinate 8,266, forward strand.
CCTAAATCTTTCACCAATGCTTCTAATGCCTGTAGGTTGTACCCAATTAACGGGAGCTTCGCTGACATGAGGTGGCTTCTCCTTTGGAATTTGTACGGTATAGTCTAACATAATGCTTTCACACTAAATACAAGGCTGAGGAATAGAATAGTCTCTTCCTTCCTGAATAAAACCCAACCATTTTGGAAGTTGCGTAAAACCATGACAACAAAACCCAGGTCTTAAAATCAAGGGTATTTAAACGTGAATGAGACGTTAAAATGACTAAACCTAGAAGTTAGATTCCAGAGGCTGTTCCTGTCTCTGGACTTATTCCTATTTGAAATAGTGCCTTACTCCGGCTTAACACCGTTTCGATAACATTTCACCCGATAATTCGCTCTGGCAACAGGCGTTCCATCCAGATTGTACTCAACAAGGAGTTCTCCTTCCAGATGATTCTCTTGAATGACATTTAAAACCAACGTCTCGGTCCGTTTCCAGAGGGTATTGGTTTGATAATCGTAAGCGGTTTCAATAATCGCCGTATGGCCAAAAAACCGTTCCGGTATGTGGGTAATCTTAAACATACGATTCCGGCGGCTTTCAATGTTAATGCCAAAATTATCAAAAATCACTTCGCTTAACGTGGCTTCTTCCAACCAGTTGCCTAAAAAGACTTTCGGGTCTACTTTATTGGCTAAACTGCTTCGCAGTTGTTCAACTTCCGAGTTTAGCCGGGAAAGTTTTTTCTCTGCATCACTATAGCGATGCTCTGCATCGATAATTTGTTTCTGTAACCGAGACTTATCATCAATGAGTTTCAGGTTTTCCTGTCCCTGAAGCTGCACTTGCAGTTTTTCAATTTCGCCGGCCAATTCTTTAACTCGATTTTGAAACATTTCATTGGCTTGGTAAAGATGCGCTTTTTGCTTTTCGGTCAGCAATAACCGAGATTGTAAATCATCTTTTTCGGCCATGAGTTTATCGATCAGCACCAACAGTCCACCATTTGGGCCTTGTTGTTTGATCATGCTGGAGGTGACAATTTTAACAGGAGGCGAAACAAATCGCTCCAAAGACCGTTTGGGTTTATGGGCAAAATCATGAGAAAGATTGGGCAAGGCCTTTTGGGGCACAGAAGAATTACCCATATCACTTCCCGTTTTGGGCGTCATCAGTTTTAATTCATTTAAAAGCCGTTGTGATAACGTATTAGACTCATGCCTGTCATTTTCGACACTGTGCTGTGGAATCGCCATCCCCTCCTCTAAGTTTTGTTTCTCAATTTTTTGAATAGATTTTTCGTTGGCTGCAAATGGTTTTTCGATCTCCTTGGGCGGCAAAACAACCATACGCTTTATTTCCACCAATGAACGCCCTAAAGCCAAATGCTTTTTAATATTTTTAAACAGGTTAATATGAAGTGGGCTGTATACTTTATTACCATGTTGATCAACCGGTATTTCGAGCCCCAGCTGTGCTTCCCAATCTTCTATTTGGTCTTCATCAATATTAAAGCGACCCAGGGTTTCTAAAGCTCTTTCGTGAGTTATCAAAATTAAAATCCCTCATCATTCTTTCCCCTTATTCTATTATAAAAGAAGTATTTACGTTGTAAATTTCAAGGGATAAAAATCAACTTTTTAGAGGAACCTGTGTAAAAGTCAATATCCCGGTTCCCTTAAAAGCACTCTAAACAAAGCAAACCCAATTATGTACAAGTCGTATCGATATGCAGAAGCTTGTCTGTATAAGTACATGCCTGAGTACTGTCAAACCCACGTAAGGTGGTATAACGATTTTCATTTTCAGGGATTACAAGGGTATAGGTCTCTGAACTTTGTCCGTTACGTGTGGGAACTGTGACCGTAACCTGCATGGTATCAATACCGGCGTTGGCTCCATTAAAAGATTTGCAGTTTGTTTGTGTCCCTCCCCCTGCCGCTGGGCAACTACAAATATTGGTAATAGCAGTGCCTAAAGGGAATGTAAAATAATTTTGAGTGGTATTACAGTAGGTATCAGCAGTAATACCGGAAGGCGCCATTGCCGTACTGTAATGGAGATGAGCATAAATGAATTGTGCAAAGGTTGCATTGGCATTACTGCCCCCAATTTCTTCAGGATTTGTATTGCCTGAAGTGCTCGTTGGATCTGCATAATTTGGGTTGGTTACCCTTGCCAAATACATATCTCCAAGGGTCGTAAAGCTTTCTCGAATGAGGGCATCCCCTTGCTCATCACGATTGGGAAAAAGCACATGCGGCATCATAAACATGGTAACAATGCCAACTAACACAGCGGTAAACATAATCTCCATCAAGGAAAAACCCGTTGCTTTGGGACGTTTCATTTTAAAGTGATTTCCTCTTGCCATGATAACCTTGAGCAAAGCGCTTACCTAATCATCCTATCGGCAAGATTTTCGAAAAATTCAACAAAAGGGATTCTTTCTTGTTAAACGTGAATGGCAAATTATTTGCTCAGGCAAAGTTGTTTGTGCGAGGCTTGTTCCTGCCCCGACCCTATCCCGGAATCCAGTTTTAGGGAGGTCTCTGGTGGAGGAAAAAGCATCTGATCAAGGACTTTTGCTATTATGACTAACTCGCCATTTAAGTTATTAAGAGTCGCTTTCAAAAAATCTCCAGCCGAAATGACAGGAGATTTTAAAATGCTTTTGCTAAAGCCAGCTTAGTTTATTTTTTGGAACATGTAGCCAATTCCACGAGCCGTTAAAATGAGCTCGGGATTGCTAATATCATTTTCCAGTTTGGACCGCAGACGGCTAATGTGAACATCCACCACCCGGGTGTCAATACGATGATCTTCGGGGTAGGACCAAACATGTTTTAAGATTTCGCCCCGAGAATAGGGAACACCTGAGTTGGTCACCAGCAATTCCAGCAAGCTAAATTCCATCCCGGTTAAGCGAACCCGTTCGTTTTTCCGGAAGACCTGCCGTTTACTGGTATCAATTTTAATCTGCCCGATTTGAATAAGATTATTGGCTTCTTTCTGACTAAAAGAACCATTTTTCCCATAGGTACGTCTTAAAATGGATTTTACACGAGCCTCAAGCTCTTTGGGGCTAAATGGCTTAACCACATAATCATCAGCACCCAGTTCCAGTCCGGTAATTCGTTCTGAAACATCCCCTAAAGCAGTTAAAATAATGATAGGGGTGTCATTGTTTTTACGAATTTCTTTGGTAACACCATAACCATCCATCTTGGGCATCATAATGTCTAAAATAACGATGTCTGGCGAAAACTGTTCAAAAATTTCAATGGCCTCTTCACCATCAGAGGCAACGGCGGTTTCATATCCCAGCATTTTAAACCGGGTTTCCAAAATTCTTCGAATACTGGCTTCATCATCAACAATGAGAACTTTTTCATTTCGTTTGGGTTGAGACGACGCAGTGGATGGCATTTCTTTTTCCGATGTCTTAGCGTTCAATGTAATACCCTCGGTCAACCGTTCCTTCTGATATATACCTGTTTAAAACTGAATGGTGCAATTTATCTTACTCTAAATCAAAATTGAGGTAAAGTCTTGTTGCTTGATAAACCCATGATAACAAGCAGCTTGATCCTCCTCTACCTCTGCACGGTGTATCTCTTTAAAAAATTTCTCCGAACAAAAATGTTTACGGCATAACATCAAATCTCCTCTCAAAAAGAGGCATCGTTCGATGCTAAAAGCACTCTAAATCAGATCAGCGAAGGGTCTATTTGGGGGTGTCCCACATAAATTTCAGCAAAAAGATACTCTGCAAGCTTTTGAAGCGATGCGCTATTGGTACACCCGATTTCTTGAAGGATCCCTTTGATCTGGCGAATACGTCTGTCATAGGAATCCGTTGAAAACAGCTCGGTAAACGCTAAAACCGATTCAATAGTGCTTTTTTCGGGAGAGAGCTCTTGGATTTTTTGCGTTATCCATCGCTCATCCTTCCCAAACTGCTGGAGCAGACTTTTTAAATCGGGTAGGCTCTCAGAAGTATCCCCGGTGGGATTTTTGACTTTAGCGAAATGTTTTTGATACCAAGTTGATTTCATTATCTTTTTACATACTTAACTTTAAGATTTATCCATCAGGCGATTCATGGTTGCAGCCACCAAATACTCTTTTTGCTGTGGTGAAAGCTTGTTGCCAAACTCGCCTTGAATCGTTTCATGCACTCGCCCAGCAAGTTTATCAAATTCTTTGAGGCTATTTGCAACAGAGCCTTCGGTTTGTAAATTGGCTGCCGTAAATTGTACCTGGTGATTTGCAAGAGACAGTAATTTATCCCCTGTTGTGGTGTCAGTTGAAGATTGGTTTTGGACAACAGCATTGGGAGCATCCTCTGAATCATGGGTAGACTCAGCATCCCCTTGCTTTCCCTGGGGGCTGTTTAAATCTTTTTTAAAAGGCTGATTCCCAAAATTAGGTCCTATTGAATTTGACATAGGCCTTTCCCTCGACTCCTTTATTATTGGACTGTAGTTAGTGTCTCGGATGGTATTGGAAAAACTTTAACCCCGCTCCCCCTTTTAACTATTCTATAATAATTAAAACAATACTACAGCGAATGTCAAGAAAATATCGCTGTTTTAGCGATTTTTATTACAAAACTTTATCTTTGTAATGCTCGGCGATCTGATTTGATGTCGTAGTTGATATCAAGAAAAACGGCATATATTACACCTCGAAAACATGCCTATCTTATATACCCAATTTCAAACACCGCTATTGCCAGTCGTCGTCCGAATAACGAGCCTTTGTCACAAAAAAAATCCCGTCACACAAGTGCGGGAAAATGGAGTTACTGCAAGTACTACGATAAGTTTTGGTTACAAAAGTGTGAGAGAGCTCACTGAAAGGACTGTGACTTATGACGAACGTCGGTCTCAAAATGTTCCCAATTATTTTAGGGTTCAGTATATTTTGAGTTTATTTTGAAAGCGTAAAACTTTCTCTAGAGCCAGGCAGACTTGGGCGTTCAAAAAATCGCATCAGCTCTTGGTGGCTTAAAGTATGAGAAACAGGCCGCCCATGAGGGCATGTCCAAGGACGCTGGCATTGAAACCATTGCTCAATAATCCGCTTCATTTGTTCTGCATTGAGCACATCACCAGCCCGAACTGCACTATGACAAGCCGCTGTGGCCAAAACATCATCAAATGAAAGCTTTACTTCTCCCGTTTCTTCCAGATGAAATAGCAAACCTTCCAAGCTGGTTTTAAGCACTTTTGAGTTATACAAAGCAGGAACGGCTGAAAACTGAATTTCTTGGGCCGTAAACGTATATTGAAACCCTAATGATTCAAAGGCATTTCGATTTTCATCCAGAGTTGCTGCCTGAACCGCTGAAACAGGGAAGACAATGGGAACCAGTAAGGATTGTTTTGCAACTTCTGACTTTTCGGCCTGCTCTGAAAAGAGCTCAAAACGAACTCTTTCAGACGCAATGTGTTGATCCACCACCAAAAGGCCATCAGCATTTTCAACCAGGATATAAGTTTGAGCCAATTGGCCAATCACTCTGAATGTGGGACCCAATGCCACAAAAGCATCCGTTTTTTCCAGATTTTCTCCTATATTAGACCGTAGGGGAGCATAAAGATTTAAAGCCGCATGTGCATCTTGTGGCGTAGAAACCGTTTGAGAAGAAACTGGTTTTCTGGACTGAAACTCTGACACCGAAACGCCATTCTGTTGTGCCTCCGGAAAACCTTGCTGTCGGGCATAAGATGCATCTGGCTTATTTGAAAAGGACTTATTGCGCCCAAAATGGCTCATATTGAAAGCAGAAGTTTCTTGTGGAGAAGATTGCTTATCCAAGGTGATACTCGCCATGGCCATGTCGATGGCTTTTCGGACAAAGCTAAACAACGTATTGGCCCGCTGGTATTTCACCTCTTTTTTGGTGGGGTGAACATTCACATCCACTTCATCTGGCGGTAACTCCAGGAACAGGACGGTTATGGGGAACTTTCCTGGCACCATAAGGCTTTGATAAGCACTCTCAATAGCTTTACTGAGAATAGGACATTTGACGGCCCGCCCATTCACAAAGGTCATGACCCATTTCTTGGAACCCCGAGTAATATTGGGGGTGCTGGTTTCTCCCCAAACCCGATACCCAAATTCTTCATCTCTAAGCTCAAGCGAAACCAATGTCTCAGTTTCACTCAAGGCAAAAACCTCTTCAATGGCTTTTGAGAGCTGCCCTGCCCCTGATGTTTTAACCGATTGAGAAGCCTCAAGTTTCAATTGAAAGGCAATTTCAGGATGAGACAATGCCAACATTTGCACCATCTCTTGAATGTGTGAAAGCTCTGTTTGAGGACGTTTTAAAAATTTTAACCGGGCCGGGACGTTATAAAAAAGTTCCTCAATTTCAAAAATGGTTCCAATAGCGCAACCCGTTTCTTGTAGAACCACCTCACCCGCAGAATTTACAATGGCTTTTAATCCCGTGGTTGCTTCAGGAGTCCGACTTAAACACGTTACTTTAGAAACAGCGGCAATACTGGCCAACGCCTCGCCACGAAACCCTAGGGTTCGAATATCAAAGAGATCTTCAATTTTTTGCACTTTGCTGGTGGCATGGTTTCGAAACGCCATTTCAAGATCGGCCTTTTCCATCCCACACCCATTATCTGCAATCCTCAGATGCCGTCCCCCGTCACTGGCTTGAATTTCGACGCGGGTTGCCCCAGCATCAATGGCATTTTCCACCAATTCTTTCACCACCGAAGCAGGACGCTCCACAACCTCCCCGGCAGCGATTTGATTGATGAGTTCTGGCGATAATATTTGAATCTTTCCCATGTCATTATCATATCGAAAGATGATTAAAACGTCAGGTTATGTTAAGTTTTAGGCGATTTATCATTCCATAAAAGAATGAGGAGTAACCCATAATGCAAGTGTGTGAAAGCCTGTTAAAAGAACATGAACAGATCGAAGAAATTTTAAACGATTTAACCAACGTAATGGAGACCATCACAACACCTGAAACCCTCTCTACTGAAAAAATAGCTCATTTAAAAACCCTTTCTAAAGCCATTGAAAAGCATTTTAAAATTCACTTTGCCTGTGAAGAACAAGGTTTGTTCCCGGTTTTATCTCATTATCACCCCATGGACTTAATGGAATTGGAACATGAGACCTTGATTTCATTAAAAGAAGGATTTGACAATTTTTTACACAATGACAATCTCTCTTCAACCTATATTTCTAGCTTATGTGAATCTGCAAAGACGTTAACCAAAGAAATTTTGGACCATGTAGGGCGAGAAAATGTGGGGATCTTCCCCATGGCCGAGCGGGATCTCTCGGAAGCAGAAAAACAATACGTTGTTTCGAAAATGGATTCAATTCGAAAGCAAGCCGACTCCTTGCCAGCTCCCCAGGTGCCTGAACGGCATTTTCAAGTGGCTCAATTTGATCTGGACACACCTCCAGAAAAAAACGTGGCCATTGATGCCATTTTATCGGGAGAACATTTTTTAGTGAAAGAAGTCACCTTAAGACCTAACCAATCATTAGGAACCCATTTTACAAAAGAGCCTGCAGCACTTATTTGCTTAGAAGGAGAAGGGTTCTTCCTTTCTGATAACAATAAAATCCCCCTTCAAAAAGGAAGCATCGTGACGTTGGATAGACGGTTGCTTCACTCGGTTGAAGCAAAAACATTGTGTCGTTTTGGCCTCTTAAAATGGGTTTCTCCAGCCACTGTTAATTGAGGTTTGTCGGCTCCTGTTTTTCAAAGTGCGAAGTATACACCCAAACAGCCCAAATAACTGCCTGGACAGAGGTCATACAGCTTAAAGCAATACACAGCATCACAAATCCTGGAATCAGACTGGTTTGGGTGATTGGATTATTGTGAAAATAATACAGGCTACTAAAAATACTGGTCACTGCAATCAAGATACCCAGGATAATATGGGTTTGTAAAAGTTGCTGGCAGCGTTCATCATCGGTTGTAATATGTTGCAAATCCAAAATCCCCGTTACCACGGTTGGTAAACTTACGACCGATCCAAAAATAAAGGCCCAATAAGCTGTTTTAAGATAAATACTAAAATGATTTTGGCCCACCCACAGAAACAGAAAAAGCAGGCTCAATGGAAACAAAATCATTGGAAAATGAACCATCTGTGGATGTAAATACTGTTTATCCCATTCAAAATGCTGGTCTTGATCTTGTTGCATCACATCCCCCTGTCCGTTTTTACCACAGTTTAGCAAATTGGGTAGGGTCCATCCTTGTACAGATGGGTAAATTTTGATCTAGCCAGGAATTATTTTTACGTGTAAATCAATGTAACAAGGGATTGAGTAACCAAAAGTAGCAAAATGACTTATCTTTTGGCTTATTATGGTTTAAACAGTTAACATGAATTTTCGTTGCAATCCCTTCAATCCGGATGACAGCAATTTTTTTTTTATTTATACTGTGTTCCCAAGCATTATCTTATAGCTTATAAATCTTTATAAACAATCAATAGTGGGGCTTGGGGTCATTCAATAAGTCAGGGAGTTGAATTTTTAGGGAAATAAAACGTTTTAAGTTATTGTAAAAATCAAATGAATCTGGGGAAATATAAGAGGGATTCGTCTTTGTTATCAACTGTTAAATTAGGTTCTTTTGCTTCAAAGGGGGCTTTACTCCCAATGCATCGTTCAAATGTTCAAGATGCCAAAGGGCTATTGTTTGCGCCTCAGTCCAATCCAAAGGGAGATCAATTTCAAAAAAAGGGCTTGCCTACCCCTTTACACGCTGGCAGAACCTTCTTGCCACGCTTTGGAAACGCATCAGAGAAGCACTTATGGGATTACGGTACGCAGGTTATCGGTGATAAAGTTCGGTTTAAGCTCTGGGCACCCGCTGCAGAAACCGTTGAGCTCCTAAAAATTGATCCGTTAACCCCTCAAGAGATTGAAATTTCCAATAAACTTCACGATTTGAAAGACGAAAAAAAGCATGCGGAAGTTGATTTAGAACACAAGGCCCAACTCCATCGTTCAAGTCAAGTGAGTTGTGAGGAATTACAAGAATTTCATGAACTGACCCGGCGCTTGGCAGAACAAATCCAAGAAAATGAAAATCGTCTTCGAAAAATTGGAGACCGGGTTGTCAAAGCGGTCATATTGAGTAAGGATTCTCAAGGGAATTTTTACCTCGACACATCCCATCCAGAGAACGACTTTAAACCGGGTTCGCTCTATATGTACCGTTTAAAATATGCGGATCAAGCCGTAAGTAAACCTTTACCCGATTATCGTTCCCAATCTCAGCCTGAAGATGTCCATGGGCCTTCTCAAATTGTGGATCCCCATCAATTCGTGTGGGAGGACCAAAACTGGAAAACCCCACAGGATATCCGAAAATTGGTTTCCTACCGGCTTCATGTGGGTACTTTTACACCCGAAGGAACCCTTAAAGCAGCCTCTCAGCAACTTCAAGAGGAGGTTTTTAAGAAAGGAACCAATCCGGATATTGTGGAAGTGATGCCCGTAACAGAGTTTGCCGGAAAGCGAAACTGGGGGTATGACCTGGTTGGCTATTATGCCGTTGAAAACGCTTATGGTCATCCTGATGATTTTCGTCGGTTTGTGAATGAAATGCATAAACAGGGAAAAGCCGTCATACTGGATATGGTTTATAACCATATTGGGCCTGAAGGCGCTTATTTTTCGCAGTTTGCCCGAGAATTCGCAAGACCTGGGATTACCCCATGGGGCAATGGGTTCAATTATGATAATCCCCAGGTAAAGCAATTTGTACTGGATAATGTTAAATTTTGGGTAAAAGCCTTCCATGTGGACGGTTTTCGTTTTGATATGACTAAAGAAATCCGAACGGCAAAAGAACCGGCTCCCACTCGGGATGATATTATCCGAGACATCACAGCAGCAGCTTATCAAGCCAAAAAAGAAGCTTTCCCAAACAATCCACACCTTCTTTTAATTGCAGAAGATGGCCGCAATGCCAATAGGACGACACTTCCTCATGACTGGAAATGGAAAGACCACGATGTTCACGAGGACCAACATGGCCTAGGAATGACCGCCCAATGGAACTTTGATTTTCATCATGCCGCCCAAAGTGTGGTTACAGGATATTCTCATATGGGGGGCCCCACGGATGCAGCAGGCCTGGCAGATGTCTTAGAGAGAGGGTTTCGATGGCCAGAGGGGAACTGGAACCGTCTTTTGGAACAAGCGGTTAACTTTACCCAATCTCATGATGAAATTGGAAACTGGGAAGGTGCAAGAATATACCCCAAGGTAGGAGCTCAAAGAGCCCGATTATCAGCCGTTTTGAAATATCTGGTTCCAGGGTTGCCCATGACATTTGCAGGTGAGGAGTACGGTGAGCAAAATCCCTTTTACTATTTTGTGAACCATAGCGATCCGCTTTTAGTAAAAGACATTGAAGAAAACAAGAAACGGAATGGCAATCCCCAACCCCTTTGCACGACCCGAGAAAACTTTGAGAGCTCAAAGCTGAGCTGGAAAAAAGACGAAGGGCTGTATCAAATGAATCGGGATATTATTCGGTTACGTCATTTGCTACCAGCCATGTGGGAAGGCGGCCGGGAGCAGATGAGGATTGATCGCTCCAAACTGGGAAGTAACGTTATTTTGCTTCACCGTTGGGGAAAAGAACATCCCAACAGCCATGTGTTTATTGCCATCAACTGCTCCGGCTATAACTATAAATTTGAACCGGAAAAACAGCAACATGGCTTTGATGTACCTTTTCCACCGGGATTCACGTGGAAAGAAGTTTTAAACACAGATAACACCCTCTACGGTGGAGAAGGCTCCACAAACGCAGGAAGACTATTAAACGACAACACTGCCATTAGTCTCCCGCCTTGGGGCGTTGCCATTTTCAGCAAGGCCTCCTGTGCGAAAGCAGCAGAAGCTTAAAAGAAGAAGACTCGCTTTACAACGAGCCTTCTTCGAATGTGTTCTGTTTTTGTTTCGGACTATTTAACAGCTGCTTTTTTGTAATTTGCACCCGGTACAGATTTCCAATTGGCGGCCATAATCATTTTGTATGACTTGAGGGCTGTATCCTCAATCTCACCCAATTCATCGGCGGCCATAATCAGATCCCGTAAGGGCAACAAGGCTCTTTGATCCTTAATCAGTCCTAAAGCAGAGGCTGCACCAGCGCGGACCAAGTCGTTTTCTTCTTTACTTTGAATGGTTTTGATTAATGCCGGAACTGCTCTTTTATCGCCCAGTTTACCCAGGGATTGAACAGCATAGATGCGGACATTAACCCATTCATCCTTTAGCATTTCAACTAATGGTCCAACGGCACGGGCATCGCCAAGCTCCCCAAGTGCTCGTGTTGCATCGCAACGAACGTTCACTTTTTCGTTTTTCAAGGATGTGACGAGTGGATTTACTGCAACAGATCCAATCTCAACCAACGCATCAGCAGCAGTTACGCAAACTTGGCTATTTGAATCGCTTAAAGCTTCAACAAGAGGAAGTACAACCTCTTCACCACCAAGCCTACCAAGTGCTCTTGCAGCTCTTACCCGAACATCAACGTTACGGTCATTCACCAAAGCGTCAATTAAGGGCTGAGTTGCACGGGAATCCCCGAGTTCTCCAAGCGCTCTTGCCGCATAAAGACGCACTGAACCATTTTTATCATTGATTAGAACGTCAATTAAGGGTTCGACCGCTGCAGGATCGCCGAGTTCTCCAAGCATCCGTGCTGCGTTGTATCGAATTTTCTCAGACGGGCTGTTTTGCAGTTCATCCAAGAGATCTTCAAAGCCTTTTTCAGCCTTCGTTTTTTTAAGTGTCGTGCTAGCCATATCTCCTTTGTCCCTCCAGAGATGTAACGTTCTTGTTACATGCCAATCACCTCCCGCTTAAAAAGTAGTGAACCTTCTACATGTTTAAAAAAAGGTCGTTTGCTTTTTGTGCGCGTTTGGCGTTGAATGTTAACAGGAAATTTACAACTTCAGGTTTCGTTACTAACTACAGTAAGTGATAAGTAATATAGCATAGCGTTTAAGATACACCTAATCATTTTTGTGATGGACTTGTAGACAAAACTTAACAATAACTTGAAAAAATACAGTTCGACAAGGTTTCATAAAAACAACGACCCGTCAACCCCCCTTTACAAAAGTTTACTTTTACGCATTCATATTTGAATTTGAACGTCTTTTCCTTTTTTGATTGTCCAAATAGAAACATCCGATCGAGAAATAAAAAAATAAGAAGCCAAAGATCTTTTGTTTCGGGCAACTTAACACGTATTTGGTTCCCAAAAAGTCTCTGGTATTGAAGGTTTTTTGTTTGAGTAAGATAAAATATAAGGGATCAAAAGTAGGGTTCCTATTTATTATTTTATAAAATTAAGGCATTTTTATGATACGTATTGGCGGGGGGCAGCTTCGTGGACAACAGATATATTGCCCCAAGGGAAAAGATATCCGGCCAACAACCAGCTTGTTGAGAGAAAGCTTATTTAATATTTTGTCTGCCCGGCTTGGCAATGCCCGATTTTTAGACCTTTTTGCAGGCTGTGGCATCGTAGGCATTGAAGCCTTAAGCCGAGGGGCCCAGTGTGTAATTGCTGTTGAGAAGGTACCAGCCCATTGTCGCATTTTGGAAAAAAATAGAGATCGTGTTTCATTCACACCAGAACAGTATCAAATTATTTGCCAGGATGTTTTTCAATGGATTAAAAGGCTCCCCCTTGAAGAAAACCCAAAAAATCGCTTTGATTTAATCTTTTTAGACCCCCCTTATGCCTTAGAAGGTGTATTTGAATTAGTAGAAATGTGCTTTGAAAAGAAATTACTCTCCCAAAAAGGTATGTTGGTGTGGGAAAGTGGACGTCAAATAACACCCAACACCCCAACACAAGCAACGTTAATTGATGCCAGGCCCTATGGAACATCCCTTTTATCGTTTTTTCAATTTAAAGCGGACGCAGGGGAAATTTAACTAAATACACCGGCTCTGTTAACGATTTAAAATCAAGCATCTCATTCTCCAAGGCCTGTATCATCCTCAAAATGGTTAACGGGGAACGCCATTGCCACGATTTATCCAGGGAGTATCCCATTTCCCGGATATTCTGAGGAAGATCAAAATATTGCTTTTCGGGTAAAACCAAGTAAACAGGACCTTTTCTCGACTGAATCAAGGAAATCACTTGCGACTCATCGGTTACATCAATAACATTATCTTTCATGGGGGCAATAAACCGCAGGAGTGACGGGGTGTTTTGCTGAGACACCCACTCCACAATTAACGTATCGGGATCGTCCAACATGGCGGTATGTAATTTTTGAGAAAAGGCTTGGGTCGGCTGAAAATGCATTAAAGGGGTAAAGGTGTACTTTGCCATAAGACAAAGCAGCAAGCCGCATGGAATTAAATAAAAGGGTAAATTGCGACTAATTGTATAGTCTCGAAGCAGCAATAAAAGCACAGAAATCGTTGGAAGCAAAAACGATAGGAGCAGAAAACGAACCACCATGTTAGGCGGCACAATCTGAAAGGTTAACAGAATACAACAAATACTCAGTAGCAAGCCAATTAATATAATACTATCAACTGTCCATTGCAACGGCTTCGGTACCACAGGGTTTCGAAAAACCTCGTTGAGATAAAATCCAATCCACAATAGAGGGGGTGTCATGGCCAATAAAGAAAAGGCTTCATGAAAATTTGAGAAAAAGAGCAGAAAGACAAAGCTCCAGGCAAACCAGGAAAACATTAAAATCAAGACTTTACCGTAGGTTAAGAGCCCTCTTCCCCAAATATCCTTGGCAATAAGGGCAGGAAGGGCCAAGGGAATGATGGGGAGCAAATAAAGAAAGGGTTCACCCAAAAACGAAAAGCTGGGGCTAAAGTTAAACAAAGCATGCATAAAGGGAACAACCCCCATCAAAATAGACCCCAGAATAATCCAAAGCACCGAAATAATACCTAAAGGAACATACATCCAGGGATAATGAACGTCTGCAATCACTTCCGGTTTATTACTCAGCAGAATCGTTGTTAACATAATGGCAAGAGGATATAGCACCCCAGGAAATCCATAGGTACAAAAAGCAATCCCTAAGAGGCACCCAATAGCAATAAAATGATAATACAAGCTTTTCGCATAGGTTTTTGAACGAAAAGCACCATCAAACCACTGGTAAAACAAGATAAAGATGAGAAGAACAATGAGAAAATAGAAAACTGCACCGTTTACAATATGGCTGTTTGTAAAAAATCCCCAAGTGGCAATCATAAACCCAGCGGTTAAAAAACCAACCGAAGGATGAAAAACCTGTGCCCCCAATGTATAAACAATAAAGAGGCTCAGTAAGGCAACAACAAGCTCAAAAGTCCGGGCTGTGACAAATGTTGTGGGTAAAAACTTAAATAAAACACTGATTAAGGCCGTGATGAGAGGAGAGATTGGGATATTTAAGACATGGTTATACGAAGGATAAAAAAGATGATGGTTGTGAAAAGCTTCTCTTGCCGCTTCTATCAAGTAAAGCTCTTTGCCCGTTGGCGGACCAGCCAACTTGAGCCCCCACCCATACATCGCAAACAACAAAATAATACCAAGAATTTCCACCCAGGAATTTTGAAAAAATGAAAAAATTTGTTTGAGTGACACGCCAAAACTATCCTAAAGAACCTTGTTGACATTATACAGAACGTTGAATGTAAAAATAAGGGCTTTACCCTTTAGAAACGGGAAACGAATCGTTTGTGTAAACACTATTGTATCCTCCAAAACACCTTTTGTGGATAAAATAAGGCTCATTTTTTTAATTTATAAGGGTATGTTGAGAGAAAAGCCCCTAGACAAGTCGGCAATTTTAAACACAGCAGCTTGATTGCACAATGCTGATTTAGAGGTGGAATTTTAGCAATCGATAGATTTAATGAGGTGTTTTAATGATGATACGTTGGCAAATTCAATTTCGAAACAATTTACTGAACTTTTTACTCTGGGGATTGATTATTTCAACACTCCAGTCACCCGCCTTTGCGCAATCTGATTGGTCATCACAAGCGTTTAGCAGTCAAGATTTAAGCCTTGGGGCCACGCAGGTAGGTATGGTTTCGGCAGGCGGAGACGTCACCTTAGCAGGAACCTCTGTCCTTGGCAATGTTCTCGTGGGTCGAGAAGTCCATGCCCAGAACTGTCATGTACAAGGTCGTCTTTCCGCTGGGCGTGATATTGATTTAAACCATTGTGATTTTGTCAGTAGTGTCCAGGCCGGGCGAAACCTTAAGTTAATCGACTCCAAAGTGGTTCATCAAGCCATGGCGGGGTTAAACCTCTTTTTGATTGACTCCAACGTTGAAGGTAATGCCATGGCTGGCCTTAATGCCGTGGTACAGGACTCTCATATTGGGAACACCTTATCCGTTTCCACCCAGCACCTTGTTTTAACCGGTTCAACGGTCAAGAACATCCATTTGTTTCAGTCCCAAAACAATATGATTGGTAATGGATTTTCTGTTAACCACAGCACCGTTATCATCGGTCCTCACAATGTTTATTCCAACGCTGGCATTGTAGTGGGAGGGGGAACCAACCATTCGTTAGTGAGTGTGGGACCTGGGTCAATTTCTAGCGTAAACGGGTACACCGTTAAGGGTGGTGGGAATAACACGACTGTAATCACTCCTGATAACGTCATTTATGTCAACGGCATTAAAGTTTCTGGGCAGGGGCCAAAGCGCTATAGCAACTATCAAACCCAACATCCTGATGCGCCCAGCATTGGGGGCAATGGATGGCAAAATCAAAATGATACAGAGACACAAACAGCCTTCTCACAAGAGCCTGACCAAATTGTAGAGCTTGAAAAAAACAGTACTGTTACGGGCAATATAGTTTTTGAAAACGGCCATGGAAAAGTTCTGGTTCATAATGGCTCCATCTTTAGCGGCACCGTTGCAGGTGGAACCGTTGAAAAAATCTAAGCACTCCTTGTTATTGGTTTGAATGGGCTGCTTCAAGGGGCTTTCCGCTATACACACCATATAACCTTTGAATCGTTGTAATATCCCGTTGTGACAACTTGGAAACAATAGGGTGCGAGAACATAATATCATTTGGGTCTGGGCTATGCCCCCAGATACCAATGGCATGACCAATTTCATGGAGCGCTAAGCGATTCACCTGAAGGAGTCGATCCTTTAGTGAAATAGGGGCATCCCGTTCTCCTGTATTTACCGTAATGGATACTTTTAGCCCTTGGTTGTCCGGCAAATTATACGTGGCTTGCCCCACTTCCATATCAGGATGGGCCAAGGGTCCCGCTTTCAGGTTAATGGTAATTCTGGCTCTTTCAGGGTTACCAACCTCTCGAAATTGAATTCGGCCTTTGCTTGCCGTTTCCCATGCTTTTAAACTTTCCTCAATGACAGGCACAAAAGGGGTTTGGTCTGGTGCAATATTAATATACACGGGAATGGGATTTAAAGATTGCGGCCAAAGCAGGTTCTGGCCATGCGTTCCCTGGTGGGCAAAAGCCACATAGTTATCTGATTGCTCCCCAATTTTATGCTGATTGTCATAATAGTTCACAATATTAACAATAGAAGCATCTGGCTGTTGGGTGAGCGCAATATATTGGCGATAATGGGCAAGGGCTTCCGGTACATTACCGACTTTTTCATACAAAACCCCCACATTACGTTGCAACAAGGGATTGTTTGGGGCTTGCCGAATCGCATCTTGATAAACACGAATCGCATCATCATACTTTTGGAGTTCTTCCAGAAGATGCCCTAAATTGTTATACGCCTGAATGAAGCCTGTATTATAACGGATGGCCTTTTGATAGTCTTGAATCGCTTTTTCGTACTGGTCTTGAGCAGTATTATCAATGGCGCTGTTGTAGGCACGAATGGCATCTTGTTGATTTTTTTCAGAAACCTGTAATCGTTGAAGTTCATATAGTCTGGTTAACCGGAAACTTATAGAGGCTTTGGGAAGGGGGGGGAGATGAAAAACTTTTTCCAGACGACTGATTCGCGTATTCATCGGCTCATTGGGGTACTTGGTCCCCAATGTCTGGATTTCAAGCGGGGTAATGGAATCATCTGCAAAACATCGAAGCGGCATTAAACTGGTCATCACCATCAGAACCAGCCCGATTAGAAAAAAGCGCCGTAGCGTTTGCCTCATCCATGAATTGCGAACCATCCGATGGGCCTCCTCCGTTTTATAAAACAGGGTCTGCAAAAAACAGATCGATGTATTGAAATAAGGGTGAACGATTGTTGGTATCTGGATCTGAGGTGCTTTTTTGCGGATTTTCAATGGCGGTGTATTCCGCGTTGGTCATCTGTTTGTAAACTTCATTGGCCTCTTTAATCTTGTCCTCCTCCTTATATAAACTAGCAAGATTATAATAAGCCTGCTTATCCCGAGGTTGTATCTCAATGGCTTTTTTGTAAGCTGATCGAGCAGCCCGATTGTCATGATTCAATTCATGGCTAAACCCAAGCTGATTCCAGGCATCGGTATTGGTGGGATCTCGTTTTACAACCTCTTGATAGACCTTGATGGCCTGCTTAAACTGATGCCGCATTTGATAGATAAAGCCCAGATTCATTTGCGCCTTGGTAAAAGTCGGATCTAATGAAACGGCATGTTCATAGGCGTATTGGGCTTCAACCCAGTTTTTACCCAGTTCATAAACATACCCTAAATCGTTATAGAGTTGAGGCCGCATTTTCACGTCATTGCATGCACCAATTGCCCCTTTCATCAAATCTTCAGCAGTATCTTCTCTGCCCAAACTTAAGACGGCCATGGCAGCATTGGTTTTAATATCACATGGGGCAACGCCGGTTTTGCTGAGTCGTGTTAATTCATTGGCAGCAAAACCATAGTTACCGGCCAGTAAAAATAACACGGCTCGGTCATTAGATTTGCCAATGGTAGATTCGAAAGCCGAAACAATATCATAGTCCTTTGCGGCTTCTTGATAATTTCCGTGCTTTACAGCCTCCACGGCTTTTTGTTTTGCCAATGCGGCATCACTACTGAGAAAAGTGTGAACAGATGTTTTTTCGGATTCAGGGAGTTGGTTGTTGATTTGGTAAAGCTGCCGAAAGGCATCTGCATTAAACGGCGCTGCTTTTAACACCCCTTGATATAGAATAGCAGCTTTGGAAATTTCTTTCTTTTGAAGGTAAGCTTCTGCCAGTGCCATTTCAACTTGGGGAGATTGAATCAATTGATGGGCTTTTTCCAGTTGGTTGATGGCATCATCCAGATAACCCTCTTTTTCCAAGGCAGTGGCCAGACCTAGGTTTGCTTCAACATTCTTGTCATCTAAACTCAGAACGTTTCGCCACTCGTAGCTGGCATAATCCCATTTTTTTTGTTGCATATAGCCTTGAGCAGTATTGATCTGGTCATCTATTGAGTCCTGAAGATTGGGTGCCGAAAAAGAGACACCTATATTCACAATGAAGATAGCCACCAAGCCCAAAACCACTGGCAATACTTTAATCTGCATCCTGTCTCCTCTCCGTCGAAATTATGGACCAATCAGCAGTAAAAGCATTCTATGACTCTGTATCCTATTGAAAACAAACTGAAGAGGCCACAGCCATACAGGCAATTGACAATAGAGCCGATAGCCTGATTGACGGACTTTAAAACTTAGTGAATCTTTTGGGCCAATTGCTGAGCTTGCCAGAGATGTTTAAATGAAACCAATATAGAGGGATAGTTCTTTTGACTTTCCAGGGTACACCCATAACATTCCGGAGCTTTCCCAGCCAATTTCCGATAGGCTTTGGCAGCCTCAGAGTGCCAGATGGCTTGAAAATCGTATTGGTAATCCCGAAGATTCCCAAAAGATTTGGGGTGGGTGGGATGATTGGCAAACTCTTCACACCCACTCACTTCGCCATCGCTTCCAATGTAAGCCCCGTCTTGCCCTGCACGACAACAAATTGCAGGCGGGTTACCCGTTAAAATACGCCGATTATCTTCCTGACTGATGAGATCAACGGCCGATTTCATACCGCCCTCCCAACCACTTTGGGTATGATACAAGAACTTCAGGTTGCCGGATAAAACATCTTCACGGACACGCTGGGTTATTTCCAAATATTTTTTCTCAAAGGGCTCCTGCTGCCCGGACTTTCGACGGCTCTCCCAAGAGTCTAGTTCGTTGTTAGACATTTGAACGCTTTTTCTAAGCAGGTTTAGGTTCCATTTATCCGGCTTGAGTACATCGCGAACCATTTCATACCAATCATCCAAGGCATGCACATTATTGGGACCGCAAACGGTACATAATTGAACGTCAAGTTGTTGATAACCAAACTTCTGACGCAGAATTTTGAGTCCCCACATCGTATCGATGGTATTTTGCCAGGCGTCCCAAGTACTTTTTTGCGTATAACGTGCTGCATTGTTAACTTCTTTGGGGCCTTCGATACTGAGGCTCCATGTAAGGTGAAGATCGGGGCAAGATTGCTTAATTCGATGGGTAATTTGAAAAATCAGGTCCGGCTTCCAGGCGTTTGAAATGATATAAACCGACTTCACCGGCGTCAGCCGATAGGCCGCCTCGATAATTTGGGGAAGTTGTTTGTGGAGTGTGGTTTCCCCACCTGAATAAACAATGGTGTTCAGATTTCCCCCCAGAGAGGCGTAAGTTTTTTCAATTTCTTCCAACCCCAGCTCATTGGTTTTTGCGTTTAAGGTATCAGCAAAACTACAAAATCCACAGCTATAATTACAGCGGGTTGTTACAATATGCGTTATCATCGTTGGATTGGTAATTTTCCCAAAAAGCCGGTTAGAATATGTGGATAAAAGCCGACGAGAAATGTCTCGATTGGTGTTTATGAAAATCGGTTCAAAGCTTTCTCTATCTTCAATACTGCTGTACTTTGATAAATCGATCCCGACGGCAGACATACGTTCCGCATCAGTGGCATTGGCAGGAACTTGAATCACCGTATGGGGTTTTGTATCAGGCAATAAAGTAGAAGAGGGCATGTTTATTTCACACGAGATTGTCGCTAACATTCACAGCATAACGCATCAATCCGGGAATACCAATGTTCAATCTGCAAATGACGTTGAGGCCATTACCGCATAAAACAGGTGGCTTTCATTATTTTGAATGGACAGAAATACTTGAAGCCGCAAAATATCCGCACTTTATACGGCTAGTGTGGGTAAAGCAGGAGACAAGAGGCGTCATTTTGAATCGACGGCAAAAAAAAATGCCGTACCGTTCAAAAGCCGGTACTGGCAAATTAAGAGGGGGGATGTTAAGTTTTATTATAAACCCCTTGTTCAAGAGGGCAAGGTTTAAAGTTTTAAAATCATATAAAGATCCTCCATTAGGTGGAGGTTTACCAAAGAGGCTTGCTTCACAAGGAAAAGCAATTGTTTTTTCAACAAAACCATCATCCTCAAAGGAATTAATGTAATATACTTTGTTGTTTTAAGTACCAAAACAGCGTAGCCAAGGTGGCAATATCGATAAAAACAATCCAGGCAAAAGTCTGTATCTTAGACTTTGGGTGGATCTGACTGCCCTTTCCCAAAACCAGCAACAAAAACAAAATGGACATAAATGCTGTCACAAACAGGGCAATCATTAA
Organism: Vampirovibrionales bacterium; assembly: GCA_025449835.1. Classification (GTDB taxonomy): domain Bacteria; phylum Cyanobacteriota; class Vampirovibrionia; order Vampirovibrionales; family JAGQHJ01; genus JANWIO01. The sequence continues at coordinate 28,903 of JANWIO010000017.1, forward strand.
AATGAGTGTTCGGATGGATAAAATGCTCACAACAGTATTTCCCAATAATCAGATGTTTCATTCAATCTTATCCCAATATCTCAAAGTGGTTTTGCCCAGTGCAAGACACAAACGCTATTGAATAAAGGCCAATAAGATTTCATTACTCACCGGAATAGCCTTGGGTGCCAGTTTTAAAACCCCATCTTCCAAGTGTAAAAACCCCTCTTCAAAATAGCGCTTTAATAAGGGGCCATATTGTTGGTGGAAATCAAAGTGGTATAAGGCCTCCAGTGTGGGAATGGAGACCCCACTGCGTTTACGGAGTCCAAAAC
>JANWIO010000018.1 GCA_025449835.1 Vampirovibrionales bacterium
CTACGGCTATAGGCTGCTGCCAAGAGAAAATGAGCCTCCGGATTATCTGGATTGTCACGCACTTGCTTTTCGGCAAGTTGAATGTCATTGGTCATTTTCAAAACGTCTTGATCTGTTGTGAGGGAGAATACTTTTGTTGTGGAAGCTGAAGCAGGCGAAACAGTGTTAGAACTACCCTGCTCCGCTTTGGTCTGATTCTGTATTATTGAGGAAGCTGAGGGCTTTGATTCAGCAGACTGAGAATTAGAATCATTGCTATTATTCGGGACAACGGTCTCTGTTTTTGATGCATCAGGAGCCGTTTTTTGAGATAAACCGGTGCTTGTGTTGTTTAAAGTTGACGTTGACAGAGGAGAAGCTTGGTTGGTACCAGCAGGCACTTGGACCCCATCCGGCTGACTAGCCGCATGGCTGGGTAAATTTTGAGAAAAAGCCGGGGTGACTATTCCAAGACACAGTAAGAGAGAGAGAGTAGTCAATAAACGAACTGGCTGCATTGTCATCCTCCTCGATAAGCGACATGCTTTGATTTTATGCCTGTCCAGAAAGAACGTCTAGTGATTTCTTAGGCAATTTGATTTTCGACGCAGAATAACGCCTGGAAGTTCCAAAAATACTTCATCATCCCAATTTAATACTCCTTCCACCTTAACAAGATATCTTTTTTAACTCTCTTTTAGATCCATTTTTGTCAGTGCAATTCACAAAATGATCCCCCATGTCCTCTTTATATAAAGATATCCATCTTGCTCAAACTTTAAGGTTTTCTTCAGAAAAAATGGTCAATTTAAAAGAATAAATTGTTTTTATTTTTTTATATAGGGTTTATAAACCATTCCATGCAAAGCGAGCGAGAGGTCAAGAATCATCATGTCCACCGGGATTAATTTTCAAACCCCAACCTCCTATAGCACAAGCAGCTCATCCTATTCAAATCCGCAAGGCTGGCAAAGTGTTAATCCTGCAAGTTTTAGTGGAACAAGCGCTGTTCAAAGCGCAACAAGCCCCAGCGCTTTATCATCAACCAATACAGCAAGTGCATCGGCAAGTGTCCCTGATAACCTATTACCCATGATCATGATGGTGTTGATTTTTAGCATCATTAATATTCTTAAATCGTTGAAAGACTCAATCACCACAAATGCTCAACAAGCATCTGCAGCAACACCGACGACTTCACCGTCACCATCACCAACGACTTCACCGTCACCATCACCAACGACTTCACCGACACCATCACCGACGACTTCACCGACACCATCACCGACGACTTCACCGACACCATCACCAACAACTTCAGCCACACCATCGCCGACAACAGGTTCACAAACAACAACACAGTCCTCAGGCTCCACATCCAATGGTACGCAAACAACGACGACACAAACGACAAGCACGACAACAAGTTCTGGTTCTTCAACTTCTACAGATCCAACAAATAGCACTACAAATACGACTCAAACACAGCCAGGCACAACGAACACTTCTACGACTGGCAGTGTAACAACAAACGCCACCTCCACAACAACAACTTCTGGTGGCAGTGGCTCATCAACACAGCCTACCACCAGTACCACCACTGGCAGTTCAACAACCAACTACACAACAAATACAACATCTACGACTACCACCTCCGGCACTACGCCTACACCGAAGCCGACACCAACACCGACGCCGACGCCCACACCAACACCGACACCTACACCGACGCCTACACCGACGCCTACACCGACTCCGACGCCTACTACAAGCACGACAAGTTCCACAACCACCGGTACATCAACAACAGATTCAACCACCAACTTCAACACCACCACGAACTCAACCACCACAACTACCTCATCAACAGCTCCGCCAACCACAAGCACCACAAACGCCACAACAAACGGAACAAGCACAACAAACGCCACAACCAACTTCACAACAACCACAACATCTACGACGACAACAACACCTACGCCGTCGCCAACACCTACACCAACTCCCACAGCTTAAATCACAGATTAAAATCGTCCAAAGCAGCATCCAAGAATGCTGCTTTCTCCTATTCCATCGTTTTGCTTTTCGTTTAATCTTGTTTAGAAGCACAAAAGTCCTTGCTAAAACTCAGGGACCATTGTATTTTTCTGATTAATTTAAAATATTTTTTTACTTTGTTTTATAATCACTTGGCATAAACAAAGGTGCTCTAAGCGATGAAAAAGCTAACTTCGCTCCCAGACCAGGCTCAAAACGATAAAGCCAGAAAAGAAGCTGACACAGGCATGACCAAAGGCCAGCACTCTCCACAAAAAAACTTCGCCAAGAAGAGTTTTAAACGTCAAAACTTATCAGCAGTCCAAATTTCGGACTCCGATCTTAGCGGAGCCAATTTTGAGAAAACTAATTTAGAAAACGCTTGTTTCACCGCATCAACCTTTTACAAGGCTGTTTTTAAAAAGGCCAATCTGCGCTTTGCCGACCTGTCCGGTGCCAAATTGATACGCGCTAATTTACAAAAAGCCGATCTCCATGGGGCCAATCTGCAAGGCGCTGACCTCAGGAAAGCCGACCTACGAGATGCAATATTGGTAGAAGCAAACCTGAACAAGGCCGATTTTATGGGGGCAAAGTATAACAGACACACCCATTTTCCTGAAAATTTTCAGCCGCATAAGCGAGGACTCCGCAAAATCGGATGGGTACAATCTGACTTTGATCAGATCCGCCAAGCATTTTTTCAAATTATTCTCGTTATTATCGGTGGCGTAATTGGAACCGCAACAACCTTGCTGTTGCGAGACGAAACCTGGCGCTCAAATCTGCAATATTGGATTAACTGGGGATGGCAAATTATTTTGCACAAACTCCATGGGTTTTATTAAGTAAACGATACTGGCTTAAGCCTTTGGATTTTCAGAAGGCAAAAACTCCAAAATGGCAGTGACTTCTCCACCAATTAAAATGGAAAGGGAGGTTAAATACAGCCAGGTTAATAACAAAACCAGCGCCCCCATGGTGCCATAAATAGGATTAAATCGATTCAGTTTTGTTACATACGTACTAAATAATAAAGAAATGATAACCCACAATGAAACAAAGACCATTGCGCCCAGAATTGCATTTTTCCAAACAAACTTTTGTCGGTAAGGCCTGAGCAATAACGAATACACAAAAGCCCCCAAAAAAGCGCTTCCCAAAACAACCATTGCCCAACGCCCTAGGTTCAATAAAAACAAGCTATGCCACGGCAGTTGCCAATAGCCTCGAAACAACTGAACAATAGCATCCCCGAAGATAATCAAGTTTGACGCGACCACCATCATAATCCCTAAAAAAGCAATGATAATAATAGACATAAGGGGTGAATACCAGAAGGCTTGACTTTTTTTCAAGGGGCCATAAGCCCGGCTAAGCCCCTTAATCACAACCGAAGCCCCCCCCGTTGCAGACCATAAAGCAACAACCAAGCCAATAAAGGTTATCTGTCCTGAACTGTGCTGTAAAACACCCACCAATATTATTTGAAACAATTGAATTGTTTGAGGTGGGGCAAGACGCTGGATTAAATTAAATGCAATGGGTAAAAAGGCAGACCCTTTAGCCAACATGCCAAAAAGCGAAAAAAGAAAAATAAGGGTGGGGATAATGGTCAAAATAAAACTATAGGCCATCTCTTCAGCAAGTCCCTGACAATCATCCTGTTTTATTTTATCCATTAATACCTTTAGAAAAGTCAGAGTCCGCCAGATCCCATGCCCCAAAGGAACTTTTTCCCACACTTTTTCATCGAGCAGATTCTGAAATAACTTGACGATTCTCACACAAAATGCCCCCGATCATCCCTCTCAAACATAGTCAGCCATAATATTCGGCAGTTGCCAATACCAATAAGAGGTATCTTGCTCTTCATCATTACCGCATGAATCCACACCACAAATGACCAAACATACCCCTGAATACTTTACGCTCAAATGCACACACTCAGGAAAAGTCCGTGAATTTGAGGAGGCAACTACTGTTGTGAAAACGCTTTTCGTGTATGATGAGGATGACCTCAAGCAATCGGGTTTAGCACGCAAAACATACCTCTGGAACCATGCACACCAACAATACCATCAGTTCCTCAATCGCAGACATTCATCTTGCTGTTGAAATACTTCAACAAGGTGGCTTAGTGGCTTTTCCAACAGAAACGGTATATGGTCTTGGCGCCGATGCTTCTAATGCCAGAGCCCTCCAGAAACTTTATGCTATAAAAGGACGTCCAACCAATCATCCGGTAATTGTTCACCTTGCTGATATTGAACAACTCAGCGAGTGGGGGCAAGATATTCCGCCTATTGCCTTTGAGCTGGGCAACGCTTTCTGGCCCGGCCCCTTAACCTTAATTCTTCGCCGACGTGAAACAGTACTGGATGAGGTGACTGGTGGCCAAGGCACTGTCGGTGTGAGAATTCCAGACCATCCTGTAGCATTGGCACTGTTAAAACAATTCGGCAGGGGTGTTGCAGCCCCCTCCGCAAATCGGTTTGGCCGGTTGAGCCCAACCCGGGCAGATCATGTTCGAGCAGATTTAGGTCATGACATTGATTACATCCTGGATGGCGGACCCTGTACCATTGGTGTTGAGTCTACCATTATTGATCTCACCCAGGATTTCCCCACCATACTCCGCCCCGGCATGATATCTTTGGCCGATTTAAATAAATTTTTGGGCATTGAAACGGAGACGGCCACCTCTAAAACAACTATTCGCGTTCCAGGCGCTTTACCCAGCCATTACGCTCCCAACACACCCCTTGAAATAGTTCCCTTAGCCCAACTTCCTGAAAAAATTGAGCAGTATCAGCAGGAAAATATTTCGGTGGCCCTTCTAACATGCGCACCATTCAAGACTAACCTCCCACCAAGTCACCGTGTACTCGGATCTAATACCCCCCAACATTATGCCCAAACCCTCTATGCCAATCTTCGCCAGCTTGACACCTTGGGATGCCAACGTATCCTGGTCGAAGCTGTTCCAAATGAAGGCCTCTGGCAAGCCGTCTTTAACCGGTTACAACGTGCTGCCAATACGTTTGCATCGATTCAAGGAGAAGCCACTCATGTCTGACCAGCCATTGGTATCCATCATTATGGGAAGCAAATCCGACTGGGAAACCATGTCTCACGCCGATGCGATCTTGACCCAAATGGAAATTCCACATGAATGTCTGGTGGTTTCTGCCCATCGAACACCTGACTGGCTCACTGAGTTCGCCACAAACGCCGAAGGTCGCGGCATTGAAGTGATTATTGCAGGTGCCGGAGGTGCCGCTCATCTGCCGGGAATGACAGCAGCTCAAACCTTAATTCCGGTCCTAGGCGTTCCCGTTGAAAGCCATGCGCTCAAAGGGATGGATTCGTTATTGTCCATTGTCCAAATGCCTGGTGGGATTCCCGTAGGGACACTAGCCATCGGAAAGGCAGGCGCTAAAAATGCAGCCCTCCTTGCGATTGGCATTTTGGCCAACAAGCGCCCAGGGGTGCGGGAGAAATTACGCCAATATCGTGAAGAACAAACCCAAACCGTTTTAAAGGATTGCCGTTTATGAAACCGACCCCTATTCTTCCCGGAAGCGCCATTGGTGTTTTAGGTTCAGGCCAGTTGGGACGAATGCTGGCCATGGTTGCAAAACGAATGGGATACAAAATATACACATATTCTCCAGATGAAAACACACCGGCAGGCCAAATCTGTGACCAAGAATTCACGGCGGCATACGAAGACACAAACGCCCTCCAAGGTTTTGCTCGCCAAGTGGATGTTATCACCTTTGAATTTGAAAATATCCCGACAACCCCACTCAAAGCGATTCAAGGCAGAGTCCCCATTTATCCCAACCCCGAGATTCTCTATATTGCTCAAAATCGGTTGCGGGAAAAAACATTTCTGGCCGGAAAAGGCTTTCCAGTGGTTCCGTTTTACCCCGTTTCATCCCGAAGTGATCTTACCCAAGGATTGGCCCAATGCGATTATCCATTGGTGTTAAAAACCGCAGGCTTTGGCTATGATGGCAAAGGCCAGGCCAAAGTGGGGTCAGCCCAGGAAGCAGAAATTGCCTTTGAAGCATTGGATGGGAAACCGGTTATTTTAGAACGCTTTATCGATTTTCAGCTTGAGTTTTCCGTGATCGCAGCCCGAAATCCACAGGGTGAAATTGTCCATTACGCCCCCATTGAAAATATCCATCAACACCATATCCTGGATATTTCACTGGCCCCGGGACGAATCCCGCTAGAGATTGCCCAACAGGCTTCTAAAATTGCCCAAGAGTTGATGGAAACCCTAAACATGGTGGGGGTGCTGTGTATTGAATTTTTCTTAACCACCGATGGGCGCCTCTTAATTAACGAATTGGCTCCTCGCCCACACAATTCAGGGCATTTAACCATTGAAGCAGCCATTACCAGCCAGTTTGAGCAGCAACTTCGAGCCATTTGTGGACTACCTCTAGGTGCATGTAATTTCCGACAGCCCGCTGCCATGGCCAACCTCTTGGGAGATCTTTGGGAGCATGGTGAGCCCGCCTGGGAAAAACTGTTGGCCTTTCCAGAGGTCAAACTTCATCTTTATGGAAAAGCCCAAGCCAGAGCAGGCCGCAAAATGGGGCATTTAACCACCCTCAGTGATGATGTGGAAACCGCATTTAAAACCATTCAAGAAGCCCGATCCGCGCTAAAAGCTCCTGCAACCTGCAAGTCTTAAATGATACCCAACGAGTGCTTAGCACAAAACGCAAAAAAATTGTTTTTATATAGTTATAAGCTGGTTGGTTTTAAATTCAGGAACAAGGCATTTATGGGTAATACCATTGGAAACAAAACGAATACAAGAACATTTCCCGCAAACTCAGGGAAATCCAATGCTATGGACTCCTCACCAACCACAACAAAAAAACCCGTATTTACCTTTACTCCCTTAGGGGCTCCTAACCATGGACACACAACAGATACCTTTACCCAAACATCCGTAAAGCAATCTCCCCAAAAACCAGCAGGCATCTCTAAATCGGCCCAAAATACACCCATCGCAAAAAAGTTTGAAACCTTTTGCAATCAACAGCAATACCAACCCGAGAATCTGGCGGAAACGCCACCCAATACCAACCTAAAATACGTTTATTGGACTTTAAAAGATCGTCAAAACACGGATCCCACCAAAAACGAACTTTTGGGAACCGGCAGCATGAGCAATTGCGCAGCTCTGATCGTGGTGGATAAAACGGACCCTAATAATCCCAAAGTATCGTTAATGCATGCCAATATGGCCTGTGACTTTGGCA
>JANWIO010000019.1 GCA_025449835.1 Vampirovibrionales bacterium
CATTTTGCAAAGCATTCAGCAAAACTCGCCCATTAATCGGCGCTTTGAAACGCCACCGTCTCGTCCCCCAAAATCGGAGATTAAAAACCTCACCGACCAGGTGATTCCCGATGTGCCTTACCCGGACCCGAAGCAGACCATTGAGGTGGAAACCATTGAGGTTCACAATTCCTTTCTCCTGAAGCCGGAGGACTTTCAAAAGATTATTGCCCCCTATGAGCATTGCACCGACACCATCGGAGAGCTGGAATCCCTTACCCAAAAGCTAGGCAAGGTATATGCGGATAAAGGCTATGCTGGCGATGGGGTTGCGTTGCGTCCCCAAACCGTGCATAACGGTGTGGTAATCTTAAGAGCCTACGAAATGCCCCTGCAATAAGACTTTTGGCTTAGCATTTGCTGAGGTTACTGCCACGCAGCATTTATAAATCTTCATAAAGAGATTCTCTTCTATGGGATTGTGCAAAAATGGTGGCCAGCAATGAAGCCGGAGTATCTGACCATGATAAAAGTCCCTTCTCAAATGATGAATCATTCAGCCAGTGCGTTTCGCAAGCCCATTAAATCAGTTGTGTTTGGAGCAAATTTACTGCCTCAACCGCCCCAGCCCTTGCAACAAGCATCTCAACGGTTATGGGGGACCGTGTCCAAGATGTTTGCAAATTCCAGAACACGCCCCATGACCCCATGCCCACCAAGTTCTCCAGCTCGATTACAGTTAATTCATGATTTATATCAGCAATACCAGCTTTCTCTCTCAGACCAGCATCCCTTAACCCTTCGACTACTGGATGCTCCAGAAATTAAACGTATTCCCTGGGTGCCACCCGGTGAATTTGTCGATACGATTGTCCAGGAAATTTCTGGAATCCTTTATCCGAGTGGATCAAATCTTGCATCCAAGGCAAAAGGCACAGCGATGTATGGTATTCCGATTGCTCCGTATTGGAATCGCCCAACCGCTAAAATAGAACGGGATATCTTACTGGAAGAAATTTTTCCACGGATGATTGAAAATGCACAGACCTATCAAGATCCAAAAGCCTACCAAGCCTGGTTTGCTGGCACCGATTTGTTAAGAGCCTTTATGAGAAGCCATCAATCCTTTAATAGATCTCGTCAATCCAACGAGAATATCGTGAGTATCGGGTATAAGATTTTAAGGGCTAAAAATGATACCGCCCTGTGGTCCAAACTCATGGACCGACGAACAAACAATTGGGCACGTCTGCTCCTGCTCCCTTAAAATCTTGTCCGTATTCATTCAGGTTTTTTGTTATAAAAACAAGCTGAAATCCGCTTGTCACAATCGTTTACAAAATATCACAACTGTTTTCTCTCCCGTTTTTATATCTAATAGATACGGGATTGATTTAGAAAGTGAATGTGTGGAGCGATATCGGACATGGTGGGTCCAGTCACATCTTTGAAACCGAATACGATAATGCGCTCAGGCGCTGGGTCTGCTCAACAAAACGGCCCAGGCAGTTGGGCAAAATGCGCTGATAATCAGCCTGCCCCATGGCCTTTTTCTGCAAAACAAACGGCATGCTGGAACGGCAATGATGTGCAAAAGCGTCAATATGAACAGCTGAAGCTTAAGTTTCAGCGCATGCGAGATGTGATGATTCGACATCTTCAGACGTTGAAGCAGGAACTCAAAGCAGCTCAACGACGTGGTGAAAATACGTCGGCGCTAAAATGCGAATATCAAAAAGAATTTAAGCATTTGGAGGCGGATATAAAAGAGGGAGAACATTATGTAATGCCCTCCGATGTGTTTTCACCGGCCGATGAAGCCATTGCCTTAAATTTAGGTTTAATGTAGATGCGGGGATAAATAAAAAGGAGGCGTTGGGGACGCCTCCTCTTTTTATTTTGATGGGGTTTAGGCTGAAACGCCGGCCTCAATCCGAACCATAAAGTTATTGTTCAGGATTTTTGGTAACTGGAAGGATTTCCAGCCAATGGTAGCCCGTTGATCCAAGGGGTCTGAAGATCCTGCAGAGCCCAAAGGCTTGGCGATGGTGTTAAACCGGCCGGTTCCGCCAACATTTACCACGCCAAAGGCGTTTTGCCCCACGATAATGGCGCCGTAAACGTCAGCTCCAGCTGCACCTGCACCTGTAAATACAGGGGCTTTGGTGGTTTTAATCCAGGCCACTTGGCCTAACTCTGGTACGTTCAAGGTGAACAACTTTTCTGGGTCAGAATAACTGAAGGTGTTTAACACCTGGCTATCCCCGATGAGGTCATACCACATGCGGGGGTGGATAAACCCTAAGAAGAGGCCGCCTTGGCCATTTTCGTCACGACTTCCGAAAAATGGGGTGGTGTCATTCACTTCCAAGGTTCTCACGGCTTTTCTCACCAGGGCCAAGGTTAGGGGATGGGTTCCATCTTGAAGATTTCGAGCAGCACCTGTGGCATAAACCACGCTGGTTCCCGTTACCAGTTCAGTCCGAATTACTTCTTCAACAGATTGCCCGGCGATTTCGCCCAGCAATAGGGTGCTTTCCCGAATCACCGGGTCAACGCCAGTCATGGCCAAGGCATCAGACACTTCGACGTAGTTGCCGTATTGCGCCACAGTACCGGTGATTTCAGTAACCGATAGGCTGGCCGCTGTGGGTGTCGTACCTTCAGTAAGTGCTGTGGTTGCGGTGCTCAGTGAGTTAAACCGGCGATACGAAACTTGATTCCCACTGTTTACCGGGATATCTCGTTGTTGACCGGCTTTGTACATCCCCAAAATCGGCAAGGCTCTTTCCAGGAGCTTGCGGTCATAATAGGTTTTAGACTCTGGGGACAAGGTGGATAAGGTATCCGTCATGGATAAATCTCCTTTTTATGGATTGCTAATACTTATAAAGTTGGCGTTTGAGCTGCCGATCCAGTTCGTCAAAGGCTTCCTGGGGCATGCTCCAAATGGTTTCCGCATCAAGCTTTGGCAACGGTTGTGAACCTCGTACATCTAGCTTTAAGGCTTCACGTTGCAAGGCTTGCCCTTGAGCTTGTTGCTTGGCATTTCCAATCTTTGATTTAAAAGCACTAATGGCGGCATCCACGGCCTGCTGATCACTGATGGGCTCCCCGCGTCGCATGGCATCCTGGGCCAGATTGGCGGCATCGTTAAGAATATAGCCTTCAAAGGGCAGCATATCGGGATATTTCCCCCGATACTCCTGGAGTAGGGCCTGGTTTTTGGCCTGTTGCTCTACCATTTGGACGGCTTGATTTGCGACCATAGCCCCGTACTCCTTGGGGTTTTGAAGCATGAGCTGCGCCAGTTGCTGATCAGAAAGCTGGGCCAGTGGGTTTTGATTCCCCTCGATGGGATTGCCATTGAAAAACCGCATGGCGTCTTGTTTCCATTTTTCAGCCGCTTGGAGCTTATTGGCCAGTTGCTCATACTCTTGGCGTGAAACCGTTGTGGCTGCTGATTCCGGTGCTATTTCCGCACTGGGCAGCAGGGACTCAAAAGTGGATGTGTTTTCCACGGCAGGTTCCGCTGTGAGGGCATCGTTTACAGCCGGGGATGCATCAGTGATGTTTAAATCATCGCTCATTAAAAAAACTCCTTTTTAAAACAAACTTCTCTGGGCCCGTAAGGTGGGCAAACCCGCCCGATAACCCTGCCAGCGATGGTTTAGCTTCCAGCGTGTTCGTCTGGATCCGAAAGCAAGCTTCCTGATTCGAAGGGGATTCTCCCCTTTCGGGAAAAAGCGATTTTCCCATTCCATTTTAAAAATCTCATGCCATTGCTTTTCCCTATCCCCAAACCTACCAAAGGGAGGTGTCCAGAGGAGGGGAAGCAAGCTTCCTTGTTCGAAGGGGATTCTCCCCTTTCGGGAAAAAGCTATTTTTCCATTCCATTTCAAAAATCCCATTCTATTGCTTTTCCCCTATCCCCACTTAAATTAGTATTCCATTAGGGAGGGGTGCCGGGGCGGGAACGGCCTCGGTAACAAAAGCTTTTACGATGGGGTATGATTTTTCGTTAAATCATGCAATCCCGCTGGTGGCGGTGGAGAAGAGGGGATTTACCCCGTAAGAGTTAAAGTTAAGCCCCAGCGTGGTTTGCTGGGTTTTAAACTGCGAAACCACCTGCTCCATGGCATTAAACTGCGAGCGTAACTGCTGCTCCTGGGACGAAAGTAAATCCTGTTGGTGACCAATCGCGGAGTTAATCGACTGTATTTCGGCATTGGCGCCCTGATTAATATTGGTGAAAATCCCGCCGACGGGGTCAACCGCTTGCTGCAACACATTTTGTAGATTCTGTAAAATCCCGTTGGTGGAGCCATTGCCATCCAATAATTGCTTTACCGCCGTGGGATTACCCGTTAATGCTGTTGAAAGGGCGCTAGAATCCACCTGTAAATTTTGCGAGGGGTCGGTATTGCTGGCGTTTGGATTGACTGCACCCGTACTAATGCCAATTTGCCCCAAGGTGGTATAGGTTGAATTGGTGGTAGAAGATGTAAATACCTGATTCAAAATATTATTTTTCAGGCTCTCTAAGGAAGAGTTCCCGTAAAAGGTGCCGCCAGAAGAAATGGCCGGGCCTAATGAATTCATCACATCGTTAAATTTCGACACAAAATCATTGATATCCGCTGTGACCTGGGAGTTATCCTGGCTCACATTAATGGTCACCGGGCTTCCCACCGTGGTTTGCCCGGCCAGGTTTAATGTTACGCCGGTTAACCCGGTTACGGTAGAATCCACCGTGTTGGAAGTGCTCTGAAGGGTGGATCCCCCATTAATATCAAACTTGGCATTTTGCCCCAAGGTTTGAGAACTCAGGCTGTCAGTGCCATTAATCAGCCCCAGGGATTGCAGAGTCCCTGTACCGTTATCGTTAAGCGTAATGGCGGTTTGGCCAGTATTTTTAGACACCAGATCCACTTTGTTGGCTGTCGCATCATAGGTCATGGTAACCCCGGCTTTACTGCTGGAATTCACTGCGGACATTAAGCTCGATAGCGTGGTGGAGCTGTTAATGGTAAAAGAATCCCCGCCAATGGTTACGGAACCTGCGCTCACCGTGTTGCTTTGCAAGTTTGCGGCATTCCCAATCAAGGCGCCGTTTAAATTAATGGTGGATGTGCCGTATTGGGCTGTAAACGTAGTACCCCCTTGACTGCCCGTGGTTAAAAAGGTTTGGGTGGCGAAATTAGACGTGTCTCCCGATGCTCCAAATGAAATAGTTGTTCCATTTGGAATCTTCGTTAATTTAAGCTGACCTGAAGCAGTGACTGAACCTTTTGTAGTGCCACCAATGGCTGAGGCAATACTGTCTAAAACCGTTTGAACCGTATCGGTGGTATTCACATTAATGGTGTGGGCGGTGTTATTTGCATATACAGTAAATGATCCAGACGTAATACCCCCTTGCGCAATACTTGACACGGTGTCTGTACCGGTAGTAACTTTTCCTACCGTTGATGCGCTGGTTGCCTTGGTGTTGGTAGCTAACTGGGTCACATCCACCGTAAAGCTGCCCACAGCAGCGCTATTATCAGCGGTGGCTGAAACTTTTGTTGAATCTGTTGTTGACGTGGTTTTTGCAGCAAAGGGGTCCAGCGAGCTGCCCAAATTGGCGTTGGTCAGGGTGGTTACGGAGTTCAATAACGATGTGACCTTGCCCGAAAGGTCGTTGGATTGGCTTATTTCATTGTTCAAACTTGTTTGTTGGTTTTGAAGCTGGGTGATGGGTTGGCCGTCAATGGCGAGAATTTGGCTAATAATGTTATTAACCGGTAGCCCCGAAACAAGGCCTCCAAAATAAATGCTCATATGGTCCTCTCAATCCCTTGATTTTTTGATTCTCATCCATGTGAAGTATTCCCATGGGCAAACCCAATTTAACGGGATTTTGGTAAAGCTGATACAAAATGTTACATTACAAATGTAACGATTCTCTGAGAACTTGCTCACGCCTTGAAATGACTGGCCTTTACGGGGCCAATGCGTGATGTTTCAGGTTGATTTTAATCCAAGCCATGCTTACACTAAGGGGATGTAGAAAGCTTCAATGGAGGCGTTTCTCTCTTGATCAGACAATGTCTTAAGGTTGCCTGCGTTGCGGTGCTTCTGCTGGTTTTTATCAACCCAATTGCCTTGGCTGTGGGGGAAAATGACCGCCTCTGGCATCACGAAACCTATGAGAAAAAAGTGTATCAGGTGGGCCATCAAATCATAGAGGCCAATCATATTAAAACGCAAATTAGCTTTTTTGTGATGAATGCCAAGGAGCCCAATGCGGGTGCAGAAAGTTTTACGGACACCGTTGTGGTTTACAAACCTATCCTCAAATATATAGAGAGTGATGATGAGCTGGCGGCGATTTTAAGTCATGAAATTTCCCATATTCTCCATCACGACTCTCAACGAGGTTTTTTAAAGCGCACCTTGGTGGATTCGCTCCTTGCGGGGTATGCTTTTTCCCACCATGTTTATGTCAGCCCACTTCAACGGTTGTTTGGCGGGCATATGATGGCGGCAGGTCAGCGGAAAGAAGAGTCCGAAGCTGATGCCACCGGTGTGGATTTAATGGTAAAAGCGGGCTATAACCCCATGGCCATGGTGAGCATTTTTTCTAAAATCACCAATGATGGTTCCTGGTACGTGATGCATGATCATCCTTGGGGTTCCAAGCTCCAGGCAGCAATTTTAAAAATTATTGCCACCAAATACCCTCAATTCTTGGAGGATTCCTCCAAAATGGTAAACGCCAAAACAAAAACCAATGGGCAGGCGGTGGCTTTTCAAAGCAATGCCAGCCAAGGGTTTGCCATGGTGATGCAAACAGCAGATTTACCGTCGAACACAGCATTTCAAAGCGATACTCGCCAAGGCTTTCTCAAAGTGACCCAGGTCTTTCAGTAACACTTCAAAGCTTCTATTAGGGAGGTGTCCAGGGGCGGAACAGCCTCTGGTATCAATAAAACTGTTTTTCGCTCCGTTTAAGCGTTTTGGTGTGGGGCCTGTTCCTGCCCCACCCCGACCCTGTTTTCAGTTTTAGGCCAGGGAGGTGTCCAGAGGAGGGAACGGCCTCTGGGGAAGCAAGCTTGCCTGCCCCAGGCGGACCCCACCTACATCCCTCAGAATGGAGGGCCTGTATCCTGCAAACCCTGCGTTTTCTCCGGTGAGGGGCCAGCCCCTCATCACTCCCCGCTGGACCCTGAGTGCACGGTCCAGACCCCCACCAGGGGGCTTTGCCCCCTGATACCCCCAGCTACACCACTAAAAATATCTCTAGGGTATGTGTCTAGAGGAGGGGAAGCAAGCTTCCTGATTCGAAGGGATTTCACCCTTTCGGGAAAAAGCGATTTTTCCCATTCCCTTTTATAAATCATATTCAATGGCTTTTTCCCTATCCCCGTTAGATTAAACCATTCCATTAGGGACGGGGCGGGGCAGGAACAGGCCCCGCATTTAAAAATATTCTATTAGGGAGGTGTCCAGAGGAGGGAACGGACTCTGGAATAGAAAAAACCTACCCTTTATAATTCACAAACTCAGAAGATTTACGCTCCACCAAAGCCAAAAGATACTGGGCATAGGCCATCACCGCGTGATCGTTGGCCACGACAAAGGCATCATCTAACGAGTGAATGGCTTTAGGACTTTGGTTTTCAGCCTGGCGCTCCAAGATGGGCTTAAGCACCTCTACCCAGCCCTTTGATTGGCTAAGCTCCCAGAGTGCTTTTCGCTCCTGATACTGCGGGCTATTTCTGTCCATACATCAACTGAATCCGTTTTTGAATCTCTTGAATCAAATCTTTAATGTTTTTAATGCCTTGAAGTTCGCCGATTTTTTGGATAATGGGTTCGCCAATCTCCATCAGTTGGGGATTATTCCCGATGAGATTCATCAGTTGTAAGAGCCCATTAATCTGAGCCGATTTTGACTGGCTGGGATTGACGTTCACCAGCTCAATATTAAACAACCCCGACTTTAAAACCCGGAAGTCCACCCAGATAAACCGGGTGCCACGCTCTGGGTCTTTCACCCGCACCTGAATGGGGGTGTCATACAAGTCGGCACAGAGGTACATCAGGCGCTCTAAAATCCGCTGAACACCGGTGATGGTCACATGTTCAATCACTTCCCGCATCACCGAAATGGTGTTTTCCTGAAGAATCTGAAGCTCAGTGGCGGTTTTCTGGAAGTCCACATTGGCTGCACCCTGAAAAGGGTTTTGGGAGCCACTGGTCATCTGGGCTTCTGCTTTAATCACGCCAATCATATTGGCCAGTTCGTTTACTTCGGCATAATTCCCGGTTAAGGGGGCAATGCTATCGGTATTTTGGGCCACGGCTACGCCACCCGCCACGCCAAACAGATTGGTGAGGTCCACATCCGGGGTCACCACAAAGCGGTTTCCAATCCGGGCCAGGACTTCAATCATGTAGTTGTACATAATGTTGATGAGGCGCTGAAGTTCTTTAATATCCTCGATGGGGCCGGTGCCATAATTGGTATCTACATCGGGCATCCAGTTAAAAAATACAGCCGGATTGAGTCCCCTGGGAAACATATTGGGATGAAAGCGCATCAGAATCCTTTCCCCGGCAATGCCAATAATCATGTTGCGATACTCCCGCTCCTGGGTTTTGAGGAAGGGAAAATAATACAGGTCAAAGTCTACGTTGTCTTCAATGTCTTGAAAGGCCACGTTTAAGCCGTTAAAGGTGCTTAAATCCGAGTCAGACTGCTGAACGTTTTTGCGAGCTTCTTTGTTCACCACCTCATGAAGACGATCTTTGTTGAAGTAGAGGCTGCTGTCTTTTAATTCTTGGGATTTCCGGGTGCCAAAATAGCCCCATTTGGCCCGTTCTGCATCCCGATCCGTGGGGTCAATATAAAAATCAAGGGGATTCCATGTTTCCAGGTCGGGCATGGGAGGGTTGTTAATTTGAAGCGGCACATATTGATTATTCAGGTAATCAAACTGCCACTCCCAGTGAATTTCGTCTTTAATGGCTGGGAACACCACAGCGTTTCCAGCCCAGATGAGGTTATAGAGGGCGGCGCCAATTTTTTCGCTGATCATGGCCTCTTTAAACTTGGCTTTGAGCCCTTCAGTCAGCTGATCTTCAATGGCAGCTGCCTCGGCAGTTTTGCCCTCCACCCGAAAAAAGTCTTCATCATTGGGGAAAATCACCAGTTTCAGGTAGGCATAAATCTGTTTGAGCTGTTGGCGCACCACGGGGATAAACACCTTGGGACGTTGCGATTCCACATCCCTGTCGTTACCCATGGTGGAGGGGATTGGGAGTAAGTCACCGCCCACAAATTGGTTTTTGGTGTAGGCGTAGCAGGTTCGCATGGTGTTTTTTTTGTCCATGGCATGATTGCGAACCGCCAGTTTAAACTGATTGCAGAGGTTTACAATTTCCGTTTGCTCTGCATCAGAAACAATGTAGTTGGGAAACATCCCTGGTGCGTTGGGCATGGCTTCTTGGGCTTCATCAGTGTCCATAAAGTGGTTTGCCGGGGTCATCGAATCATCCATCAGTGTTTTAACTCCTACAATTAAGCTTTTATGTGTTTAAATTGCGTTTTTGAAATTAAAAAATCCAAAAGGGAAGTGTCCAGAGGAGGGAACGGCCTCTGGAATAGATAGAATTTATTTTGATGAGATCCCCCAGTAAGGCGATAAACCCGGAGGTGAGACCTCTAAACCAAACAGGGGTGTTATAATAAAATCAATGAGAATAATTGAAAAATCGTTATTTTGAGGGTCGAAGTTTAGAGAAAACGCTTTTGATAGCGATGTTAATGGCCGTTAGCCAGGGAGAGGAGTTTATAAAATATGTGTGCTCAAAAATCCGAATATTTGTCCAATGAAAGTTTTGCCATTCCGCAATACCTGCAAGATTGGGAGCAAACTCGTCCCTATCGTGAAATTGGCAGTGAAATTATGCGGTTGCGCTGTGAAGGGGGTTTGACGCAGCAGCAAGTTGCTGAGCAGTTGGGCACCACGGCTTCGGTGATTTCGTCCCTGGAGCGTTTTGACTATGGTCAAATTACGTTAAACACCTTGGGGTGTTTGGCCAAAACCCTGGGGAGTAAATTGTCCCTCGGATAATATTTTTTATTACGAGGGGGCGTCCAAAGGAAGGAACGGTCTCTGGGATAAAAAATTTTTTGAATGCGGGGCCTGTATCCTGCCCCGCCCCGACCCGAATGGAATGATTTAATTCAACGGGGATAGGGAAAAAGCCATTGAATGGGATTTTTCAGATGGAATGCGAAAATCGCTTTTTCCCGAAAGGGGCAGCGCCCCTTCGAATAAGGAAGCTTGTTCCCCAAAAGGAAATGGCAGGTTCATCCTTTTTCAAGGACTTGCCTGCCTGGGCTGGAAACTGTGTACGAGAGGCACCCAGAATCTGTGGTTAGTTAGAAGAAGATGAGGATGAAGTTTATAAAAATCTGTTAAAAGCGGTGTGTGATCATTCCAATACTTCCTCGCTCTTCGTGGGGTGTTATCCATATCTTCAGTGTATCTTGATATAATAAAAACAAGCTTCATATCATAATTGCCTCTCTTTCGGAAATCTTTATATTTCCAAAATCAGATCCAAAAGATATCGATTTTCCAAAACTTATATTCCCCAGAGGATGCCCTCAGGCATGAAAATGCGCGATAAGTTTACTATTTCCTGGAATCATTGCGTTGTTAGTGTCTATGTATGGAGGAATCCCCCGTGCCCGTTCCTGTTCAAATTTCACTTCCCCTGGCTGAAGAAAGCCATGGTGGCGTTGCATATCAAATTTTAGGTGAGCTTGTCCCGGTGCTTCAGGTAGAAATGACGTCTTCTCATATTTATTTTGAGCATCACGTGCTGCTCTGGAAAGACCCCAATGTTGAAATTGGCCTGAAAACCTTGGATGGTGCCTTTAAGCGAATTATCTCCGGGATGCCGGTCTTAATGACTGAAGCCCGTGGTCCTGGCCGTATTGCGTTTAGTCGGGATGGTGCGGGCCAGGTTTTTGCCATGCATTTGCATCCTGGTGAGAGCGTTGACGTACGGGAGCATCAATTCTTGGCGGCTACCGACTCGGTTCATTACAATTTTAAACGGGTTAAAGGCATTGGTAATATGCTGTTTAGCGGCACCGGCTTTTTCATGGATACGTTCTCATGCCCCCATCAAGATGGTGTGTTGTGGCTTCATGGCTATGGCAATGTGTTTCAAATAGAGCTGAAACACGGCGAAAGCATTGATGTTGAGCCCGGCGGCTGGATTTACAAAGATCACAATGTCGGCATGGAGACTATCTTCCAAAAATTCTCGTCGGGTCTTTTTGGCAGTGCGGGTCAGATTTTCTGGAACCGCTTTACCGGCCCTGGAAAGGTGGGGATTCAATCCATGTATTATTATTTGCCCACCACAGAATAAGTTTTATTCCAAGAGAATGGCTTGTTTAGGCCTGTTGTTCAATTTTTCTTGATTCCGGGTCCGTTCCCTCCCCGGTACCCCTCCCTGCCTTAAAACTAAAAATAGGGTCGGGGCGGGGCAGGATACAGGCCCCGCAGCAGGTTGTTTGAACGGAGCTATCAATTGACTTATTTTCTGTGTTTATACCAGAGTTCGTTCCCGCCTCTGGACACCTCCCTGTCTGGTATTTTATTAATCTGTGAAAGAAATGCCCCCTAAGTCTTAAGCGCAAGGCTTAGGGGACTTTTTAGGAGGGTGTCACTGTTAATAAGGTGGCATCATATTTAAAAAGTTAGACAGGTAAGCATTGTTGAGCTGACCTTGACGATACTGATCCAACGAAGACAGATTGGCTTGATTGGCCAGGGCTTGAGATACGTTCCCTTGGAAACCCAACGCCATCTTGGCAGGTAGATATTGCGCATCCAAGGCGGAGTTTTGCACATTTCTTAAGGCCGATAGCGTCGCCAACGCATTGTTTAATGATTGGTTATAGGCGTTAAAACTGCTTTGTCGTGCCTGATCCTGTGCATTCGTAAGCTGATTGTCATAGCGTTGGTTCAGCAGGTTTTTCTGATAGGCGTCATAAGAGCTGCCAATTTGATTTTGGGCGTTGAGCTGGTTATTTAACGCGGTTAAATCCTGCTGTTTTTGGGTCAAAATCGGTTGTTCCAGCATGTTTAAAGTGCTGGTGTAAAACGGATTATTAAAAGCGCTGTTCACATCAAACTGGTTGGGGATATTCAGCGCTGCATTTAACATTTGGTTGTCTACCACGGTCCCTAAGGCTGCTTGCGTTGGGGTGACATTGGGGTTAAAGGTCACCTGATTTTGATTGGTGGTGACAGTGCCTTGTGGCGTGGTGAAGTTGGTCAGCAGAAAGCTGGGTACATTGGTTTGAATGGTGGTGGGACGAGGAGAGCCTGAGCCGAAGAGGCCCAGAGTACCTCCTGCAATGGCGCCAGGAAGACCACCAACCATCGCCCCAGTTGCAGCACCTGCTGCTGCATTGGATGCTTTACTAAATGAACTCATGATTTTTGTTTCTCCCAGTAGTGACGGTGTAACTCAAAGGCAAACACATCGATTTTTTTGCCGTGTTGCCGGGTTTCATTCCGAAAAATAGCATTGTGTTTAAACTTATATTTCCGCAGGAGTTTAATGGCCATGCGTTGGGTTTCCAAGGCCAGGGCCTTTATTTTGCTCACACCCAGGCTGTAAAAAGCCTCATGAATTAAGGCCGAAAACAGATCTTGCTTCAGGGCCTTTCGGAGATATTCCGGGCGAAGAAGCAGGTGCACCGACACATGCAAATCGGCCACTTTGTCGCTAAACCACACCACTCCCACCGGGTAGCCTTGATAGTCAATCATGATAAGTTCGTTGGTGTGGATAAGTTGTTTTAAAAAGTCATGATCGTAGAGGGCATAATCATCAAAGTAAAACCCTCGATAATCTTCCAGCAAGGCGGCCAGGGGAGGCAAATCTTCCAAGACGGCGGGCCTTGTTTCAAGAGGAGTCATTGGGCTCATGGTTTTTCCTTTTATCGTTATGAAATTGCAAACATTTCCAAAGTTGACCATTTTTTGAGATTGTCAACCTGTTAATCATAAAAGTTGACAATAATGTCATTTGGTTGACGAAATGGTCAACTAATCGATAAAAAGGTTGACAATAACAACAAAATAAGTTGACAATATAGATGAAAGTTGACAATATCGTCAACTTTTCAGCGGTTATAGATCATAAAAGGTTGACAATATGGGCATCACCCCAAAAGGCCAACGTGTTCGAGATTTTATTCTTAACAGTGTCCAGGAGCATCCTAGCGACATTGTAAAGCTCACTGCGACACATTTTTCCATTTCTCGCCAGGCGGTTCATAAACATTTAAAGCAACTTGTTGAGGATGGCCTTCTCTCCACCGAGGGTGAGTTAAAACAGAAAACTTATCATTTAACCGAGACATCTACGACAAAGAAGTTCTATTTTTCTTTGGAAGAACCCTTAGATGAGGATGTCATTTGGCGAGAAAATATTAAACCCTTGCTTCAAGATCTCCCGCAAAATCTTCAGGGGCTTTGGCAATACAGCTTTACTGAAATGGTCAACAATGCCATTGATCACTCTGGTGGAACGCAACTTAGCATTCTCTTTGTAAAAACGGCACAAATAACACAAATAAAGGTTTCTGATAATGGTGAAGGGATTTTTCATAAAATCCAACGGGCTCTCAATTTGAGTTCACCCAACCAAGCCATTTTTGAACTTAAAAAAGGTAAATTAACAACAGACCCGGATCATCACTCAGGGGAAGGCATTTTCTTTACCTCCCGTATGTGTGATACTTTTGCCATTTTTTCAGATCAGCTCATTTTTGATTATTCTGAATTTAATGGGGATCTGTTGACTGAAAGAGCGAAGAGTGCTTTAGGGACTCAGGTTATGCTTATGATTTCAAATGATAATCCGCATTTTCCAGATGAGATTTTGAAAAAATTTGAGGATGCTGATTATGGGTTTGCCAAAACAATTATTCCATTGCGCCAGTCATCCGAAGACGGCAATCTTATTTCTCGTTCTCAGGCCAAACGCGTTTTAATCCGAATTGATCAATTTAAAAAGGTAATTTTAGATTTTGCAGGGATTAACACCATTGGACAGGGGTTTGCCGATGAAGTTTTCAGGGTATTCCAATCTCAGCATCCTGCTGTAACCTTTTACCCCATTAACACCAATGCTCAGGTCAGCGACATGATTAAACATGTTGTTCTCAGCCAGGATTTTCCTAGTGAACGAGGCGAATTCTAAAATAAAGGCAATTTTGGGTTGGCTGCGGTTTTAGGTAAAGTATCGGGACATAAGAAGACGTTATAAAATGGGCATCCCAAAACAAAGCCAAGGACTCACGATTTCACAGGCAAAATATTATTATGTCTGTAAATTGCTGTTTAAGCTGGGCTCCACGGTGTTAGAACCCTGGATGCTGAATCTGAATTTAAAAAAGCAAAAAAACATCGACAATGAAAAACGGCGCATCATCGTCACGCAGCAAGCCATTCGCCAAGTGGCCAGTTTGCTCACTGATAATATCAGCAATATTGGCGTGGGGGTTGGGGTCAGTTGGCTTTTAAAAAATAAACGTAACAGCGGTTTATGGGGAATCATTGCGGGGTTGGCTGGAGAACAGATTCTGGGTGATCTCATTTTGCGGCCCTTTGTGATGTCCAAAGTAACGGCCTGGTGGGAAAAGCGCTATGAAAACCGACAAATTCAAAAACCAGAACTTGTGATTAGGCCGCAACAAGACATTGTTTCGCCCGTAATAGAGGCACCGCTCAGAACGCAGTCGTATGCGCCAACGTTTTATCCGCCACAACCCAGTTTGTATGCACAAACGCCCTATTCAGCCTATGCTGGAAATTATTATCAGCCGTATTATCCTTATTTTCCCACTTTAAGATAATCGACTTAAATTATTTGCAGGACAAAATGGGGAGGGGGACCGGGGAGGGAACGGACCCGGTGACAAAATAATTATTGGGGTTCAATCGTTACCTGCTTAATGGGGGCAAGATGAATTTTAAATTTATTCTTCCTGGAGGCGGGGAATTAAATCTTCATGCCCCATTTTTAAGAGCCACGTCTCAAAATCCATCTCCGAAACAGATTCGTCGATACGGGATTGCTGATTTTCTTGAAGCACATTTTTTAAATGGGTATCATTAACGTTTAAGGGGTTATTCGGTTCCTGTATCGGATTGTCAGCACCACTTGCCATAAACCCTCCCTTTTTGAGCCTGTGAAAATATTAAGCAGGAAACAATAAATGAATAAAAACAGAGTATGGCAAAAATTGCGCCAAAAGCGCTCAAAATAATAAACTTTTTATATTTAAAGGATTTATTTTGGGTCTGGAGGGCGAGTTTGATTTTACGCAAAAGTGAATGTGCAGGGCCTGTTCCTGCCCTGCACCGACCCTAATTTTATTCTATCAGGGAGGGGGGCCGGGGAGGGAACGGACCCGGCTATAGAAAATAATTCTTTTAGGGCGTTGCTCGAATGAAAAAATCCTCTAGGGCGGAAACGGCAGTCAAATCTTCAAATAGCCCATCCACGGATGCTAAGATGCGGGCTCTAAAATCCTCCTGATAAGGCTGATCCGTTGCCAATTTAACGGCTTGTGCCACATACGCCTCTGTGGAAGACACCACCCCTTCGGAAATCCCCAGCTTGCCATAACAGGCCGCAGTCACCCGGCTTCGGGCAAAGTCTGAAGGCCAAGTGACAATGGGGGGTCCCATGGAAAAACCATCAAAACTGGTAATGCCGCCCCCAAAATACAGGGTGTCTAAAATCACATCGGACACGGCCAAAATATTTAAATAGGTTTCAAAGTCTTGTCTCGGTAAAAACCGGACCCGATTTTCCGCATCAGGAATCGACTTTGAAAGGCGCTGCATGAGCCGTCGGTTTTGCTCGGCATAAACACTACAAAACAGCAGGAGTTCTCCCTGAGGATCCGCTTTTAAAATACTCGCCAGGACGGCATCAAAATCCGGGTGAAATTTCAACAAACTTTGAGGACAACAATATAAGTGATGGGTTTCGGAAAATCCCAACGCCTCACGGGTTTGATGGGGCTTTGCCCGGCTGGGACGTTTTAAATAAATGGGCCAGTGCTCCAGGCGAATTAACGTTTCCCGATAATGCTCTGAGGCATTTTGGGGTTCTAAGGCATCCGCCGATAAAAAATAATCCATGGTGGGAAGCCCCGTGGTCACCGGAAATCCCCAGACAGAGGTGCATTGTGTGGGGGCGAGTTGAAAAAACGGGAGAAAATAATTCTGTGTGTCCGTCCCCACTTCAAAACAATACAGTACATCCAGCTCTTGAGCTTGAATCTGCGAGACAGAGGCCCTTAAATCATCCGGCAATGCAACCCATGAAATATTGGGGTGGGAGAAATGGGGTGCTAATGCAGAATATCCCAGGGCCGAGCAGATAATTGAAACGTGGATTCTTCCCCGGCGAGCCAAGGCGTTAATCATATCAGCCATGGCCCGCACAAAAATACTTTCTCGCTTATGACTCACCAGAAACCCAACATGGGGCTTATCTTTAGGAGAATGTTTTGCAAAATAGGCTGGGGTGGGCAGGGACTCAAACGGGAAAACCTGCATCACAAGGTCTGCAAAGCGTGATTTGAGATCCCGATCGTTTTGTCCATGGTAGGCGAGGTAAGGCGAGGGTGCTCCGGCAGAAAGCAGCTCGGCTATATTGGCATGGAAATTCATGTTCTCAAAATGGCTTAACGTGTTAGACATCCGCTGACGTGCTGCTTCAATTTCTTCCATCGATTGTGGAATGGCAGGGCAAAGGCTGCCGAGTCGCAGTTGCCATAGGGGTTTATCGGGCATTAGTGTAATGGCTCTTGAAAACACCTGCACTGCGGTTTCGAATTTTCCCTGAATCTCCTGGACGTGTCCCAGGTTGTTTAAGGTCTCCACTAAGTTCGGTTGTACAGCCAGCACTTGCTGAAAGGCTTTCTCTGCGGCTTCGATTTCACCCGTGACACTATACACATTTCCCAAATTATTCACAGCCTGGGTAAATCCGGGGTTAATCGTCAGGGCTTTCTGGTAAAGGCGTGTTGCTTCCGTGATTTGTCCTAAATTAAACAGCGCATTTCCCCAGTTATTGTAGGCTTCTGTAAACTGAGGGTTGCGCTCAACGGCTTTTTGAAAATAACCAATGGCTTTTTCATTTTCATTCAGAGCCAAAAATACATTTCCTAAGCCATTATAAGCGTTTGCAAAGTCAGGCTTTAGGGCCAGGGCCTTTTCATACTGTAAAATCGCCTCTGGGTAACGTCCTTGCTCCCATAAAATCAACCCTAAATTGGTATAAATGTTGACAATGCTGGGATCAAGTCGAATCGCCTCTTGATAAAGCTTTAGGGCCTCATCGGCTTTACCATGTTGATAGGCCAATATCCCTAGATGGTGGGTTGCCTCTGCATGGGTTGGGTCGCTTTCCAAAATTTGACGGTACAAGGCCTCGGCCTGATCCAGTTGACCGGCTTGATGATACGTAAACGCTTCAGATAGCTTGTCGGAAAGCGGCATGGGGCTTTGCCTTATAAAAAACGAGAGCAGATTGATGAGGGTACGGACCCAATTATAAAAATTATACTATTGCTCTACTGAAAACCGTTTAAAGGCAAGCTTTCTGTTCTCATAGTTTCAACAGAAAACCCTGGCAAAAGTTAACCTGCAGGTGTTGCAGTTTGTGGGTGCATCTGCCTTAGACCCTGCAAATCAGAGCGCGCTTATAAAATATTCTTCTAGTTTTTAAATCCAGGAATGCCTTCAAATTTGAACAAGCCGTCGGGCTGTTCGCTTACTGTAATGGTGAGGGGTGTTGCTTTACTTTGAAATGTTTCTTCCAATTTATTCATGCCTGCGTCTAATTTCTTTTTAGCACCCATCACAATGTTATTAAATAATACGACAGGCTGATACACAGCATAAAGCATTTTTCCCTTTAGTCCACTGCGCCACAGTCCAGGTGGGAGATCACTGAATCCACTTGTCTGAAGAGCATCTGACTTACCTGCATAGTATTGTTGTAAATCATCTTCCCCTTCACCAGATTGTGGGCGTGTGATGACAAGGGCTTGTCCATTTTTCAACTCAATACCTCTCGCATAGTAAGAGTTGATATAACGTAGAGCATCCTTTTCTTGTTCTTTACTCAGTTTCTCACCCTTTGTGTTAATAAAATTGGGCGTATACACGCCGCCAAACTTAAGAGAATTCATGGCGTTTACGGTCCTTTCCTGAATAACGAGGTAGTGAACTTCCAAATAAACGCCCTCAAGATCACAGATTGCCAAAAGCCTCTATTTTTTTACATCCCGTTACATTTGAAATCAAAAAATAGAACACATTTGCAAAAGTTAAAATGTCGGCTTTTTTATACATGAGCGCTCTGTAGACTGATTCAGCAGTGCCTTAACCATATTGATTGGTAAAACAGCGGATGGATTTTACAAGCCTACCCGTTTTTTGCAGAGACTTGTAAAGTCTTGACATGAAAGGACAAAGGGGAAACCGTCGGGTTAATATAATGTTAAAGCACAAAAAACAAACAATTGAATTGTGAATCCTAAAGAGACAATCTGCCATCACATCTTTTGACAATGGAGACTGTTTTATATAGACTCCCTTTCAGGATAGGTGTCCAAGGGTTGATTTTATCATTGCTTTACGGCCGGGAAATAAGCAGGAGGCGTCGGGATGCACCCTATTTTTAAGCTTTCAAATGGTCTTCAAACCGCTCAGAATTTGAACGGTAAATCTGCTTTATCACCCCAGGCAAAAAACCGATTTGCAGGGCTTTCCCATACAGGCCGTTTTAAATGGGTTGCAGAACTGCCATCGAAACCTCAGGTGGTGGTGGTGGCTCCAAAAACGCTACAAGGTATAGATATTGACGGAGACGGTAAACCCGATATTGATCAGGCCACATTATATCAACGAATTATTCAATCATTTTGCCCAGAAGCCGCCATTGACCTCATTCAACTGGGGCGAAAAGCCAAATCATTCTCCAAATCTGGCGACAAAATGTTAACCAACACCCAAATTATCACCTATTTCGACAAAATTCGTCAGCAGCTGGGCAGTGGTAAAACACCTGACGCCATTTTATTTCCGCTGGCCCAAAGTGAAGACTTTACCAATATTAAGGGCGTCAATCACCAGAATGTCCAAAAACTGGGTGCAAAACTCATTGAGCAATTGCCCGCAGAGCCCAATGGGAAGCGATCTGTTATTGAGGCGTTGCAGCAAGTTGTGGAAAAAGCCCAAGGGGGCTTGAAATTATATCTTAAAGCCGGCGATGAAGGTTCAGAAAGTTTAAATTGGTATAATTTAACCCCTGGCACCATTAATGTGGGCGCTAAAAAGCCAGGGAAAAAGAAAGCAGAGCCATACAGCGCCATTAATAGCTTGATTAATCGTTTTGAAAATGGAACCTTGAATATCATCAAAGTAAAAGGGGGCTTTGATATTACCGGTAATGGTAAATATGACATCCGGGATGAAGAGGTTTCAGGGGGTGAACCCATTGTAAAACGATTTGTGGGAAAATATTTGCCACAAGTTCTGGGTACTAAACCATACTTAGATGTTGTTTTGTCTAAGCCAGAACTCTATCATGAGCTTAATAAACAGATTTTCAACTTGGCCGATTTGCGAGATTCAGGCGTTATCTCTAAAGAAGATTATGCCAAATTAAAATCCTATGGTAGCTTTGCCTTTGTTAGAATCGATGGCCATCATTATGACTCCAAACGGATGCCCGTTTATCACGTGGAACAAGTGATTCCCTTTAAAGTGGATGCGCAACAACAGGTTGTATTTAATCCTGAAGGGGTTCCTGCCAAATCACGTCGATTCAAAGCTGTAAGCTGGATTTACGGTACGGATGTTGCTGCTGCTGTTGCCTTGGGCCGGGATTTACAACAAAAATTTTCACAAAAAGTACTGCCCTCCTAATTTTTTAAGAGGAGCAAGCATCCTTCTCGAA
The DNA here is from genome assembly GCA_025449835.1 of Vampirovibrionales bacterium. Classification (GTDB taxonomy): domain Bacteria; phylum Cyanobacteriota; class Vampirovibrionia; order Vampirovibrionales; family JAGQHJ01; genus JANWIO01. The sequence goes on from JANWIO010000019.1 coordinate 20,053, forward strand.
CATTTCCTTAGGGTGGTGTCCAGAGGCGGGAACGGCCTCTAGGATAAAGCTTTTTTTCATGCTAGGACAGAAACGGAGAGTTTAATATTTCTTATTAAAACCCAATGATTAAGCAATTCTTAAATTTTTTTGTTTTTATTCTTTTATATAACAAAAACTTTTTTGAATTGAAGAGAGGGAGAAGCCTTAATCCCCATGGATTCATCACTCGTCGCCGCATTGCTTTCAAACATCCTGAGTAGCCAGGGAAATCAATTTTCTGGTAGTTCTGATTCATCTAGTTCTCCAAGTGCACACCCTTTTTTCGGCACTGATGGTGCAGGAGGGTCTTATTATCAGTCGAGTACCCCTTTTTGGCAACCCGGAAATTCTTCATTAACCCTGATGAATGATCCTGTTTTTCCCCAAGCCGCGACGCCGCAAGAACCCACCCTCTATAACTGGGGAAGCGGGATACCCGGCTTAATTGATCCCTTAGCCCAATATGCTCCTCAGCCAGCCCCCAACCCGGTTCCGCAACAGACATCTTCTTTTGAAATTGATCCCAGTACTTTAGCCACCATTATTTTATTGAAATTACTGATGGATAACGGTTCAAAGTCTCAAAGTGTAAATAATAATTCAGGCGGCAATGCAAACGTTGGGACGAATAGCGGCACCATTAATATCACCAATAACAATACGACGAATAATAACAATACCACCATTAATAACGATGGTCCGAACAATACCAGCATTAGTACCACGACGTCCTCGATTGTGTCGTCATCATCAGGTGATTCAACATCTCAGAGTGTCAATGACAACACCGGTGGAAACGCAAATGTCGGGACGAATAATGGCACCATTAATATTACCAATAACAACATCACCAATAATAACAATACCACTATTAATAATATAACGCCGACACCGGTTCTTCCCCCGCCGCCTCCCCCTCCGGCTATCTATATTCCACCACCGCCACCCCCTCCGGCTGTCTATATTCCACCACCGCCACCACCACCGGCTGTGTATATTCCGCCGTCACCACCGCCGCCGCCACTGGAGTCCCCAACTGATCTCGCCGCTAGTCCCAATCCAGCTGGAGGAGGTGTTAAACTCACGTGGAATGAAGCAACGCCTTATGTGAATGGTTATGAAGTCTGGGTAAGCCACGAGCCAAATAGTGGCTTTTACGGGTATCGTACTACTGCAGAGAACTCCATAGATGTGATTGCGGGGACCTCAGAAGATCCGCTTTACTATGAGGTGAGGGCTGAGCAAGGAACAGCACGTTCGGGGTTTAGTAATGTTGTTGAGACAGCTCTCTCTCCAACACCGCCACCACCCCCACCAACGGCCTTTACGCTCAGTGCGACTTCTACCCCGCCTGCACTGGGGGTGGATCCGAATAGCCATGTGACACTCAACTGGAATGAAATTCCACCTGACACGGCTTATTTTCGAATCTATGAAGGGGCGCAGAACACTGCTCCTGTATTCTATAAGGTGCTTCAAACTACCGATCCACAAAACAAAACTGCCAAAGTCCCGATTATTATACCGGATTGCGGTGTTAGCTTTAAAATAGAGGCTCTGGATAGCCAAGGGAATGTATTGAAAACGAGTAACGCTATTTCCGTATATCCTACTCCTGTTCCCCAGTAGCAAAGAACCTGGAAATAAGCCCCCATGTCACAACATGTGTCTATTGAAATCCTACTGGCAGCTTGTTTTAGGCTAAAAAGTTAACATTTCTTATTAAACGGCAAATATTAAGCAATTCTTAAGGTTTGCATGTTTTTATTATATTAAATAGGAATATTGATTCTTATCTGAAAAGGAAAGAAGAGAGAGAAACGTCACTATCATGGATTCTTCATTAATCGCAGCTTTACTGGCCAATGTCCTCAGTAGCAAGGGAACGCAGTCTTCCAGCAGTTCCTCTTCGTCTGAGTCACATATATTCTTTGGCACTGATGGTGCAGGGGGATACTATAGTCAATCCAATAGCCCTTATTGGCAACCGAATAACTCTTCATTATCATTAATGAATGACCCTTCTCAACCCCAGTCACAAAGCTCGTTAGCAAGTTTAGGAACCTCTTTTGCTTCGGATCCTTCTTCATCCCTGATGTCTGCCATGGGCAACCTACAAGGTTCGTCTGATGTCAACTGGCTTCAGCAACTTCTTCAGGGAGTACCTGGATTATCCCAATCCACATCCAGCAATAACTTTCTACAACCTGGGCCAGCACCAGCACCGGCTGCGTATAGTTCATTTAGTTTTAACCCCAGCATGCTCATCCTCGTTTTACTCTTGCAATCATTGCTGTCGGGTAGCTCAAAGTCGCAGAGCGACAATGATTCTTCCGGCGGCAATGCAAATGTGAGTACGAATAGCGGCACCATTAATATTACCAACAACAATACGACGAATAATAATAACACCACCATTAATAATTTTACGCCGACACCCGCACCCACACCGACACCGGTTTATGTTCCCACCCCGGTGCCGACACCTGTCTATGTCCCGGTGCCAACACCCGTTTATGTTCCAGTACCAACACCCGTTCCGACGCCGGTTCCAACACCACCCCCGCCAACACCGATTCCGCCACCACCACCAACCAGCTATGCGGTGTCTGATATAGATGCTGTGATTCGGGAGGCTTCTGGCCAGGGATCCTTTGCAACCATTCCAGAATTACAAGCGTTGCTTCAAAACACGCCTGCAAACTCAACACAATATCAAATTATTAATATGCTCATTAATAATTGCCATACGATGGGGACCGAAACCATTTTCCATTATCCTGGCTCAGACCAAATCCAATGGTCTGTTGGTATGGATGATGTTAATCGGTGTGCTGCCTGGGATGGCCAACCCGATTTAGTATCACAATCCGATCTTCAGAATGCTCATTATCAGGTGATTAATATTACACCAGCACCCCCGACACCTACGCCACCACCGCCAACACCAGTACCCCCACCCCCAACGCCAATTCCACCCCCGCCACCACCAACCAGTGGAAGTGGCTATCTGGTATCGGATGTAGATAGTGTTATTAATTCGGCGGCCATGATTAATGCTAGTGGCGGCCCTCAAGTCTTTCAAAAAACTCCTGGAGCCGCTTCAACGGCCAGTATGCAGCAGCTTCAACTTTTACAACAACAACTTCCTGTTGGGTCTGAGCGCTATAATATTGTCCAGATGTTACTGAGCAACATGACGAGGTTTGGTACAGAGACAATCGTAAGGCAAGGCATGGCTCCCGGAAAACAGATAATAACCTGGACTGTGAGTACTGGCGAGGTCAGCAAATACGCACCTGTGGATGGCAATTCCCTTTATTTTAATCCTGATACTGATCTTGTGGGTGCAACCCCCACCATTATTAATAATAATTATTTTATTCCCAGCTCGGTTCCCATTTTATCCAATGGGGGGGCCGGCAGTTCAGGAATTGTTGCAGGCAGTGGCTCCAGCAGTTCAGGGCCTATTTCTGGCAGTGGTATCACGCCCTATCCTGGTAGTGGGTATAGCGGTTCAACGCCTATTCAGAACTTTACCAACCCCAATACCACAATGCCTACGCAATCGGGTAGTAGCGTCAGTGGTTCAGGAACATCTGAAACATTTATAAATAATCCCTTGAATTTAGGGGCAGCCAACGGCTACCGCAAATAATATATTCCTGCCACGGATAAATGCATTGAGAGCAAGAATAACTTGTTGTTTTGCGATTTTATAAACAGAGATGCAACGGGTAAACACCCGGTTACAAAGCCTATGGCTTTGGTATGTCATTGGGACATTATACTTCAATGTAACAAATTGTTATTTTTATCAAAATATAAAGCAATTATTAAGAATCAATTGTTTTTATTTTATTAACAATTACGAGAAGTGAAGCAAAAACAAGAAGAGAGAGAAAAAATGCAACTGAACAATAATTCATTTTCCAATTTTTTACCATCACCGATGCAGCCCCAGTCAGGAGGCGCAATCAACGGTGTGGATCCGACTTCTTTGATGTACATGGGGAATCTTCCAGGGAGCGCAACACCGCAAGATTTAACCAATTTAGGAACCACTATGGCTGGCGTAAGTAACGCGGCGCAAGGAATGAGTGCGGGGGCATTTTTGCCAACAATGGCACCACCCGCTGGGCCAAATCCCATGGCCATGTTTAGCTTTATGATGATTTTTGTTGTCTTGCTTTTAGAAGAAAGCAAGGCACAATCACCAACGCCAACCCCTACACCAACGCCAACCCCTACACCAACGCCAACGCCAACGCCAACACCTACACCAACGCCAACACCTACACCAACGCCAACACCTACACCAACGCCAACCCCTACCCCACCGCCAACGCCAACGCCAACACCTACACCAACGCCAACACCTACACCAACGCCAACACCTACACCAACGCCAACCCCTACC
>JANWIO010000020.1 GCA_025449835.1 Vampirovibrionales bacterium
ACATCAGGTGTCTCCAGAGCCACACATTTGGGATGTAACCTCAGTACATTCCTGGCCTTTTGGACAAAATCAAAAGATTCTGCCTGTAAAGACCTTCATTGTCAGGCTTATCTCATCCTGGCAATTGGAAGTATTGAGTTGGTGAGTATCTTTAGCCAACCGGTTTTTCAGACCAAAATACTCTCAATCAGTATCGGCAAAATCATTCAACACTTAAGTAAAACCTAAACCCCTTTTATTGAGAGGAATTAAAATATTAAACTGCTCGTTTTTCCCTGTAATTAGAGTAATTACAGTAATGTAGCACTATAAAACCCTTAAAAATTCAATCGAATGACACCGTAGAGATAAATTTTTAAAAGAACTGACCTGATCAACAAACCCGATGCCCATGGATGAGCACCGGGTTGTTCTAAAATTCAATTTTGTCTCATAAGACAATTTTTTAAATCAGTTTATTTAGTTTTAAAATTTTATTTTTAAAGTAAATACCTCCTTCTATATCATCCTTCATCTTTAGCCACTTAGGCTTAAACAATGTTCTCGTAATGTCCTCCTATTTCCAAAAATTATCACGCTACTCTATTAAAATAAAAATTTCTCAATAAGCACTCTCTCCTCATTTATTCAGCCTCATATATAAAATCAAAAATTTAGAAATAGAACTCCTTTCTCACTCATTTCATTCTGTCCGTTAAATTTCTTATATTATTTAAAAAACAAAACAAATGTCAGAATTGCGCCGCTTTCTCGCAAAGAAATGTAAACTCCTTATGCTATGGGCAAAAACACCTATTTTAAAACATTACAATTTTCTTAATATTCCCTTTAAGACCAATATAGCTTCATAAGAAACAGGTTGTTAACTTAAGAAGCAGAAATACCAGAATGTTGCATTTGACGAATCCCAACATTAATCATGCTGGCGAAAGGAATCGCGAACAAAATCCCCAAAAGGCCCGCAATTTTAGAACAAACTAACAATGAAAGAATCACAATTACCGGATGAATGCCTAAAACATGTCCCAATACTTTTGGAGATAACCAAATGTCTTTAACCAGTTGAAACCCTAAAATCAGGGTCAACACAAGCACTAGGCGAAAGGGACTTACCAGATGCGCAACCAGTAACCACGGTAAAAAGCCAATCCATGGCCCCACTACAGGAATCATTTGGACAACAGCAAAAAATGTTCCCAGAAAAAACGCATAGGGAATCCCAAACAGTGAGTTTACCAGTATCCAGTAAATGCCGGTTAAAATCCCCAAGATAACATTCCCCTTGGTATACCCAAACATCACGTCATGAAAATTCAATAAAAAGAGATTCACTTTGCTCTGATTATACAAAGGAAACATAGACACAAATCGTTCTTTCAGGCTTTTACCATCTAATAAGCAATAAAACACCAAAATGAAACCAGTAATTGTGTAAACAAACCCCGCAATGGTTGTACTGACAATTTTCAACATATTATGAAGAAGATGTGAAATATGCCTTTGCATAAATCGTTCTATCTGCCCTGGCGTGAGAAACATCCGTTCACGTATCACTTGCTTTTCATGAGGCGAAAGTTTAAGGTGTGTTTTACTGATCCGTACAGACTTCATACCAATGATGACTGGCTTAATTAAATTGGGACTCTCGTTTTGATGAGATTGTAAAGCGACTGCTTCCTGGTGAAAAAAACTTTGTGTCAGGGGAAGATTTAAGACCCATTCTTCTCCCAAGTGAAGCTCAGTCGGAAAATCATTTGAGAATTGGTAGAGTTGCTCAAAAGCAACCGGTAAAAATCGGACACTGGTTACCAATACAGTTAAACCAAAAGCCAAATATACCAATAAAATGGCAAATGCTCGTGGCACTAGCACGGGCATCTTTTCAAAAAATTTAGATAATTTTACAACGGCAAACAGCCAGGAAAGGCCCTGGTGAATCATCTTTTCCATGAGATTCACAGGAGCAAGTAAGATGTACGTGAAGAAAACGGTTAACCCAAGTAATGCCACCAGATTATATAAATATTGTGCCCCCATTAACAACATCCAAATCAATGTTGCAAGGGCTAGTAAAGCAATACCCAATTTAAAGAACCTGTCCAGTTTCTAATAACTCCTTTCATCAATTTCATTGCCAATTACGTTTTGCAAAAAAACACCAACACGAAACTTTTGTTTAATGAGATTGGAAATGCGCTTGCCCAAAAGCATAATTTAATCCCCCTCCACCTGAACAACCTGTCGATCTTTATCCTGAAAGAAGTGAATGAGAACATTTATCATACTGGCAAAAGGAATTGCAAAGAGTATTCCCACCACACCAGCTAATTTTGCACACACCAATAAAGATACAATCACAATGGTCGGATGCAACCCCATCACTTTACCAATCACTTTCGGTGCAACAATATTGTCTTTAATTAACTGGAAAGCATAAACACACCCTGCTACAAACAGGAGTTTTGTTGGCCCCATAAAAAGCAATACCAATATTCCAGGTAAAAAGCCAAGCCAAGTCCCAAAAACCGGTATAATTTCAGCGATCGCAAAAAAGGCCCCTAAAAATAGGGCATATGGCACATCAAAAATCGAATAAATAATAATCATATATGCCCCAGTCGCAATCCCAAGTATTACCTGGCCTTTTACAAACCCATACATCACTTCATGAAAACTGGACAAAAGAGACTCTGCTGTATTTTGGCTTTCAGCAGGGAGCATACTAACAAAACCATTTTTTAAAACATCCCCATCCATCAACAAGTAAAAAATTAGCACAACCGCTGTTAAAGCGTATATAAATCCAGTTAAAGTCGTACTAATCACAGTTAACAGATTATTAAAAGTTCCCCCGATATACTCGCTTACAAACTCGTTAATTCGAGCCGATGTACTGAATATTTTCTCCCGAATAACCTGCTTTTCGGTTGGGGTTAAATTTTGATGTTGACTCGCTTCTTTCTGGGATTCAATCTCAATGCGAATTTCCTGGTGTTTTGAGAGCTCTCCACGGGATCGAAGGGCATCAATTTCCTGATGAAAATAGTTTTGCAAAAAAGGTTCGTTTAGAATCCACTCTTCTGTTTGATGGACATAGGAGGGCAATTGATTTGAAAATTGCTGCAACTGCGAAAAAGCAACCGGAACAAAACGAACGCTGGTAACCAGCATCACTAAAACAAACATTAGATACACAATAAAAATCGAGATTGCTCTTGGAAAACGCGACGGCAAATGTTGTTCCAAGAATTTCAATCTAAAAAACTGAATAAATTCCATCATTAATTTCCGAAGAACACGCTCCATCATATTCACCGGCGCCAACAAAATATAACTAAACAACGCCACCATACCAAAAAGAATGACAATACCGTTTAAGAAGTTGGCCGCCTGAAAAAGCATCCAGGCCAATGTGGCCCAAGCAACCATGCCTAAACTGATTTTAAAGAATTTATCCAACGTCGTGAGATTATTCAACCTCAAAACCTGCTTTCATCCTTGCCAATCAATGTCATTATTCTATCATTGCTAACCCAAGGATGGGTGCAAATATCCAACGTCTGGATTAGGTTTTTCAAACCAGAGACTAAATAAAGCTTTGAGATTGATTATGTAATTGTTGTTGAATGCTGGATGGTAAAGTCTTCTGAGACCTTGGTTGAACCCCTTGTGAAGATTGAGACGAGGTACCAGGCTTTTGTTTCATGATAGTAATCAGAAGTGAATGATTTTTATAGGTTTTTTGCACACTTTGTGGATTAACAGCTTGGGAGGGACTAAATGACTTCATAAAACTGGAACTACCCAGAGTCTGTTTACCATCAGGTGACAGAATCGGTAGTTGGCCCTCAATATCAATCCAGTGAGGCTTTACTTTAATCTTGATATTCTTTTCTTCCTGAGGCTGGCTCAGAGGAATACTCAGTTCATATGACTGACGTGTCTCATTTAAATGCACTTGCGGAATCTGAAAAGTGGTGCTCATTGTGTTTGAAGCAACTAAAGGAGCATCAAACTGCTGAGAAAAATTGTTAAAGAACGAATCCATTTCATGATTCATCTTTTCCATTTCAGAAAAAGGATCTGTAACTTGCAAATTCTGAAACGGCGAGCTTTTAAAGTTATTTTCACCCAAGATATTGCTCAAAGACTGCCGAACGTTTAATTGCGAGTGCCCCCAGATGGAAAAAACGTTAAAACAAGCCCAAAATAAAATGCCTCCCAGAACACACCCTAAGCTTAGCCACTTGATTTTATGCTCCATCATCTGACAAGCCTCCTATCGACAATCCCATCTTTCATTATGATCGATTTCGGACATCTTCTCCTCATCTTTTTATATTTTTTTAACGGCCTAGCTGCTATTGGATATTTCTCTAACTTTCTTCGGTTGACGTCAAACACCATGATTTGTTCAAACAACAACGATTTTCCAACTTCCGACCATGGATATAGGATTCTCCATTAAACCTTATAGACCCTTCTACTTCTCGCATTGACAGGAAGTGTTGCCACTCACAAGACCTCGGATTGAAATCATTTGTTCAGCTTAAATACTGATTTTTAAACTTGCTATTTCAAGCCATTTTGTTAAAATGAATAAATTAATCAATCATTCATTCTTCTTAAACACATGTCTACACAACACACATCATCACAGTCACACACTGAAAAACGGGATAAAATCCTGGAGATTGCCCGCAAAAGGATGATGCATTATGGTGTTTCGAAAACCACCATGAGCGAAATTGCTGAAGATGCCCAAATGGCAGTGGGAACCATTTATCTTTACTTCAAAAACAAAGATGAAATTGTGTTGGCTATTGCTCAAGAGTGCCGGGAGGAGCAAGACGCCTTTCTGCAAACCACTTTACAAAACAAATCCCTGACTGCAAGCCAAAAATTGGAAAATTTCTTCCTTAATAAGTTTCGCTACATAAACGCCTTTCGCACCGAAACCCCACATGGCAAAGAGATTATCGCCTATCTGGTTCAGAACTTCCCAGAATCCGTGGACAATTGGGAAAAACGTTTTGAAAACGCAATTGGAACTATCCTGAAGCAAGGAATTGAACAAAAAACCTTTTGTATTGTTGATCATGAGGAGGCGGCTTATCTCCTAAGAATTGCAACAGCTGGCTTTTTCCCCCTGCCCTATATTCAAATGCCCAAATATATGGAAGAGGCAGATTTACTCAAATTAGTTCGTTGGTTTATTAATTCTTGGAAGAGCCCACAGAGATGAATCACTTTGCAAAATCATTATTGTTATCCGCAATAACAACCCTCTTAATGAGCCAAAGTAATTCCCTGGCCAAAGGGCCAGCCCTTGCCGTAAACAATCAGTCAAACACGTCCTCCAAAACAACTTCCTCACATCAAGAAGAGACCGCTAATGTACAACCACCCAAAGGGACATTGGCGCCGATTACATTAAAAGCCACATTGGAAAAAACTGAAAAACTCCCCCTTTCGCTCAAACAAGCTTTGGAGCTGGCATTAGGAAAAAATATCACCATCAAAATCAGTGATGAAAATGTCGAAAAACAGCATTTAGATTTCCTCTATAAACTATCTGATCTGCTGCCAGACTTGGTTTTACAATACACCCAATCACGATTTGTGGGCGCTATTCAAATTTTTGGGGGTCAAAATATTAGTATTTTCAGAACCACTTATCAGCCTCAACTCCTCGCAAACTATACCATTTACTCTGGCGGGAAAAATATTTTTGAAATTAAGGCCTCAAAGCAACGGGAAGAAGCGCAAAAAAGTTTATCAGATGAATCTCGTCAAGATATCTTAAGCCAGGTTGCCTTAGCCTATTATGATCTGCAAGAAGCCTACTGGAAAAGAGCTATTTCACTTGAAGCTATTAAAGAAGCTGAAACTCAAGTTGCAGTCAATCAGGCACGGTTAGAGAGTGGGGTTGGCGTAAAGCTCGATCTTTTACAAGCCCAAACATTCCTATCAACACAAAAATCCAATTTACTCCTTGCCGAAGATCAGATATCCAAAACGTCGGATCATCTTTCACAGTTACTCAATATGAATTTCAACGTGGATATTCTCCCCCCCTCTCTGGATGCAACAATGGTTCGATTGGTCCCAGAAGATATCCCAACCTCCAAATTACTTGCCACAGCAAAACGATATAATCCACATTTAAGTGCGCTTAATAGTCTAGAACAAGCAGCTAATACCGATGTTACAGTATCCATTGCTGATATTTTTCCACAATTTGATATTTCAGCCTATATTGATAGAACAGGCCCTCACTTAAATTCGCTCGAAAGCAGTAAATTTATTGGTGTTGTCGTCAGCACCAATCTTTTGGATAACATGGGATTTGGAAAACCCTTACAAATTAAGCAAGCCAAAACAGATGCCCAAATTGCCCAACTGAATTATGCGCAAGCAGACAAGCTTTTAGAAGAGAACCTGGCAAACATTATTGTGGATTTAAAAACAACAGAAGCAAATGTGGCCCAAGCCCGGGAGACATTAGAATATGCCCAAGAAGCATATGAAAATGCCCTAGGACGATTAAAAGCTGGAGTTGGAACCAACCTGGATTTGGAAACGGCAATGACCAACTTAACACAAGCTCGCTCCCAGCTGGCAACATCTTTTTTAGACTATAACAAAAACCAGGTTATTCTCCTTTCAAACCTGGGACTCGCTTCGATTCGTACCATAACACAAGGATATCAATTTAATGGCGCCAACATTACAAAGCCCTAGTGATAATTTTTATCATGGCCACCCTAAAAAAATCCCACCCGTCGCCATTATTATCGGGATATTCTTGGTTTTAATTCTGAGTATCGGATTAACGCTTTATTTCAGGATAATGGGGCACCCTCACCATGGGTTTAATTTCACGCCATCGGTTACGGTAGCCACGGTTGAGGTAAAAACCCTGCCAGTGACATATGAAACGGTTGGTTCACTGGAAGCCAACCAACAAATTGATATTAAACCCGAGACCCCTGGGCTGATTCGTCAAATTTACTTTAAGGAAGGAGAGCAGGTTCATCAAGGCCAGCCATTGGTTCGCCTTGAGCATGATAAACAATCTGCCGATATTGAGGAAGCACAATCCAATATTTCCCAAGCAAAAGCAAGCATGGAAAGCGTTCAAGACGATTACCAGTCAAAACTTGCCTCTCTACAGCAGGCCAAAGCTCAAGAGAACTTAGCTCAAGCTGAGTACAAACGTTACAAAACCCTTTGGAACAAACAATTTATTTCGGCGCAAGATTTAGATGAAAAGAAAACAACTTACCAAGTGGCCAAGGCTAATTACACCGCCATTGCCATGGAAAAAAACAGCGCCTTATCCCGATTACAACAGGCAAAAGCTGCTGTTCAATCTGCCACAGCCCATTTTCAACACACTCAATATGACTATGCTGACACCCTGATTGATGCTCCTTTCTCCGGAATAATTGGATTAAAGCAAATTAATATTGGTGATTATGTGATTCCCACCCAAAAACTGCTGACTTTAGTGCAATCAGACCCACTTAAGGTGACATTGGGCGTCCCAGAACGTTATTTAGACCAACTCAAAATGGGCATGCCCGTGGATATTCAGGCCGAAAATGATCCAAACAAAACCGTTACGGGGCATATTATTTTTATTGATCCAATGGTGTCACAAGACACCCGTTCTGTAACAGTGAAAGCACTGATTCAGAACCCTCAAAATGTTTTAAAACCCGGCCAATATGCGAATATCAAAGTGATATTGGCCTATAAAAAAGATGCATTGATTGTTCCCGAAGAAAGCCTCATCCCTCAGGGCGAGAAGTATTATGTTTATGTTGCAGATCATGGCAAGGCGATGTACCAACCTGTTAAAACCGGTATCCGTATTCCAGGATGGGTTGAAATCACCCAAGGACTCCAGGCCCACCAAGAAGTCCTCACTGGCGGGATTCAAAAAGTCCGGGAAGGCTCCCCCATCAAAATTATTTCTTCAAACAGTGCAACGGAGTCTGATACGGAAGCAGGTCCCTAATGTGGTTATCGGATATTTCCATTAAACGGCCTGTTCTTGCAACAGTGATGTCTCTTATTTTGGTTCTGCTGGGGGCATTTTGCTTTTTTCGTTTGCCTGTCCGGGAGTATCCCGATATTAATCCCCCGGTTGTTTCTGTCAATACGTTTTACCAGGGAGCCTCACCAGAAACCATTGAAGCAACTATTACAGAACCGCTTGAAGATGAACTCACCAGTATCGAGGGGATTCGCACCATCAGTTCTGTGAGTTCCGAAGAAAATAGCACCATTGTTATTGAGTTTGACTTAGATCGTAATATCGATGTGGCTGCCCAGGATGTCCGAGATCGGGTTGCCCGAGCTCGCCAAAAACTTCCCACAGACGTAGATGATCCCATTGTGACAAAACAGGATGCAGACGCTCAACCCATTATCTGGCTTGGGCTTTCAGGAAACCGTTATAGCCGTCTTCAACTTAGCGACTATGTTGAAAAGTATTTAAAAGATCCCCTTCAGACCCTTCCAGGCGTTTCCAGCATCCGAATTGGCGGGGAACGCCAATATTCAATGCGTATTTGGCTTGACCCACTCAAAATGGCCGCCCGAAAAGTGACGCCAGCCGATATTGAAGACGCTTTAAACGATAAAAACGTTGAAATTCCAGCAGGCCGGATCGAAAGCAAGAACGTCGAATTTACGGTCAAAACCCAAGGTGAACTCTACACGCCTGAAATGTTTAACAATATGATTATTAAAACCGTTAATGACACACCGGTTTACCTGAAAGATGTGGGTTACGCCAAAGTGGGCCCCGAAGATGATCGAACCATTGTTCGCCTGAATGGTAAACCCGCCGTGGGTATTGGGGTTATCAAGCAATCCAAAGCAAACACTCTGGACGTTGCTCATGCGGTGAAAGAAAAACTGAAATATCTCCAAAAACAATTGCCTCCTGGCATGACACTCGAACCGGCTTATGATGAATCGTTGTTTATTGACCGTTCTATTCAAGAGGTCAAAGATTCGTTAATCTTTGCAGGCTTTCTGGTGGTGGTGGTGATTTTTCTCTTTCTCCGAAACCTACGTTCTGCTCTAATTCCGGCAGTTTCAATTCCCATCTCCATTATTGCCACCTTTGGGGTCATGTATGCCTTTGGATTTACCATTAACACCTTTACCTTACTCGCCCTTACCTTGGCCATTGGCCTTGTTGTGGATGACACTATTGTGGTTTTGGAGAACATTGCGCGCCATATTGAGCTCGGAGAAACCCCATTACAAGCCGCTTTTAAGGGAACGCAAGAAATCGGCTTTGCCATTATGGCCACCACTATCACGTTGGTTGCCGTTTTTGTGCCCATTGGGTTTATGTCGGGGAGTACTGGAAAGTTATTTTTTGAATTTGCCATCGCTGTCGCCGCATCGGTTCTCATCTCTGGATTTGTATCCCTGACATTGTCGCCTATGCTCTGTTCAAAATGGCTCAAATCCCATCAAACGCCTTCATTAGAAGAGATTCAGTTTAAAAAGCCTCTCATTGAAAGACTTTTTCATCCGTTACAACATTTTTTCAGCAATATTCCGCAATACTACAAAGCATCGCTAGAATGGGGGCTTGAACATCCTAAAACAATTATTTTTGCAGGGCTTTTGTTTGTCGGACTAAGCGTTGCTTTACTCAAAGTCATTCCCACTGACTTTCTGCCCACCGAAGATAGGGGTTCAATCCTCACCGTCATTAAAGCACCAGAAGGTGCAACCATGGCTTACACAGACAGAGCTGTCCGCCGGGCAGAAGCCATTATTAATCAGCGAAAAGAAGTGGCAAAAAACTTTTCGGTCATCGGCTTTTCTCCCAATGGTAATGGTAGTGTCAATCAAGGCATTATGTTTAGCTCATTAAAGTTATGGGATAAGCGAAAAACGAAACAACAGCAAATCGTTGCTCAAATCCAACCCCAGATGATGCAAATTCCTGAAGCCTTTGTGTTCCCCATCAATCCTCCTTCTGCACCGCAGTTTGGTTTTGGGGGTAGCATTCAAATGGTGCTTCAAGGCTTTGATGAAAACGAACTGTACAACGATGCTGAACAAATTATTCAAAAAGCCCAAAAAATCCCAGGTATTGTGAACCTCGACACTGACGTTAAGCTGAATAAACCCCAAATTGATGTGCATATTTCACGGGATCGAGCGGAAGAACTGGGTGTTACCCCGAAAGAAATCTCCAAAGCACTGGAAATTTTACTGGGGGGTCTTAACATTACCGATTTTAAATTATTTAATAAGCGGTACAAAGTCATGGTTCGGGCTGAACCCCAGTATCGGGATATTCCTTCGACGATTCGCTCCATTATGGTAAAGGGAAATCAAGATGAAATGATTCCATTGGCAAACGTTGTTTCGTATCAAGAGACGGTTTCGCCCAATGAAATCAATCATTACAACCGTCTACGCTCCGTCACGATTTCAGGGAGCAATATTCCCTTTATGCTTCCCCTTGGAACGGCCCTCAACAAACTTGAGACCATTGCCCATGAAGTTTTACCCCCGAACATTGAAATCTCCTATGCTGGACAATCCCGCGAACTCAAGGATGCCGGAACCGCTTTTTATGCAACTTTTCTCTTTGCACTGGTTCTTATTTACCTTGTCCTAGCCGCCCAGTTTGAAAGCTTTAAGCATCCTTTTGTGATTTTGCTTACAGTTCCACTGGCCGTATGCGGTGCCTTGCTGGCATTGTTTTTTGCCAATGCCAGTATCAATGTCTACAGCCAAATCGGGATGGTGTTGCTCATTGGCTTGGTCACCAAAAACGGCATCTTGATTGTTGAATATGCCAACCAACTTCAACGGGATCATGGGCTTCCACTGAATGAAGCCATTTTACAAGCCTCTCTCATTCGTTTTCGTCCCATTATGATGACAACCGTTGCAACGATATTTGGTGCAGTTCCCATTGCATTTGCCTTAGGGGCCGGATCTGAAAGCCGACAATCTATGGGGATTGCCATTGTTGGAGGCATGATGGTGTCAACAATCCTCACGTTGTTCGTTATTCCTATCGCCTATAAACTCATCAATTACAAAAAATCATCCCATGAAGCCCTCCCAATTGGAGACAAGTACTAAATTAACCCATGGACGTTTGAACAATGGTCAAAAAAATCTTAAACGAAATCAATAATAGAAAATTTTTACGCTGGGGCCTGCTGTTTTCCCTTCTGGTGGCCTGCTTGGGGAGCCTACTCTTATGGCACTATTTTAAAACTCACGAAGAGACAGATGATGCCTATATTGCAGGCCATGTCGTGCCCATTAGCGCAAAAGTGTCTGGAAATGTCGCCACTATATTGGTAAAAGAAAACCAATTTGTGAAAGAAAATACCCCCTTAATACAAATGGATCCAGTTGATTATCAAGTTAAAGTCAATCAGGCTAAAGCGGCTTTAGCCTCAGCTGAAGGAGATGCCACTGCCGATCAATCAAAAGTATTACTGCAAAGTGGCGAAACCAGTAGTCAACTAGAAGCCGCTAATGCCACAAAATCTCAGTTTGAAGCCTCCGTTAATGAGGCAGTAGAAGCGTTCTCTGAAGCAAAAGCAAATCTAATACAACAAAATGAAGCGGTTAACGCAGCCCATGCGAAGGAAGAAGCAAGTAAAGCCTTATTAGTCCAAGCGTCTTTAAACTATCAGCGAATGAAGCGTCTACGGCAGGAAGAATTCGTCTCTCAAGCTGATTTAGATCAGGCGGAAGCCCAATATAAAACATCTAAAGCACAGTTTCGTGTTGACAAAGTTGGCGTTCTTCAGGCAGAAGCTGCTGTTATCTCTGGAAAAGCCAAGCTTAGAGAGAGCCAAAATGCCGTACAACTGGCAAAACAAGAAGTTAATCAAGCCATTGCCAACATCAAACACGCCCAAGCTGAGAGTTATAACGTGACGGTGAGCCAGGCCCAACTTCAAGCGGATCAGCAAAAAGTAAAGCAAGCCGAAGCCAATTTAAAAGCGGCAGAGTTAAATTTAAGTTATACTCAAATTTTGGCCCCGGTCTCTGGTACAGTTGGCAACAAAACCGTGCAGATTGGTGAAGTCATTCAACCGGATCAACCGTTATTGGCTATTATCCCGCTAGATGATGTGTGGGTGATGGCAAACTATAAAGAAACACAGCTTTATAAGATCCACGCGGGCGATCCCGCAACCATTAAAGTAGATGCCTACCCAGGCCGAGTTTTCCATGGACACGTCGATAGCATTGAACCAGCCAGTGGCGCTGTCTTTTCGCTTTTACCTCCTGAAAACGCAACGGGAAACTTTGTCAAAGTGGTCCAACGCATCCCTATTAAAATTTTGATTGACCCTAAAGACGATCTTGATAAGGTCCTCAGGCCAGGGATGTCTGTCATTGCAACAGTTTTAACAAAACCCTAATCCTGGAGATTATGCCTCATGTCTTCAGAAATGGCCTCCCCTAACATTACAGATTCTCAAGGTCCCGTTGTTGTAAGCCGGGTAATGATTACGACAACCGTGATGCTGGGTGCACTGATGGCTATTATCGATACCAACATTGTTAATGTGGCTTTGTCCGATATTGGGGCCAGCTTGGGAGCAAGTTTGGATGAATTATCATGGGTTGTAACAGGATTTATCATTGCTCAAGCCATTGTGATGCCCCTCACCGGATGGCTAACTGCCTATCTTGGACGAAAACAGTTTTATGCTCTTGCTTTAGCCCTCTTTACCGTTTCATCCCTCGCCTGCGGCCTTTCTTGGAATATTGGTTCATTAATCATTTTTCGGATTATTCAGGGGTTTGGAGGAGGCGTTCTGATCCCCATTGCCCAAGCCATCCTCTTAGAAAGCTATCCGCCTCAAGAACATGGAAAAGCCATGGCTATTTTTGGCATGGGTGTTATACTTGGCCCTGCTATTGGTCCTGCATTAGGGGGTTGGCTTACTGATAACATTTCGTGGCGCTGGATTTTTGATATTAACGTTTTTATTGGCGTTGCGGCCATTGCAATGACACTGATTTTTATCAAGAACCCTACTTACATCCAGAAACCCCAAGGGAAATTTGATGCCTGGGGACTAACATTACTCACCGTTTGTGTCTCTTCCATGCAATTTGTTTTAGAACGAGGTCAGCATGATGATTGGTTTAGCTCTTCACTCATCACCATTCTCTCCATTACAGCGATCCTCTCTTTGGCCGGTTTTATTTACCGAGAACTTACAATTAAAAACCCCATCGTGGATCTTTCTGTTTTGAAAAATAAAACCTTTTTAATGGGGAACATTATCGGCCTCATCATGGGATTTGGAATGTACGGTATATTGCTCATGTTGCCTTTATTCCTGAGTAGTATTCTTCATTATGATGCCTGGCAGGTTGGGTTAACAATATTACCCGGGGCAATTGCAACCGCAATGGCCATGCCCATCGCAGGTTTTTTAGCGGATAAGTCCGACCCCAGAATTTCTATTTCTGTTGGTTTGGCCTTGGTCGCTTTAGGGATGTTTCAATTTTCAACTATGACAGCCCAAGTAGGTTTCTTTGATCTTCTTTCTCCATTATTTTTAAGAGGATTTGGATTAGGACTTGTGATTGTGCCCTTATCTTCAGCGACCTTAAGCCCCATCGCCCGCGAGCATATGTCTGGAGCTTCTGGCTTGTATACGCTTTTAAGACAACTGGGCGGCAGTTTTGGAATTGCGGTATTAACCACCTTGTTACAGCGAAGGGAAGTCTTGCATATTTCGCACCTGGCAGAAAATATCTCCCCTTATAATCCACGAGCAATGGCATCATTAAAGCAAATACAAGCTTTTATGATGAGCCAAGGAGCTTCTGTGCATGTGGCTAAGATGCAAGCTCTTGCCATGATGAATAATTTGGTTCATGCACAAGGCCTTACCATGGCCTACGAAGACTTATTTATTATTAGTGGCGTTGCATTTTTATTATGCTATATTCCACTTATTTTTTTAATTAAGCATCATCACGCCATTCAAGAAGAAATCTTGATTCTAGAATAAGTCTGTCAAAACCATTTTGAATTTTGAACGGCTAAGCAACATAATTGGGATTATTTAATAATGGGTCAACCAATGGGTCGCTCCCTAAAACACCATTTAATGATGCTGAAAACGCTGGTGAATTTAGGGGAGAGGGGTTAGCAGCACTCCAGCGTGCAATTTTTAAACCCATTAATAACGGTTGTACCTCAGGAGCCGGTAAATAAGAAGCTGCATTTAAGGTTTCTGTTGTTGCCTCATCTAACGTCGTTTGATTACTAACTTGGTTGGATGGCGGCAACGGATATTCAGATGTACCAACATCACCTAACATGGGGTTATTCATCGTGGTGTTCGGCAAACCAGTATTACCAAGTTGTGTATTCCCTAATAAAGATGAAAGTTGACCAGAACCCGACGATTTAGACGCACCAATAATCAAGGCAAGCCGTACCAGTTTTTGCAACATCGAGCGATTCAAGGTAATTTGCGAGGCATTGGAAAGCAATGCACTATTATTAATTGAAAGAGACATGTTGAGAAACCTCCATAACACACACACAAGTAACGAGACCACAGCATTTTAGCCTTTAAGCAAAAGATTTTAATTGCTATATATATAAAAACAATTTGTATTCTTTTTTTTGATACCCCAAACATTAGGAGATTATTAAGTTCTGAAAGCCTGCCTGAACTATTTTTCCGAAAAGAAATGCTTTTTATTTAAATTCTGCAAAAAAAAGCCGGAGAAAACTCCGGCACTGTATCGTAATGTGTGGTGTCTCAACCTTTTCTAGGAAAATACACTTTGTTGTCCCTGAAGCTGCTTGAGTTGTCGGGCAGTCGCAACAACAGTGTCATTTGATTTTATAGGATTCTTTTTATATTGGTTGTATAAATAATGAGCTCCCATTTCGTAGGCATACAGCAATTGATGAGAATAAGCCGTTAACGGTTTAAATGAAGCTTCCGCTTGTGACTTTTCTTCATTCCCACCCATGGCTTCCATTGTCGGAACCAATGTTTCACCAGTATCGCTTTTACGTTTTCTGGTTTTAGATTGGGACCACTCCACAATATGAGGAGCAGCCGTTAATTCCGCTACTTTTTCCGCAGCCGGTGGGAAAAGAAATGAAACAAGGGGTTTAACAAGCTGATTTGAAGATTGTTTGATAGAATTATTAAAATTGAAAAGCGAAGAAATGTTCATATACCCTAGCCTTAATTTGTTGTCCACACATTTTGTTTAGCCTTGTATTTGTATAAAAACAACTTATATTATTTTTGTGCTGCTCCAAACACAGCATTAATAATCTCTTCACGATCTTCCCGAATGAGCTGAGTTTTTTGTCAAAAAGAAAAGGCCCTTGTTAAAGAGCCTTTTCAATCACGATTTTAAAATTATCGAGAACGTTTCCGTGCCGCTTCCCGTTTCCGTTTACGACGTTGACTGGGTTTTTCATAACGCTCTCTACGTTTAATTTCAGAAAGAATTCCTGCTTTCTGAATTTTTTTCTTAAAGCGTTTTAAAGCGCTTTCAATACTTTCTCCAGGAGAGACTTCAACTTCCGCCAAGGGTTTTCGACCTCCCTTCAAGGGGCGTATAATTCTGATATCAAAGACATCGATTCATGATATATCATGGAATGTCTAATTTTAGATTTTAAGAATACCACGTCCTGGTACAAAAATACAATCAAATCC
>JANWIO010000021.1 GCA_025449835.1 Vampirovibrionales bacterium
ACCAAAAACACCAACCAAAAACAAAACACAAACAACAAACCAAATCCCAAAACCAACAAAACCTTGTGAACAAAAATGAAGCCCAAACCCTTAATCACAAAAAGCTTAATATCTTATATTTGTATGACAAATATTCAACTCATATTAATACCGTTAAAGAGTATTTGGAGAGCTTCTCCATCTATTCTCAACACAACTTTTATTATGCTTCTGCCGTCATGGCAGAAGATTGCCCTTTAAACCTTGATCTGTTTGATGTGGTGGTCATCCATTACAGTGTCAGATTATGCCACACGTGGTATGTTTCGAAAGCATTTGTAAAAGCATTACAGGAATATCCTGGTTTTAAAGTCCTTTATATTCAGGATGAATATGAATGTACAGAAACGGCTCGCCAATGGATGTGGGATTTAGGCATTCACTTGGTCTTTACCTGTGTTCCAACTCCGTTTATCGGGACAATTTACCCTTCATCACGATTGCCCTACGTTGAGTTTATCAATGTTTTGACTGGTGCAGTACCCCTTAATTATGAAACCATGAAGCAGGTAAAGCCACTCTCTGAAAGAAACATTTTGATCGGATACCGAGGACGGGCTTTACCTTACTATCTCGGAGAATTAGCACGTGAAAAGCTCGTTATTGGCCAAAAGATGCGTGAAACTTGCCTAGAACGGGGGTTACCGGCTGATATAGAATGGGATAACGATAAGCGGGTTTATGGGGTAGATTGGTACAATTTCATTGAAAACTGTCGGGCAACACTGGGAACTGAAAGTGGTTCTAATGTCTTTGACTTTGATGGTGAGCTACAGCAAACTATCCTTAGGGCTATTGAAGAAAATCCTGACTTAACCTATGAAGAAGCCTATGAAAAATGGGTAGCCCCTCATGATAATCTGATTGCGATGAACCAGATCTCTCCCAAGATCTTTGAAGCCATTACCTTTCGGACCGCGTTAGTCCTATTTGAAGGGCATTACTCAGGAGTCATTCAGCCCGATGTTCATTTTATCCCCCTCAAAAAAGACTTTAGTAATATTGATGAAGTTCTAGAGAAAATACAAAATGATGCCTATCTTCAAAAGATTACTGATAGGGCTTACCAAGATATTATTGCCTCGGGAAATTACTCCTATCAAAAGTTCGTTGAATTTTTTGATAAAAATATCAATAAGCATGTTCGCCATTCAAGGAACATTGAAGTGATCACTGGTGTTATCGGCTACAGAGATCCTGATAAAAAAGAAGTTGAGTCGTATGCTGGCAAATTCTCCCTAGGAGCCCCTAGTAATATCTTATTTTCAACCGAAAATATGGACATAAAGTATTCACCTGAGGCGTACTTGGCTCCACGCCCCCCAAAACCCAAAAAACTCATCATTCTCAAAATATGGCTTGAACTCAAACGCTTTGTTAAAAAAATTTATAAGATAATCCTAAACTGAAATATACATGTTTAAAATTCCATTAACTAAAAAGGTCCAAGGGATGCAAACCCAAATTAAAAAAGAAGATCCACTTAATATATTAGTTTTATACAATCATGGATCAACCTACATTAATACCGTGCAAGAATACTTAGAAAGCTTTTCCAAATATTCTCGACATAATATTTACTATGCTGATGGCCTCCAAGGCTCACAATGTATTACCGATCTATCTTTGTTTGATGTAGTAGCAATTCACTATAGCTTAAGGTTGTGCCTACCTGATTATATTTCCACCGATTTTGCCAAAGCGTTGCAAAAATACGAAGGCCTTAAAGTTCTTTTTATCCAAGATGAATATAATCATACCAATTTGACCATTCAAGGGATCCGAGATTTGGGTATTAATCTTGTATTCAGTTGTGTTCCCCCTCAATACAAAGAAGCTGTGTATCCTATTGAAAATTTACCCAATGTTGAGTTTATTCATATTTTAACGGGTGCGGTTCCTCTTCACCTAGAAAAATTTCACCCCGTTAAGCCTTTATCCCAGAGAGATCTATTAATTGGATACCGAGGTCGAGTTTTACCTTATTATCTTGGTGAGTTAGCGCGAGAGAAGTTTACTATTGGCCAAAAAATGAGGCAAATTTGTGAGGAACGAGGCCTTTTGGTTGATATTGAGTGTGATGATAACAAACGCATCTATGGAGATGCTTGGTATGAGTTTTTGCAAAATTGTCGAGCAACATTGGGAACAGAAAGCGGCTCAAACGTTTTTGACTTTGATGGATCATTAGAAAGAACAATTCAGCAAGCTTTAAAGATCAACCCTGCATTAACTTATGAAGAAGCCTACCAACGATGGATAGCCCCGCATGAAGGGCTGGTGAAAATGAATCAGATTTCACCCAAAATATTCGAGTCAATTGCTTTACAAACGGCTTTAATATTATTTGAAGGAAGTTACTCTGGGGTAATACAGCCTGAACTTCATTATATTCCCTTGAAAAAAGATTTTAGTAACATTGATGAGGTTCTCGATAAAATTCAAGACGATGAATATCTCCAAGACCTAACAAGACGAACCTACCAAGATATCATTGAAACTGGGGCCTATAGTTATAAATCATTTATCGAATATTTTGACTCTTGTATAGAGCAATGCGTTATCCAAAGCAGAAATGTCAAATTAAAGATTATTACCGGTATTGTTGGCTACATGAATACAAGCACTCATGAAACCCAATTGTTAATTCCAAGGTTTAATGAAGGACTACCACTACATCAAACTTTGGATTGTATTGGCTTCAAACTCATTAAACCTCTACCAACTATTAATTTGGGAGATCTAAGATTAATGCCAAATTACAGCTGGAGAAAGCCTGGGCATAAAATAATAAAGGGAATTTCTGGAGCAATAGAAACATGGAATGTTTGTCGCCTTAAAATTCGCCAGCTTAAAAGCAAGTTGTATGATTCATTTCTGGCATTTTATAATCAGTTACAGGAAAAATATTTAGGAATTAGGGAATATTGAGTATCAATATTTTTTATTATAGAATATTAGACTCCTGAGATTGTCTAAATTGTCAAATCCATGCACTTCATTATTGTGGAATATCTAATTTCAATAGGAGTTAATTTTAATGCCTTTAAAGAATATTCAACGATCTATAGATGAAGCCAACGCAGAGTTTTGGAATGAACTCTGCGGAAGTGGATTAGCCAAACAAATTGGGATTACGGATCATTCTGTAGAATCGCTGGCACAATTTGATAAAGCCTATATGGGCTTTTATCCTTATCTGTTAGATCACGTCAAAATTCAGCAAATGCGAGGGAAAAAAGTTCTAGATATTGGCTTAGGCTATGGAACGCTTGGCCAGATTATCGCTGAAGCTGGTACTGATTATACAGGACTGGATATTGCAGAAGGCCCTGTTAAAATGATGAACCATCGTTTAGCAATGCTCGACTTATCGGGACGTGCTATACAGGGAAGCATGTTGGATTGCCCTATTGATTCAGAGAGTATGGATTGGGTTGTTTCAATTGGTTGTTTTCACCACACCGGAAATATGCAACGCTGTGTGGATGAAACCTATCGTATCCTTAAGCCAGGAGGAAGAGCCATGATTATGGTATATAACCGATTTTCTCTAAGGCAATGGCAGCAATGGCCTAAAAAAACGTTTCAAGCTTTTTTACATGATTTGGGTATTTTAAGCCAACCGAAAACTTTCGATGAACAACGAAAGGCCTATGATGCCAGTGAAACGGGGATGCCTGCCCCTGAAACAGAGTTTTTTTCAAAACGGCAAGTTCAGCATATTTTCAAAGATTTTTCTAAAGTTATATGTCACAAAGAAAATTGTGATAACCTTCTCCTCTCAATCCCTTTCAAAAAAAATCAAGTCCTGATTCCTAGGATGAGGATTCTTCAAACGCTAGGTAAAATCCTTGGATTGGATCTCTATATTGAAGTCATAAAATAAAGAGACTGTAATAAATAATGCCCGATTAATTTATAATTATCATATTTATAAGTAATAGCGGAAATGTATTCATGAAAATTGACTTAAATATTAAAAAAATCTTCCATAATAAGATATCTGAGAATACATCATTTTGGACAGCTCACAACGTCTCTAATCACTTCATTTTTGAGAGTAGAGAGAAATCGTTAGATTATTTAGACTGGAGAAACTCACAGTATCTTTTTTATGAGCAACTCATGCCCTTAACCGGATTTGATGATCAGGTTATATTGGATTATGGTTGTGGTCCTGGTAATGACTTGGTAGGATTTTTGGAATTCTCAAATCCAAAAAAATTATATGGCATGGATATTTCACCCTCTTCACTGATGGAAAGTGCAATGAGACTCAAATTACATGATTCAAACATATTTGAACTCATTCAAATTGAAGATAATTCTTCCGCCATTCCCTTGCCGGATGCATCAGTGGATTACATCCATACCTCAGGGGTTTTGCATCATACACCAAATATTGAGGAGATTCTTGAGGAATTTTATCGAGTATTAACCCCTCAGGGAAAAATACGGATTATGGTTTATCATTATGAAAGTATCTGGTTACACTTATATGTTGCCTATTGCCGCCAAATTAAGCAGCAGATTGATTCAAATCTCCCTCTTCTAGAGGCATTTCGCCGAAGTACCGATGGGGAGAGTTGTCCTATTTCCAGATGCTATAAACGCTTTGAGTTTATAGACTTGGTCCAGAAACATTATTTTAAAGGACGCTTCATTGGATCAGCGATTTCCTTGCATGAAATGTCCTTACTACCTGAACGGATTCCCGCCATAATGAATCTGAGCTTACCCAAAGAACATCGTGATTTTCTCAAGCATTTATCTTTTGATGAATATGGGCGCCCTTTATCTGAAGGTATTGTTGCAGGAATTGATGCTGTTTACGAACTTTCAAAATAATAGAGGGGTTAATTAATTTCCTGTTTAATAACAATTAATTATTGTGTTCAGGGCCATAATGATCTAAAACATAGCGGGCAAAGCTGAATGAGCTGGTAAAAGCCGGGGAAACCGCATTTAAAATATGAGTCGAATCTTCACCTTTTTCGACCAAAAAATCCATGACCATGCTCATGGTCTGCAAGTCCAATAATTGGGCGCGGATACCCACTTTTTCGGTATTCATAATGTGTTTCACGGTTAATCTGGGAAGAAGCGCCTGGGCGGCCTTTACAAAATTGGGTTTGTAGAAACATCCGATTTCCTGGTGTGCAAAATGTTGGAAGCCTTTCTCATTTTTAAGATATAGCCTGAGTAATTGGGTGCCAATTTTCGGTAAATCGGATAAATTAATTCCGGAAAGGCCATGATAGTTTTCCCGCCCCAAGGCAGGAATTGCGGTTGGACCAATGTAAATATTATCTTGAATTGATTTGGTAAAATGGACGCCCAGAAAAGGCATGTTCAGATCGGGTACCGGGTAAACATGGCCATTCAGCTTAATATCAGAATCGGGTATCAGGCGACTATAAAGCCCTTTAAACGGTATTATTGTGTATTGTCTCCCTATGTCCAATGATTTTGCAATTTTATCGGCATATAAGCCGGCAGTGTTAAAAAGGTATCCATATTTAATAATTTGTTTATCCTGCAATAAAAGAGAGCGTTGCTTTCCGTTAAAATCCCTTATTCTTTGATTAAATAGGATCGTAACATTATTTTGCTGTAAATCATCCGCAACTTTATTCAAAATCTCTATAGGATTAAAAACAGCTGTGTTGGGAGAGTGTAATGCTCTTCCGGTAATGGAGTAGGCCTCCGGTTCAATTTCTTTAAGCTGATGGGAATCAATAATTTCAACCAAAGCTTGATTAGAACGACCGCGTGAACATAAGATATCCAAAAGTTCATCCTGATCTGTCTTAACCGGAACAATGACTTTACCCACACGATTTATGGGTAGTTTGTTCTCCTCACAATAAGCAGAAAGCATCTTTGCGCCGTCTGCGCAGAGCTTTGCTTTTAATGTATTTTCAGGATAATAAATCCCCGAATGTAAAACACCGCTATTTCTGCCGCTTGCATGACATCCTAATCCCGATTCTTTTTCAAGAATGACAATACTCTGGTCCGGGTAGCGATTTCTTAATTCTAAGGCAACGGTTAGCCCAATAATACCGGCACCAATAATAACAAAATCAGCTGTATTTGACGGAGATAATATTTTCATCAGGCACTTTTTCCTATTGTTATCCCAAATTCCTGGTGAGTTTCTCCGATGAGATAACCACTTCGTCGTCTCCTGGAATCATAGATCTTTTTATTATCGGGGCAAGGGCTTGTTTGGGTATAAACAATTGACGAATACATTAGAACACAAGGTTGCATTATACCCTGATTGATGTCAGAATTTCAAAAATTCATCTCTTAAAGTTTGATGAATGGTATTGTCTTCAGATTGATGTGCTCTCTTTTTAATGGCGATTCTAGGTTGAACTATGTGTGGAATTATTGGCATCTACAACTTGGATGGCAGGCCTGTTTCTCCGGTGCTGCTAAGAGAGATGACCGACGCTATTTCACATCGAGGCCCTGATGGTGAAGGCTTTTATATTGATAGTTTTATTGGCTTAGGACACCGGCGACTTTCTATTATCGATTTATCCGCCTCCGGACATCAGCCGATGATTAGCCAGGATAATATGCTGGCGATTACTTTTAACGGAGAAATCTATAATTTCCACGAGTTACGGCGTGAATTGGAATCCCTTGGCCGTTCATTTGTTTCCAACAGTGATACGGAAGTGCTTTTACAGGCTTACCAACAATGGGGAAGCGATTGTTTAAATCGATTAAATGGCATGTTTGCCTTTGCGATTTGGGATAAAAACAAGCAAGAGTTGTTTCTGGCTCGTGATCGCTATGGTATTAAGCCTTTATATTATACGTTTGTTGGCTCTACCTTCTTGTTTGCCTCGGAATTAAAAGCAATTTTGGCACACCCCAAAGCTTCGCCGCAGATGGACAACGAGGCTCTTGTCGAATACTTTACCTTTCAGAATATCTTCTCCGATCGGACGCTTTTAAAAGGGGCCCATGTTTTTCCCTCGGGTTCTTATGCACGCCTACCCTTGGGAAACACAGGGATGGAACTCAATCCGGTTCAATATTGGGATTATTCTTTCGAAGAGCCAGCAACGGCCTTGGATAATCGTGAGTATGAAGAAGAATTATCCAGGCTTTTTCAGCAGGCTGTAAAACGTCAATTGGTGAGTGATGTTGAGTTGGGAACGTATCTTAGCGGCGGAATGGATTCCGGTGCAATTGCAGCCATTGCATCCAATGAACTACCGTATTTGAAGTCTTTTACGTGCGGCTTTGATTTAAGTTCCGCTTCCGGTATGGAGTTGGCCTTTGACGAGCGTCAAAAAGCCGAAAGAATGTCCTACCTGTTTAAGACCGAACATTACGAAATGGTATTAAAAGCGGGGGATATGGAACGTATCTTCCCGAAAATTGCTTGGCATATTGAAGAGCCTCGCATTGGGCAAAGTTATCCTAATTATTATACTGCTCAGCTTGCTTCCAAATTTGTAAAAGTGGTTCTTTCCGGAGCTGGTGGTGATGAAATTTTTGCCGGATACCCCTGGCGTTATTATCGGGCTATCGGCCACCAGAATTTCGAGCAATATATTGATGAATATTATTCCTTTTGGCAGCGGCTTGTTCCTAACGATGTCATCCAATCGCTCTTTCAACCCATCTGGGGAAAAGCCGGTCATGTGAATACCCGTGAGATCTTTAAATCGGTTTTCCCTTCTGCAGACTGGAACCCCACACGGCCGGAGGACTTTATTAACCGTTCATTGTATTTTGAAGCTAAAACTTTTCTTCATGGGCTGTTATTAATTGAAGATAAGCTGACCATGGCCCATGGGCTAGAGATGAGAGTTCCTCTGCTTGATAACGATCTGGTTGATTTTGCCATGAAGCTTCCGGTCTCCATGAAGCTTGCGAACTTGAATCAGGTTATCAAGCTGAATGAGAATGAGCCTGGCAACAAAACCAGTCGTTATTATCAGCAAACGAATGATGGCAAGAAGATTTTCCGCAAAGTGATGGAGGAATACATTCCCAAGGAAATCACAGATGCCGTCAAACAAGGCTTCTCCGCGCCGGATGCCAGTTGGTTTAAGGGAGAAAGTATTGAATACATCCGTCGTGAAATTATGAATAATTCTGCCCGGATTTATGAATTTCTGGATCATAAGACCGTTCACCATTTGTTAACGGACCATATGGAAGGGCGCGAAAATCGTCGACTTTTAATTTGGTCATTGCTATGCTTTGAATGGTGGCTAAGGACTTATTTTAAATGACCATTCTTTTGACAGGCGCCTCAGGATTTATTGGCAGCTATCTGGTACAGGCTTTAGAAAAACAAGGTATACCCGTGGTTCAGGTTGATCGTGCCCACGGATATGACTTATCTCAGCCTGGATGGACAGCAGGTTTGCCGGGCAATATGGAAATTGAGGTTATTTTTCACCTGGCGCAGTCCCGGCAATATCGCAATTTCCCCGAAGGCGGAATGGATATACTGAATATTAATACGATGAGTACAATAGAGCTGTTGGAGTGGGCTCGTCGCCAAAAAAGTGTTCGAAAATTTATTTTTGCATCTACAGCCAATGTCTATGGCCAATGCAGCTCTATCGGGGAGCTTCTATCTGAAACCCGTCAACCGGCGCCAGATTCAATGTATGCCATTAGTAAATACACTTCGGAACTTGTTATTCAACAATATCGAGAATTCTTTCAGGTGATTACTTGCCGCTTGTTTAGTATCTATGGACCTGGTCAGCGGGAGATGATTATCCCCAACATGATTCAGCGTGTGTTACGGCAGGAAACGGTCACTTTGGGCCAAGGCAAAGGCCTTTTACTGACGCCATTATATGTGGAGGATTGTGTCTCTATACTCAATCACCTGGCGGCAGATATGACGGAAGACGCCCCTGATGTTCTAAATATTGCCGGGGATATAATCTTGTCGCTTTCTGAAATTGTTAATGAAATTGCCAATCAATTGAATGTTCCGGCTTGCGTTGTGGAAACAGAGCAAAAGCCAATATCGTTTTGTGCGGATATTACTCGTTTAAGAGAGGGCTATTCCCAGCCATTTATCCCCTTTTCTCAAGGTATTCAATCAACATTGGCAAGCGGGCTATCGACTCATGTCCTTTGTTAAACAAATTTCCCAATGGATTAGGCAACATCAGTTTAAAACCTTGCTCATTGGGTTGATGGTGCTCTTATTGGGCAATTTTGTGTTGAGAGCCGTCCTTGAGGATAGTGCTCATAACCTGATTTATTACTTTAAAATTGCCTATGCGGATACGTTGAGTAATGTTTACAGCCGCCCTTGGTATCAGCTTTTATTGCCCATTAAGGAGTGGACCGGGAGCTGGACATCCACGAGCCTGGTATTGCTCCCCCCGCTGACGAATTTTCTGGGGAGCTATAGTACGCTTTATATTCTGCTTAATCTGGTCTTTGTCTCTGTCGCTGTATTGACCTCTTGGTTTGCCTTTCGCTCACTTATTTTTTCTTTAACAATGGGACTTTGTGCGGCATTTACAACGTACAACTATCATGTGTATTCATGTTCCGGAAGTGTTAATCAATATTTGATTGTCAGTTACTTGCTAATGGTTCTTTTAGGGCATTATAAATTATTAACGACAAGGGATAAGCGGAATTGGTGGAGGGGATTTTGGGGAGTCTCTTTACTGCTATATGTTTTAAGTTATGAAGGCTGGTTGGATTATGTTGTCTATCTGTGGTTAACCATTCCATTCTTTTTGTTTGTGACCCGTAAGCACGGAGATACCCGACAATTTAATCATTTGGTAAAAATCCTGTCGATAGTGACTGTGACAGCATTAATCTATGTGGTTCTCAAAGTAAAACTTGGATATGGCCAGTCTGCCGGCTCAGAGTCAGACACCATATTTAACTATAAATACCCGATTGTGGGCCTTGAGGACTTGATTGGCAATGTTATCACCATCTTTTATACCATTATCACTGTTTTTATCCCTGGTGAATTGATTAGTTCCAATTCTCTCCGCTTTATTGGGGATAAGAAATTGATTGCCATGCAAAACGGGTACCATGCTGACAAGTCTTTCCTGGTCCCAATGCACCATTTGTTTCTGTGGCGGTTTTATGCCGGTTTTGCACTTGCCGTATTTTTGTATTGGCTTTCCAAACTTGGACGATCTATCCTTCAGAAACCTGTTTTTCAAAATATTGTCCCGTTTTGCTTTATGATGATGATTATAACCGGTGCGCCCATGCACGCTATTGTGAAATGGCGACCCATGCACGCTTTACCCTACATGGGCTACCATTTTTATTTTGGTGTGATTGGCGTCATGCTTTTAATGGCTTATTGTTGCCACTGGCTTTATGCAAACCGGAGCAAGCATCGTTGGGCATGGGGCTTAATTTGCTTAATCTGGGTCGATGTTCTCCTATGTGCCTTTCTTAAACCCCCTTATTTAAGCTTTGCTGTGAAGTACCTGGGTGTTGGTGCTTATGCCCCAAGGCCGTTAAAAGTTCTGCTTAAGCTTTTATCCGCGCCTTTTAGATGAATAGGGAATGTGTTAGTATAAGTTGTTCAAAAGAAATGGTTGAAGTATCTGATGGATATTCGAGGAAAAACATTTTTAGTCATTGGTGGGGCTGGATTTATCGGTTCTCACGTCGTTGATCTGCTTACACAGGAAGATGTTGGCGAAATTCGCATCTATGATAATTTTACACGCGGGCGGGAAGAGAATTTATCGACAGCTTTAAAAGACCCTCGCGTTAAAAGATTCAATTTAGGTGGTGATATTATCCATCGTGATATCCTGGATGCCGCCATGAAAGGCGTGGACGGTGTTTTTCATTTAGCGGCGCTCTGGCTTCTGCATTGCCAGGATTATCCGCGTTCGGCCTTTGAAGTGAATATCGGCGGTACGTTTAACGTCGTCGAAGCGATGTTAAATAACGGTGTTCAGCGATTGGTCTATTCTTCTTCGGCTTCTGTTTATGGTGATGCCTTAGAAGAGCCCATGACTGAAGAACATCCATACAATAACAACAATTTCTATGGCGCCACTAAAATTGCCGGTGAGCAAATGTGCAAGGCTTTATACCATCGTTATAAAAACACAGATCAGGCTTTTGAATATACGGGCCTTCGTTATATGAATGTTTATGGTCCTCGACAAGATTATCAAGGCACTTATATTGCTGTCATTATGAAAATTTTAGATATGCTGGATCAGGGTCTCCCGCCGGTTGTTTATGGAGATGGTTCTCAAGCCTATGATTTTGTTTATGTTGAGGACTGTGCTCGTGCGAATATAAGGGCCATGCAGGCTGATATATCAGATGAATTTTATAACGTTGGTACCGGTATTAAAACCAGTATTAAAGAGCTTGCTGAAATGATACTGGATGTTTGTCATTCCAATTTAAAAATCGATTACCGGGAAGGAGGAACCACGTTTGTCAAAAATCGTGTGGGTTGTCCCAAAAAGGCAATGGAACAACTCGGATTTGACGCTTCTGTTCCACTTGAAGAAGGACTAAAGTACCTGATTGATTGGCGTAACAAGCATAAGTCCGAAGTGGAAAAACGTAGACTTGTTGTAAGTAAATAATATAGGATTCCGGAAATGCTGACGAATACGCTGCAAGGTAGCACTCTTTCTTTGGATTTGTTAAATGACGTGGTGGCCTGCCCATTAACAAAACAGCCAATCAGACTTTCCTTAAATCAGGATGTTTCTCTGCCTGAAGATGGACGGACTTACGTTTGGCGAAATGAGAATTGGGAGCTAATTCCTGAGATTGAAGACAATAATCCGCTTTGGAAGGCTTGGGAGCAGCTGCAAGAAAATGGCATGATTAGCTATCAAAGTGACCCGGGTAACAATTTAGCCGTGGGAAAACGGCAGGATTGTGAAAAATATGGTCAGTTTTGCCAATATCAAGGGCTTGTACTAGATATTGGATGTGGCCCCCAGACATGGCCAGCCTATTTCCCACAAACGCCCAGCCCGGAACAGGTATTTATTGGGGTTGATCCACTCATCAAGAAGTCTAGCGAGCAATATTGGCAACTCCGTGCCTTGGCGGAATATTTACCTTTACGGGGAAACACGATGGATCGTGTTTTATTCTCTACATCCCTGGATCACATGGTCGATCCTGTTGGCTGCTTAAAGGAAGCGAAACGGGTTTGTAAACCCACAGGAACAGTTTGTGTCTGGATTGGTGAAAAGAAGCCGAACACGCCAAAACCGCAAACTTCTCCTCAGTGGTATCAAGACCTTAAAAAGCCGGACGGAGCAGAAGATGTCTTTCATATTAAGCGTTTTACTGCTGCTGAGATTGAAACCTTTTTTGAGGCTGCAGGGCTGTCCATTTTAGAATCCGAAATTCACCCGATAGATGAGTTTCGAACGAACCATTTCTATCGCCTTTCACCGCAATAAGCGTTATTGAACACATGGGACAGGCAATTCAATATCATTTTGAGGATTTTACCTTTTCCCGTTATCGCCAATTGATTCAAATGGCAAAATCTCAATATCGGTTTATCCGTTATGAGGATTGGCAGCAGGATTCTTCAGGATGGGCTGTCTTATGGCGTCATGATGTGGATTTTTCTCCCGAAAATGCCTTAAAAATGGCGGTTATAGAGCAGGAAGAGGGGGTGACCGCAACCTATTTTATTCTTCTGCACAGTATGTTCTACAATGCATTTTCCATGGATATCGTGCAGATTATCCAAGAGATTATTCAGAGAGGGCATTCCATTGGCCTGCACTTTGATCCAACCGTCTTTCAAATTTCGGATGAAGAAACACTGTCACATTATTTGACTGTGGAAAAAAACTGGCTTGAAACGATGTTTAACGTTCCAATTTCAGCATTTTCCTTTCACATGACCAATGCATTTACAAATTCTTGTCGTAATTTTACCTATGCAGGATTAATAAACACTTATGCCACAGAATTTCAGCAGCCCAATGTAGGATATTGTTCCGATTCCAATGGCTATTGGCGATTTGACCGTCTGCAAGAAGTTTTGCAAAAGGCGGAACATTCCAGACTGCAGGTGCTGACTCATCCGGTTTGGTGGAGTGAAACGCCCAAATCCATTGTAGAGCGCTTTGAAGATTGCCTGTCAATGCGCAGCCACCTTAATCGTCAGTGGTATCAGGATGTTGTTAAAACGTACAATCGAGAGTATGTAGACTGGGAACGTGAACAAAGTCATAATTTTCGGTGATAATCTTGGCGTCCCTTTGCTTCTGGATTGCCTACCGCCAGACTTGCTGCATCATGGAAAGCCTGTGGGTATTGTTGCAGCATCCAGGCGTCCTCAATACGTTTCCGAACTGGAAAATTTAGCCAAAACCAACGGTATCCCTTTCTGGATTCAACCCAAACAATCGGATCCTCAATATGCTGACTTTTTACAAGCAATGCAAAACCTTACCCCGGATTGGATTATTGTGAATAGTTACTCCATGAAAATCCCCGTTGACCTGCTCAATCTTCCCAGACATTATGCAATTAATGTGCATTGGGCGCTTTTACCCCAGTATCGGGGTGCTAATCCGGTGCAATGGGCAATTATTAATGGAGAACGGGAATCAGGTGTCACAATGCACTTGATGACAGAATCCTTTGATGAAGGGAATATCCTGGCTCAGCATAAAGTTCCGTTTAACTGGGAAGAAACATGGCTAGATGCTTATAAGCAATTGAATAATGCGGCAGGGGCAATGCTCCGCAAAGAATTACCTTGTTTGCTTCGTAATGAACTCATCCCTCAACCTCAGGATGAAACCCAGGCCAGATATTTTCATCGCCGACATCCGGAAGACGGTGAAATTGCTTGGGAGCAACCGCTTATTAAAATTTATCATCTTGTTCGAGCATTGGTTGCGCCAATGCCCGGGGCATTTTACAAGCAGCAGGAACTCGTCATTAACCTAGATACCTATCATACATTACCGCAATTAGCGCTGCTTAAATCGAAAAATCATCCCTATTCCCCGGGTAACAAGCGCCAGTTTTCTATAAAGCCGCTTAGGCCTGAGGATATCCCTTTTCTTCGAAGATGCATCCAAGGAGATGAACTCTACCAACAGGACGCTGAGACGTGGGGACAATTATTTGAGCAAGAAACCGAGCAATGGTATGAGGGGTATTTATTACAAAACCAAAGCCTTTTGTATGTCTTATATGATTTAAATGCCGTACCTTATGGCTGTATTCTTGTGAAAAAGCCACTTCATCCTACCAGAACCGCTAAAATTGAAATTATACTGGAAAACCGGCACTCAATATCGACCCCGGAAGACTGGCAGGATATCCTGATGCTATCTCAATATATCGGATCTTTTGAGTTACAATTGGAGGAATTCGTTTTACACTGTAATTCTGTTGATAATCCCCTTATTAAACAGCCCTTTCTATCAAGGTGTGAAGGGATAATTTACAGGAAGGAAGACTGGATTCCAAATGAGCCGGATTGTTGCCATACACCAGCCTAACTTTTTTCCATGGCTTGGGTACTTCAATAAAATTGTGCGTTCGGACTGCTTTATCCTGATGGATAATGCCCAATTCCCTAAAAAAGGCGGGAGCTGGCTCAATCGGGTTCAAATTTTTATTGGAGACAAACCTTCTTGGCTCACCATTCCTGTGGATCGCAGTTATCATGGGGTGTTGCCCTGTTCACAGATTCAATTAAAAAATGCGTTACCCTGGCGTGAGGATATTCTGAAAACAATACAGATGAATTGTGCCAAAACTCCTTGCTTTAAAGACGTGTTCCCTGTTCTAGAAGCGATTATCAATCATCCTGCACACTATTTGGCAGAATTTAATATAAATGCAATCCAGACCTTGCTGGATTTAATGGATATCGGTCAGGCTAAGCTCACACTGGGGTCCTCTCTTCAGTGTAATGGGGCTGCAACTGATTTGTTGATTTCGATGGTTAAGGCGGTTGATGGCGATACCTACCTTTGTGGCGGGGGCGCCTCGGGCTACCAGGAGGATGATAAATTTAAACTTGTCGGACTTAAACTTCAATATCAGGACTTTCAGCATCCGCAATACCCACAGTGCCACCTTTCAGAATTTACCCCCGGTTTATCCATCATTGATGCTTTGATGAACTGCGGATTCGAACAAACAGGAGCGTTAATTTATGCCCAATCTCTTACAGCCCCCTGCCACGCTTGAGGAGCAGCCTCACTCTCAGGCGGATACCGTTGAGCTAAGCATTGTTATTCCTGCATTCAATGAGCAGGAAAACCTGCTTAATGTGTTTGAAGACATGGTGACCCACCTGAATGAGGTCTCTCTGGAAGGGCGATACGAGCTTATCTTTGTAAATGACGGCAGCGCTGATAATACCGGCAGCTTAATTAATGATTTATCGGAAAAATACGCCTTTGTTAAAGTGTTTCATCATCTTAAAAATCAAGGTATGGGGGCCTCGCTCGTTACAGGCTTTCGACAAACCCAAGGAATGTTTGTGACACTTTTGCCTGCCGATGGCGAAATTGGTATCGACAATGTGCTTCGCTTTCATCAGGCCATTGGCGATTCGGATTTACTGGTCAGTTCAAGATATTGCTCCAATGAAGAAATCCAGAAATCGGTTCGTCCCTTGCATCGTGAAATCCTATCCTGGGGTAACCGTACGTTGATGCGGCTTATCTTAGGCTTTGATCCCAAGGGGATGGAAGGCATCTTCTTAATCCGAGGCGATATTTTACGGGAAATCAATTTTAAATCCCAGAGCGGTCTTGTCATTCTTGAAATCATTTATCGTTGCCACCGTTTAAAATACAAGATATGCAGGGACGTCATGGTTGTTCAGCCTCGCCTTAGAGGGCAAAGCAAGGTAACCAACCTGCGAATGATCTTTAAAACCTTCCTGGATATGTTCAGAATCAGGCTATCCTGTAATTAGGACAGGTAATATGAATAGTGTTGCTCCGGTTTCGGTTTCTAATCCGTCTTTTATTAAAAAGCTTTCTCTGTCTAAATGGACTAAATTTATCCTTGTTATCGCAATTCTGGCTTACTTATTCTTAAGCGGTAATCTCCATCTTCAACCATTTGACTGGAACACTCACAGCATAAGCTGGTTATTCATTGCGGTGCTTGCTTTATTGGTTTGCACCCTTTTGACACCTCTTCGATTTCTCTTGCTGCTTAAAATTACCCGAATTTCATTAAGGTGGCAGGAGGTTTTTCAAGTGGTTTATATCGGGAATTTTTTCAATAATTTTCTACTGGGCACATTGGGTGGCGATACCATAAAATATGCCTACATCGCACGTACCGGTATGTCACGACTAAACGTTGCCATGAGCATCTTGGCGGATCGCTTTATCGGGTTTTTAAGTACCTTTACCGTTGGGAGCCTAGCCGTTTTATTTTACTATCGGAATATCGTAAGCGATAACGCCCTTTTTACGGTTTCCGCCCTAATTGTAGGCTGCTTTTTTCTTGGTGCTTCCACTACGCTGATTGGGATGCTCGCGTTGTCCTTTGGCCGAGCCATTGCAATATCGGTTTCATGTATTTTAGCCTTGTTTTTAGCTTTAGCAGATGTATCGCTTTTTAAAGGCGCATTATATGCCACTCATCTCTCGGTTTTAAGAGGTATCATTGGAGAAGGCATCGCTGGCATATTTATCCTTAATCTTGTTGCTGCTTGGATTCTGCCGGGTCTAACGGAAGGGCAGCCTTTATGGCATTTTGTTAAAACGAAAGTCTTTTTAGGCGGCAAAATGCTTCAATTGGTCGACATTTTCAACTGTTATCGCCGTCATGTCCCCAAATTTATTTTGGCGTTTTTGCTGTCTATACTTTTACAAAGCCTGACATTCATTAGTATTTATGCCATTGGCAAGTCTTTAAACTTAAGGCCGGACTTATCCCTTGGGCATGTCTTTTTTGCGGCGCCTTTTGCCTTTACTGCAAACCTGCTTCCGTTGCCTGGAGGCGGCTTAGGCGCAGGAGAAATGGCCTTTCAGCACGTTTTAAGTCTTTGCCGTTTATCCAATGGGCAAATTATTCTGGGCGGTGTCTCTGTGTTCCTCTTTTGGCGATGCTTGTCCTTAATTTTTAGCCTTGTAGGGCTTCCTTTCTATCTTTTAAAACGGGACATTCTCAGCTCTTTACCTCTAAATGTTCAGCCCTAGTCTTTAAAGCGAGCATCTCCCCAATATTCACTGGGGAGATGCTCGTAGAAGTAAATTATAGTTCTGATTAGGAGATGGTTGCGTGACCAATGACACCTAATCTGGGGTCCACCACCTGAAGTTGACCGGTCGTGGGATCTTGTACGATCTGATCGTTGAAATTCCAGAAGTCGACAATCCCGTTTGCTAAATCACCACCTGAATTGCTATAAGTCCCATTTTCACCGATGACTTTGTTATATCCACTGGTTGTATAGGTATTTGTATTTTGATCATACTGTAAAGTATAGGTTTGACCTGCTTTCAGTTGTTCTAGTTGGCTGTTCCAGGCAGCTTCCCCGGTCGAATTATCGGTAAAATTGCAGCTGTCCAAGTTAATGGTCATGGTTCTACCGGCTTTTAATTCGTCTTGCCAGGTTGTTCCTGCTGGAACGGAGCCTGTACCAGTACTAGACGTTGAGCCAGAAGTAGCGCTTGGATTTGCAAGTTGACCGAGGAAACCCATCATCATTTGGAACAATGCCATCAATTGGAAGCCATTGAAGCCATTTCCACCACCCATTCCAGGATAGGGCATACAACCGCAATCACCTTGTTCATAGGATGGGTAGCCATCAATCCCGTTTGGACCGTTGGACTGGTTCATGAATCCCATTGGGCTAAAAGATGGATCAATAGATCCTGCTGAAACGAATAGTTCCGGTGACCCGGGGACAACAGGTGCGCCATAGATTGGCATACCAGCCGGCTGACAAATACCACCTTGGTAGATATTAAAATTGTTACCATTCACACTAGTCATTGCTCTCTTCTCCTACTACTTCTCTACTCATTTTTTGAGTTGATTTCACACATTCCGTAACTAAATAAAAACATTCATAAATCCCAAATTGCCTTTTTCATCAAAAATCGGAGCAAGTTGTTTACATAAATTAACAATCATCCGAAAACTATGCTGATTCTAGGCATTTATGCCAAATAAAAGATCATTTCCGCAGACAGCCGCCTTGAAAAAAGGCAGGTGTTTAGTGGGTTAGTTTAAGGAAGCCGGTCCAGATTGCATCGTTTAAAACTTATCCCTTAATGACAAAAACATCCACCATGAAGTCAATAGCCCCTTCAGCAAGCTTTGGGACTTTTTTTGATTGAATAGGCCAAGGCATAGCAAGCGGGATTTGTACGCCTGGCGGTTTCCAGACTTTAGCTCAGACAGGATGAAGCTTAACAAGGCAGGAACAAGAAAGGAACAGAAGATAAATCGT
>JANWIO010000022.1 GCA_025449835.1 Vampirovibrionales bacterium
ATTTGTGATATTTTTCATCATCAAGAGCGTTTTCTTGAAAACGGTGTTTTTAATCCTGGTATTCAGAGGCAATATTGATTCAAGAAGGGGGCCATGCATGAACGTTTCTGCACTTTCTTTTCCAAGGTTTCACAATCCACGAGTATCAACTCAGAGAAAAGGATTCACATCCTCACTACAGCAAGGGCAATATCCCCAGTCTGTAGATTCGGTTCGTTTTTCGTCTCAAAAACAAAAAATCGATGTTCAGATGTACCCCATGTTTATAAATGGTGAATTTGTATCCTCTAAGTCTTCACCCAAACGAGCGATTCAAGTGATCAATCCTGCGGATCAATCTGTTTTAGGGACGATTGCTGATGCAACAAAAGGAGATGTTGATCAAGCGGTAAAAGCTGCAAAAAACGCTTTTCAAACGTGGGGAAAAACGAATCCTCACGACCGTGCGGCGGTTTTACACAATATTGCAACCCAAATTCGGGCCAATGCTGAAAAACTGGCTCAGTTGGAAACACTGAACAATGGGAAACCCATTAACGAATCCAGAGCCGATGTGGCCGATTCAGCACGTCATTTTGATTATTATGCAGAACAAGCCATTCGTGATAAGGGGGAGATTCTGCATGTACCGGAAGATGCCCATAGTTTTGTTAAAAAAGAGCCTATTGGTGTTGTGGGACAAGTCATCCCATGGAATTACCCATTAATGATGGCCGCATGGAAACTCGCTCCTGCTTTAGCAGCAGGATGTACCGTCGTGATTAAATCTGCCGAGCAAACACCTATTTCATTGCTTGAGCTAGCGAAAACCTTTAAAGAAGCTGGTGTTCCACCAGGTGTGATTAACATTATTACCGGTGGACCCAATGCCGGGAAGGCCCTTGTCAACCACCCCGATCTGGATAAATTATCTTTTACGGGAAGCTCAGAAGTGGGGCGGGCCATTGCCTTGGCGGCGGCTTCGAATAAACGCTGGCCTATTCCCGTGACTTTGGAGTTGGGAGGGAAATCACCCAGTATTGTTTTTGCTGATGCCGACTTAGACACAGCCGTGAATGAAAACTTTTTTGGCATTATGATTAATCAGGGGCAGGTTTGTTCTGCGGGGAGCCGTATTTTGGTTCATCGCTCGGTTTACAATGCCTTTGTTGACAAAATGGTTCAAAAAGCGAAAGCCATTCGCATTGGTCCAGGGCTAGATGAAAAAACACAAATGGGGCCGTTAATTTCCAAAGAACACCTCCAAAAAGTTCAGGGCTATGTAGCGCTTGGCAAAAAAGAAGGCGCCCGTTTGGTTACTGGTGGAGAACAGCCCCAAGATCCTGCCTTGGCTAAGGGAAATTATTTGTTGCCCACGATTTTTGCAGATGTGAATCCGAAATCTCGGTTGGCCCAAGAAGAAATTTTTGGTCCCCTGGCAGCCATTATTCCTTTCGATACTGAAGAAGAAGCTATTCAATTAGCGAATGGAACAGATTACGGCTTAGCCGCTGCTATTTTCACAAAGGACCTTGCCAGAATGCATCGGATGGCCAATCAAATCCAAGCGGGCATTGTTTGGGGAAACAGCTCTCAGCCAGCCTATGCGGAAGGTCCTTGGGGTGGCGTTAAACGGTCAGGACTTGGACGAGAAGGGATTGATGCATATCAAAATAAAAAATGGATCCATCTTCGTCTGACTCCCAATCCAGATTGGTATGGGGCTCAACCGGCATCTGAGGAAAAATAAATAGCGATAGGTTTTTAGGTACAGGGAGGATATCAAATGAATCCGGTTCAGAAGTTTACACAAGCGGTACCCAGTAACCAAGTTTCTAATGGAAAAGTTGGGCCTCAAATAACGGGCCTTGATTTGGTGAATATCCTCGCTCCATTAGATGCAGTTCGCTTGAGCAAGAACCCCCCTGCTAAGCCACAATATCCCATTGTAATTGTAGGAGGCGGTTTGTCTGGGATGACGGCCGCTTATTTGGCGCAGAAAATGGGTATTCAAACCCTGGTGTTGGAATCTGCGAAGCGCTTAGGTGGGAACGCCAAAACAGGGTATACCATTACGCAAAATGGTAAAAAACTGGCTTTCCCCGTAGGGGCGAGTGTATTGGCTGTTGCCAATGAGACCCAGCGGCAGCTTTTTAAAGAATTAGGTATTGATGTCAGCAACCCCAAATATAAAATTCATACCGATATTGCTTATTTTAATGGAGAATGGATCTCCATTGACCCACAACAGCCGCAAAAATCCTCTTGGGCCAATACGTTTGTGCAAGGTACCAATCAATTTATTGACACTTTAAGACGCATTTTAAAGCCCACGTCTGACTCTAAAATCTTTCCGCTGCGAGAAATGGATCCCTCTGTGTTTGAGTGGGATAAGTTTAATATGGGAACCTTTTTAAGACAGTACCCAGAGAAAGTTCATCAGTTTTTTGAAACCAATTTGCGGTCGGATATTGCCGTTGATATGAAGAATTTGTCTGCCTTGGCGGGTATTATTGATCAAGGGGCCGATCAGGGAGAAAGGGTTTTGCTGCCTGGTGGAAATTATTATTTGATTCGCCAGATGCGTCAGCAGATCGAAAAAAATGGAAACCATGTTCAAATTCAATCTGATAGTCCTGTGGTGGGTATTGAAGACGATGCAGAGATGGCGAAAATTCACTTCAAAACATCGGATGGCTCCATTCAAACAGTTACCGCAAAACATGTCTTGCTGGCCATGCCATCTCATCAAATTCCACAATTGATGAAGCTTCCCACTCCAATGGCGGAATGGATGACCAATATTAAACGGGGGGCTTATGCCATGCTGAATTTGTACTTAAATGAATCCCCCGTTCAATCCAACACCTATTATAAGTTTCCCTATGCCAAATGGATTGCCGATATTGTTCAAAACAACGAGGCCGAGGATCCGGATTTAAAACCCGGTTCAAAAGTTCCCTCGGTGTTAACAGGTTACGTGGGCATCCCATCGGAGATGAAGGACAAGGTTCCCTCCCAAAAACAATTGGCTCGCGAAATTATCGATGAAACCAGTAAGGCTTGGCCATGGTTAAAGTCGAAAATCCAGGGGAGTCGTTTGACGTATTACCCTGACGCTATGTCTGCCCCAGCGCCATACCAAATGACTCAGATACGAGATTTTGATCGTCATGTTAGCCCCCATGTCAGAACCATTCACTCTGATTTTAGTGGTGTTTTTGCCGCCCGAGGTGCCATTGATGAAGCTTATACAGCCATGCAAGAAATTCAGGCTGAAATGGGACTTTCGGAGAAGACCATTCTGTCCGCAGAATAATTTAAATTCTTAATCCGATGAGGCTTTTGACCGTTTTTCAAGCTGCCGCTTCACCACTTTAACGCCTAATTGTGCCTCATCCACTGCCGTTAAAATTGAAGGAACGGCACCACCATCACTATTAATGAGTGTAATGCGTCCGAACGTGCGGGGCATTTCACGAAGCTTTTTCACTTGGCCTGGGCTAGGAGCTGGCATCGAATATTTAAAGGGATTCACCCGTATGCCAGCAATCATGTCTTCTGTGATTTCTGGAAAAGTCTTTAAAATATCCTGTTTAATTTCTTCTGCAAATGCTTTTTGATCTTTTAGCCGACCGGTATGGGCCGTATAAATGCACATGACGGAAGGTTTATTGGGGGAAACTTTGCGATTGGGTCCAATGTTTGATGTTGTCAGGACTAAATCTGAAATATGTTTTGAGCCAATAGGCATATAAAATTGAATCAGATTTAATGGGGTTTTCTTTAAAAAGATATTGATGAGGCCGTAAGAACTCTTGGGAATGGACGTCATGAGTTTGGCCAACTTTTTGGGGAGTTTCATTTTTTGCGGCACGACGTGGTAAGGAGCAGCCATCAGAACCGCATCGGCAGAGATCACATGAAGTTTACGTTCAGCGTCTCGATATTTAATATAAACCCTATCTTTGTCTTGCTCTAGCCATTCTACGGTGTTCTGAAGTTGGATAGGTTCTTCACCTTTTACGGCAGCTTTTTGAGCCTCTTCGGCGAGGCGCTGAACCACAAAGGCATTTCCATGGGGTAAAAAATAACGGGGATTATTGAGATCTTCTAAGTCGAGCATGCCCACATAGGCAGAAACATTTTCACTGTTTGCTGCTAAGTCTGATTTAATATAAGGTTCAGCGAGCGCCCGAACTTTTTCACCGTACCGACTTAAAAATTTAGATAAAGGGAGGGTGTCCCATTTATTGAGTGCCTTTGCGGCAGCTTCCTGAATTGGAACCACTGGGCCAGATGGTGTGCTGGCAATTTTCTTCAGGTCGGCCAGCATTTTGCGAAAACCTTTGGCCGCTTCTTTATTGTCTCGGGAGGTGGGTGCAAATTCCGCCCGATCTACTTTGTTTCCAAAGGCCGTAAAGCGCTCACCATTGACGATATAAACTTCAGGTTTTAAAAGATATTGAGGCTTTAGAGGAAGCTTTAACTCTTGCCAAAGCTTTTGGTGATTCGCATTCCCTGGTAGGAAAATCGTGGCTCCGGTGGGATGTGGAATGCCGTCTGCTGAAATATCTGATTTTGAATTTCCGCCCACCTTGTTTTCAGATTCCATGATCACGGTGGGAATTTTCTGATGCTTGATCAATTCATAGGTTGCCGTTAAACCCGCTACACCAGCGCCAACCACCACCACACGATGGTGTTTTTCAACCCGTTGTTTCAATGTTTTCCCTTTGCCAAAAATGGGTTGAGGTTGGGATGGTTGTATAAGTGAAATTCTTGACCTATTCTGCTGAGGCAAAACAGGAAACCCGATATAAGGTTTGCTTTCTATCTTCAACAGGACCCCCCGAATCAGATTTCTCTCTCTAAAATATCGGTTTGAGTATAGCAAGAAAGAAGTCGTTCACCAAGAAAATCAACGGGAATTGTGAAGTTTCTTTTGAAGTAACGGTGTGTCAGATTTCAGAGTTGATTTTCTCCGTAAACAGAACCGCAAAATATTATCCTGACCAATCTTTAAAAATCCATATGGCTGGCAATGACAGCCATGATCTGCTTGGCGTTTAATGAGAAAAAACCTGACTGGATAAATGAAAAAAATGCGGATGGTAAGAGAAGGAGGCGTTTAAAATGGTCACAACAACTTTGGAAAAAACAGAACGAGCATTTGAGTTTATTCGATTAAACGAACGGGACGCGAAACCCAGAAAACGTGGAGTCACTGAGATTCGTGGGCCGTATTACTCTGTTTTAGGTAAAGAATACCTTTCTGACATCATTGAAACCATGGGGCAATATGTGGATTCGCTAAAATTCGCAGGCGGCGCTTTTGTACTCATGCCCCGTAAAACCATTCAAGAAATTATTGATTTGTGCCATGAGCACCATATTTTGGTATCAACAGGCGGGTTTATCGAACATGTGCTGTCTCAGGGAAAAGAGGCTGTTCACCA
The DNA here is from genome assembly GCA_025449835.1 of Vampirovibrionales bacterium. Lineage (GTDB taxonomy): Bacteria > Cyanobacteriota > Vampirovibrionia > Vampirovibrionales > JAGQHJ01 > JANWIO01. The sequence continues at coordinate 5,439 of JANWIO010000022.1, forward strand.
ATACATCGAGGAGTGCCAACGCTTGGGCTTTGATATTATCGAAATTTCGGCAGGCTTTATTACGATTCCGACAGATGATTGGCTACGCTTAATCGAACTGGTTCAAAAACGCGGATTGAAAGCAAAGCCTGAAGTGGGAATTCAGTTTGGTGCCGGTGGTGGGACGGTTCAACAGGAATTGGTGACGGAGGGCATCCAAGATCCAGAGTGGGCGATTAACCAAGCTCGGAAATTTATCAATGCTGGGGCCTATATGATTATGATTGAGTCTGAAGGGATTACCGAAAATATTCAGCCTTGGCGCTCGGATATTCCTGCCAAATTTGTGAATGCTCTTGGGTTGGAAAAGATTATGTTTGAAGCATCTGATCCGGAAGTTTTTGGGTGGTATATCAAAAATTATGGCCCGGAAGTGAATCTTTTTGTCGATCACAGTCAGATTGTGCAATTAGAGTCCCTAAGATCTGGCATATGGGGTACCAAAAGCCTTTGGGGTCGGGTGGTGACCTTTAAAGATTAAAATCTATTTCCCGATGGTGTTTGCAGGCGGTGGTGTTGACAGCGGTGGTTCCGTTAAGGGATAGATCGTTGGTGTTGAGGTTGATTTCTGTGGATTGTCACTGCCATTGAGTTGAACGACGGGAGATAGGTTCACTGTGAGGTGAATGGGTTTCCCCATAGCTTCCTCAAGGTAGTTTTGAACCAAATGGACCTGCTTTGCAGAGATGGCTTCATTGGTTGCACTCACCGTAACCGTAAGATTAATTGGTTTTTGATAAAGATCGATATCAACTTTCAAAATTTCAATATTTTGAAATGTTTTGGTGTGGGACTTGAGGATAAATGCTACCTCTCGCTTCAGTTTGGCTTCTTGTACCAATGTTGAAAAGCTCAGCATTAAAGGAATCGCAAGCAAAATAACGGATATTCCTGAAACCAAGAACATTTTCTTGGAAATCTTTAAATGCGTAAAATCAATCAGTAGAAAAGCAATTAACCCGCTTAAAATGATGCCGGCCAGGTTGGTGAAAAACAATAAAGTAGAGCCTGTAAAGATAGGCAGATTATTCAATGCCAAACCAAGGCCAATGGTGCATAACGGTGGAAGTAAAGAGATTGAAATGGCAATTCCATATATGGTGCCTCTCAATGGCTTTCTGATTTTGGCATAAGCACCAAGAAATCCAGCCGATAAGGCGACAAATAAATCCATAATGTTGGGCTTGGTTCTTGCAATAATCTCAGGTGTGGCTCCCACTGCTGAAAATAACAGGCCAATGAGATAACTTAATAGGATGGCCAGGAGAATACCAATAACCAGGGTTAGTAAAGAAAGAAATAAAAGACGGCTACTTTGAATGAGTCCCGATAACGCAATCCCCAAGATTGGATCCATCAGAGGAGCAATCACCATGGCGCCAATAACAACGGCTGAGCTGTTTAATAAAAGACCAAATGAAGCAATAATTGTCGAAAGCAAAATCAGTACTAAGTAGTCAACACTGGGCTGGCATTGATTCTCCATGTTTTGATAGATTTCGACAAAACTTAGGTTTTGTTCGCGATATTGTGACAAATCGGTACCCTTTCTCTCGACTCGGTTCATTATCTCTTAAGAAGGAGAATGGGACAATGTAGTTAGTGGGGATTGTATCCCCGCATGGATAAGTGGTGACAGTCATTTTGGATCAAGTCAATTCAGCCCACTTCACACTGGTGAGCAAAGGCCTATCCTAAAGGGGGTGTTGAGAGAGGATTAATAACTTTTTAAGAGGTTTGCTTGTGCCACGCCCCGCATCAGTTTAACGATATCAAAGGTACTGACGACACCCACAAGGTTTCCATCATCATTTTTGACAAAAACACGGTGAACGCCATTGTGATACATCTGTTCAATGGCTTCATCTACTGAATCGTACTGATCTAACGAAATGGGGGGATTGGGGTTCATAAATTCCCGAACATAAATTTCGCTGGGGGATCTCTTTTCCTGCATCATGTGCATCATTTTGGTACTGACCAAATCAGTTTTGGAAAGAACACCCACGTATTGGCCTTGAGCATTCATCACCGGGATCCCACTGATGCGATTTTCTTCAAATAACCGAAATGCCATTTCAAGAGAATCATTTTCCTGGATATGAATCACTTTGGTCGACATAATTTCGTAAATGCGTTTTCCTAACATATAAAGTCCTCCAGCATATTTTGCATGAATGAATCCTGAGTATTTTATCGGCAAAGTTTTGGTTTTCTTCAGTATTGAAGATAAACAAGCGAGTAACAAGATCTCTCACTGACTCACAGATGGGAATCATTAGAAGACGCCGTTCATTTGTGGTTCAATAAAAATAAAAACTGAGAAGGAGTTCTAAAGATGGTGACACATAAAATTGCGGTTCTGCCAGGCGATGGTATTGGTCCTGAGATTGTTGAACAGGGTATTAAAGTGCTGAAAGCCCTTGAAACTCATTTAAACTGTAATTTTGAACTTGAATATGCCGACATTGGTGGTGCGGCACTTGAAACAAGCGGTGTCCCTCTTCCCGAATCAACCTTAAAACTTTCACTTGAAGCAGATGCGGTTTACTTGGGTGCCGTTGGGGATTATAAATGGGATACGATTGAACCGGAGCGACGTCCGGAGCAAGGGCTTTTACAAATCCGAAAAGCTTTGGAACTGTTTGCGAATCTGCGTCCGGTTAAAGCATACCGGCCTTTGTTGCATGCTTCTACCTTAAAGCCAGAAATCGTTGATGGGATTGATATTTTGGTGGTTCGCGAGTTAACCGGTGGTTTGTATTTTGGCAAACCCCGACAAAAAGAAGCTGAAAAAGCCTTTGATACCATGTTATACACCAAGCCTGAAATTGAACGCATTGCGCATGTGGCTTTTAAATTGGCCCAAAAAAGGTCTCATAAGCTTTGCTCAGTGGATAAAGCCAATGTCCTTGCCAGCTCTCAGTTATGGCGAGAAACCGTTGAGATGATTGCCCAAGGCTATCCAGATGTCGAACTTTCTCATATGTATGTGGACAATGCCTCCATGCAGTTAATCCGAAATCCGAAGCAATTTGATGTGTTGCTGACTGAAAATACATTTGGCGATATTCTTTCTGATGAAGCCTCTATGCTTACCGGCTCCTTAGGTATGTTACCCAGTGCAAGCTTGGGCGAACATGAGAGGGCTTTATATGAACCCTCCCATGGAAGCGCTCCCAAATATGCTGGCCAAAACAAAGTAAATCCTATTGCAACTATCATGTCTGTTGCGATGATGCTAGATTATAGCTTCGGCTACTCCGAAGCAGCTCAATGGGTTGATGCAGCTGTTGCCAAAGCGTTGGAACAAGGCGTGAGAACCTATGATATTGCAGAGCCTGGCTCCCAAGTAGTTGGTACCTCTCAGATGGGAGATAAAGTTGTTGAAGGGGTTTTGGCTTGCTGCGAACAACAAGCTCGCCTCTAGAACGTTGTTTTTATTAACTGATCAATTTGATTTAATACCTTTTCAGGTGTTAAAAAGTTGATACACGACTTGTGGTAACACAGGCGGGTTAGGCATGGTCGGCATGAAATGTGCCGATAAACTTGTTCTAATTGAGTTTCCTTTGAGATCATAGGGCGCCATTGTTGAAAATTTGTGGGACCGTAAAGTACCACCAGTCTCGGGGCATCCACAGCCGCTGCTATATGTGCCAATGCCGTATCTAAGGTAATAATTAAATCGCATTGTTTGCACAGGGCTGCTGATTCTCTTAAGGTTGTTTTACCACAGAGGTTTAGGATGGGTATTTGGGTATCCCTTTCGAGTGTTTGATAACGAACGGTGTCTTTGAATGTGCCTACTGCAATAAAATTCGCTTGATACTTCTGGTATAAGGTCTTTAAAAGCTTGCCCCAATAATCCATGGGCCATTGTTTCCCAGGGGAGCCTGCGGAGAGATGAATCATAAAGCGAGGAGATTGGACTTGTTTTAGGATTGTGTTGGCTTGAAGTTGATCGGTTTCGGTTAACACAACTTTCGGGCATATCGATTCATCCCAAGATAATCCTAAATGATCAAAGAATCTTTTGTAGAGGTCTATTTGATGAACTTTTGAGTCAAACGTTCCTGAAGAAACAGAGTGAGTGAGAATATTCCCCCATTTTTGAAGGCGATCTAACCCAAATCGTTCCAAATTCAGGCCAACTCTGTTGGGAATACCCGCTTTAAGGGATGCAAGTCCCCAAGGCAAGGAAAACTGGAGTAAAAAGAGGACTTCACAA
>JANWIO010000023.1 GCA_025449835.1 Vampirovibrionales bacterium
ACCTCCTCATGGGTATCAAACATTGATAACCCCAAACCCCACACCCGATCCGGTAAAAGTTTCTGACAACATTCTGGAAAATAGCCATATACAAGTTAAAGTTACTGCCCAAGGCGATCTACACATTCGTGATCTCACCACCCATGAAGAATATACGGGAATTCATCAGATTTGGCGCAATGAAGAGCAAGGTGATTCTTATAATGCAGCGCCAGTTCAAGGAACAGCACCTGAACAAGCCGTATTCCACCATGCCCAGATTGTTTACCAAGGTCCGTTAAAAGGCTGCTTGGCTTTATCCTACGCGTTTCCCAATATTAAAATGCCACTCACCACGTTTGTGTCTTTAGATGCGGGCACTTCACAACTCACCTTTGAAACCCACTTTACCAACACAACTCCCAACCACAAAATTCAGGTTTTCTTTTCAACAACCTCTCCCCTTCAGGAAGTGACCGCTGAGGGTCATTTTTCACCCGTGAACCGGACGTATGATCCAAACTATCACATTCAAGATCACATGCCCTCCGCAAAACAAACAGAATTACCCGTTCAAAGTGGTGCCATTCAACGCTTTATCGGCTTTCAAAACCAAACTCTTTTCACCGAAGGCCTAACCGAATATGAAGTGGAAGACAATGTCTTAAAGCTGACGTTGCACAGAGGCTTTGATATGCTTTCCAAAAACGATACGGGTGTTCGGGGAAGCCATGCAGGCCCCCCGTTAGAAACGCCAGAAGGACAATGCCTTCATCGGACATTCACATGCCGTTATGCCTGGCAACCGGGATTTGAGATTTCTTCAGCGTTTCATCAAGCCGATTGGTTTTATGGTGCACTTTATGGTTTTGATCGCACTCAAGAAAGCGCCTCAAAGCCACCTGTTACAGAAAAATCGTTTTTCAGTTGGGAGAATTCCCAGATTCATTCAACCGCCATCATTCCCAAAGACAACCGATGGCATTTACGTCTTGTAAACCCCACACAAGATCCCCAAAAAATGACAATGCCATCTTTCTCCACCAATTCACTTAAAGAGATTGATTTAAACGAAGCAACATGCGCTATTCTTAAGACACCCCAAGTTGAAATTCCTGCCTACCAGATACAAACCCTTGAGATTCAGGTAAAATAAAGCCATGCAACACTTGTTACTCTTTTATATTTTTCTGTTTATCCTTGAAATTATCTGCATTGTGGGTATTGTTTATGCCTATATCTGGCTTCATAACGCCCATAAAACTGTTTTAGCAGCAAGAATAATGGTTATGACGTTGAAAAAAATGGCCACTCGAAAACTTCAATTTAGTAAAGAAACCCTTTATCAGGCCACAAAAGGGTTTAACTATGTCAGTCGATTTATTCCCTGGTGGGCCAAACTCCTTTTTAAAGGACTTCGATGGCTCGGGAAAATAAACGCTCGAACCAGTTGAACAGATGATGTACTTTCTCTACACTAAAAGAAACAATAGTAATGCAGGAGTACAGACCAATGTCTAATAATCATGATGATGGATTTGATCTCTTTCTCGGCCTCTTTTTAGGGCTCCTCGGTGGCGGTTTAGCCGGCATTCTGTATGCGCCCAAACCGGGAAAAGAAATTCAAAAAGATGTGAAAAGCTTTATTGATACATTACCTGAAGAAGTCAACGAAGGATGGTCCCGTTCTAAAGGACGCTACAAAGAAATTGTGGGCCGAACCCGGCAGGAAATTGAAAACCAGCTTGAGCAGCGTTCTCAACGGAAACAAGCCATTCGTATGGCTGAAGCCAAACTGCGTGAAGAACAAGAAGCTGGGAATTATGATTATTAACCTCCTCCGCCCCTTGTTTCACGCTTTCCCAAAGACCTATGTAGTGAAGGAGAAGATTGCATGAGTTTTACCCCCGGCACAGAGCACCTACTTCAAGTGTTTATTATTCTCTGCGGTGTTCTCTTTATCCCTGTTGCCATTGGCCTTCTGGTGGTTCTGTTTAAGCTGGCTTTTTTGCTCCACTCCGCTTCAGAACTCCTCACGTTTGTTTCCTGCGAGCTAACGCCATTGGTTAAAGAGCTCCGCTCCACAGTGGATCATATTGAAAATATCGGTCAAAAAGCATCTTCTGGTGTCAGAGACATTGAAAATGGTATAGAAAGCGTAAAACCCGTCGTTCAAAGTGGATTCCATAATTTAAAAGTTGTTACTTCTGCATTGGTTTCAGGAATTAGCCGCTCGTTCGAGCGTTCTCGATAATCCTTTCTCACATTTAGTAAGAAAAAATAGGAGTTTAATCATGAGTACAGGTCGTTTTCTGGGTGGGTTACTGGTAGGTGGCGCATTGGGCGCTATTATCGGCTTATTGGTGGCACCTCGTAGTGGTGAAGAAACCCGAGAACTCATCCGAGAAGAGATTGCTGACCGGGTCAATCGTTCCGTCGATGACGTGAAATATCGTTCTGCAGAAATTCGCGGAAGAACCCTTGATACGGTTGATCAGCTCAGAGAACGTGGTCAACTTTTGGCAGAAGAATTGGAAGATACCGGCAAAGAAACGTGGGATAAACTACGGTCTTCTGTCAAAGTTGGAAGAGAACCCGGTGAAACAAAAAGCTAACACGGTTTTATAGCGTTTCTACCCGAAAATTGGATTCAAAGTAGATGGCCAAATACTACATCTCTGCCGATTTAGAAGGGGTCTGTGGCGTTTCGAGCTTGCTCCAATGCTACCCTAAAGAAGACCAAACAGGGTATCAGGCTGCCGTCAATCAGCTTGCTTTGGAAATCAATACCGTTGCAAAAGTCATTTTGCAAGAAGATCCGACAGCAGAAAACTTGGTCAATGATGCCCATAGCACCATGACCAATCTAACGCTTGCCCATTTGTCCCCTCAGATTGCCTTGCTCTCGGGGAAGCCCAAGGTTTGTGCCATGATGAGTGGCTTGGATGAATCTTTTAAAGGGGCTTTTTTCATCGGCTATCATGCCCGTGCGGGTGTTGAAAATAGTGTTCTCAACCATACATTTCACAGCAAGCTTTTTGACGTCAAAGTGAATGGAAAATCCTATGGTGAAGGGGAGATTAATGCCCTTTATGCCAGTTTAACCCACCAGGTGCCCGTGCTTTTGGCCAGTGGAGACAGGGCGTTTTGCCAAGAAATCAAAACTGTTGTTCCCAATATTCACACGGTGGAGACTAAAATCGGTATTACCACTACAGCAGCCCAGTGTCATCCCCAAGAAAGCGTTATGAGAAGCTATCAAGAACAGACCCGAAACGCCCTTCAAACTCTGAAAAAAGGACAGGGCTCACTTCCATCCGAGAATGCCCCTTTTACCTTACAAATTACTTTTATCAATACATTGGCCTGTGACGTGGCGATGACCTCTCCGCTTTATAAACGTCTGGAGGGTAGAACCATTGAAATGACTACCGACAACTTTAAGACCCTTTATCAAGGGCTTCAGAGCGCTTATACAATGCTCTCTTACACCCATTATATGGAATAAATTAATCCTCTCGCTTCCAACTGGGATCTGTGAGGTGTACTAGTGCCTCGTACACTTTCTCTTGCACTTTCTCAGCATCCGAAACATCGGTAATCATTTCGCCAACTGTGACCACAAAGCGATTATTTTCATCCCGATAAATCCCCACTGGTAAAATCGGGGTATTGGTTTTTTGGGCCAGCCCCCCAATGCCTTTTTTCAAGGGCAAAACCTCACCTGTGGTACTGCGAGTTCCTTCAGGAAATAAACCAAGCGCCCACTTTGCAGGTGATTTTAACACATTAAACGCTGTTTTTAAGGTTGCACTATCCGGATTATCCCGATCCAACGCAAAGCATCCCTGGGAGCGATAAAATTCAGCCGCCCAAAAATTTTGAAACAGTTCTTTCTTAGCCATATACGCAATGGGGTAATTCACCGCATAAGACACCAACGGCGGATCCAACATCGAAATATGATTGGCAGCCACAATAAATGGCCCTGTCTTTGGCGCATATTTTAACCCATAGCGCTTGGGATGGTATTTTAAAATCAGAAAAGGAAGCACAAAAGAACGCAGCACAAATAATTGGAAGTAAAAGCGGGCTTTCGAAAAATGCGAAGCCGAAAAGCCCTTGTAACGTTTTAAGTCTCGCTCAAATGGGGGCGGTGTCTCACTCATGCTTGCAAAACATCTCAACATCTCACGCTGAATAATACACTACCGAAAAAATAAACGAAAACCTAGGGTAAACTGATCTCCTGAAAAGACCCGCACCCAGATACCCTAAAACAGATTAACCTTCACGACCCGATTCTGATTGTAGAATCATGAGAGACAACAACATCATGCCCACAGAAAAGGCGATGGGTATCCCCCAAGTTGAGGGCGTAATAGTCGTGGTTCCCAAAACCGTTTGTAAAAAGGGTACATACACAATGAGAACTTGTAACAGAATTGCCGATACCATAATCACCCAGGTTAAGGGAACCCGTATAATTTCACCCAAAGTTTCCAACTTACTCCCAGCAGAGTGGGCCAGTTGAATATTGAGAAGGTGCAAGGTTTGGGCAAAAGCAATGGTGCAAAAGGCCAACGTACTGGCAGTTGTCATGGGTAATTTAAAATATATTTTAGCGGTTAAAAAGGCACCTAAACCTGCCGCTGTGAGCAACAGTCCCCAAAAGATGACCAGTAAAATTTCAGACTTGGGTAAAAGCCCTTGATGGTAGGATCGAATCGGCGTCTTCAGTAATGCCTGTGTTCCGGGTTCGAAAGCCAATGAAAGCGCTGGAATAGTTACCGTAATAATCGTTAACCAAAGAATTTGAAGGGCATTTAATGGCATGCCAAAGCCCGCAATTGCAGAAATAAACATCAATAGAACAAGACTTAAGTTGCAACTCAATAAATACTTGATTCCAAGCTTCACGTTATTGGATAAAACCCGTCCTTCCAGTACAGCCAGAGCAATGGTTTCAAAGCGATCGTTTAACAAAATGATATCTGCACTTTCTTTGGCCGCTTCAGCCCCCCGAATCCCCATGGCAATGGCAATATCACTTCTTCGTAGAGCAGGGGCATCATTCACCCCATCTCCTACCATAGCCACAATATCGCCACTCGTCTGTAAAGACTGCACAATGGCCAGTTTTTCTTCCGGTTGGGTTCTGGCAAACACCCGAATGGAGGGCGGAATTTTATCCACCCCAGAGTCTAAGTCTCTTCTGGTCCAAACCGCATTTTCATCGGTTATAATTCCCAAATCTTGGGCCATAATGGCAGCAGTTGCCTTTTGATCACCTGTAATCATAATCACCCGCACACCTGCATCTTGGCATTGCCGAATGGCCTCACGAACCGTCGGCTTTGGCGGGTCAATGAGACAAACCCATCCCACAAAAATCGCATTTTGATAAGGATCTTCATCCGCAGAATTTAACGGTTTTTCAGCAAACCCAATCACCCGTAAAATACCGTTCATGGCGAGATCTTGATTGCTGAGAAGAAAATCAATTTTCTTACCATGATCTAAGGGGTGTACCGTCCCATCTGGCAATAAGTAGTAATTACAAATGGACATCACCGACTCTGGAGCCCCTTTAATCATCGAAGCATACTGCCCACCGGTATGTTTATGCACCACAGACATCAGCATGGTCTCTGAATCAAAGGGATACTCACGAACTTTTCCATAACCAAACTCATATTCAGCCGGGGTGGCTCGATACAAAGCCACATCAATGGGATCTCCCATCATAAAACTTCTCACCCCATCTAAAATGGTAGTGTTGTTGAGCCTTCCAATACGCAAAAGCTCTTCTATCGACCGAGCAGGAACGCCTCTTGCCTGGCTCCATAAAGGATTATATTCCAAAGCCCCCAATTCAGGGACAAAAACCCGGTGAACCGATAAGGCATTCTCGGTTAAAGTACCCGTTTTATCTGTACAAATAACCGTCGCACTCCCAATGGCTTCAATGGCATGGAGATTACGCACAATAGCATTTTCTTTGGAAAGATGCTCAATCCCCAAGGAGAAGGTGAATGTTGCCATGGCCGGTAATACTTCTGGAACAGCAGCAACCACAAGAATGATCCCAATTTGAATCATTTCAACCCCTGAGCCACCGTTCTTATATCCTAAAAATGCCGTGATAATCGCCATCGCCAGTACAAAGATAAAGATAAAGAACCCTAAACGATTGAGCTCTCTACTGAGGTGGCTGTCACGCCGTTGTGCACCACTTGCCAAAAGGGCAATACGCCCCATCTGGGAATGTTTTCCAGTTGCAGTGACCAAAGCCCTCCCTTTACCGGTTTTAATGGTTGTACCGGCAAAAAGCATGTTTTTCTGTTCCGTGACCTCGTCATCGGCAATATGAACCGCCATGGCATCCTTTGAAACCAAAACCGATTCACCCGTTAAGGCAGATTCATCCACTTGAACATCATCGCTGGCAATCAGTCGAGCATCTGCAGGCACAATCTGCCCACCAGAAAAAGCCAGGATGTCTCCTGGGACCAATTCAGATGCTGGAATTCGCACAGATAGACCATCCCGAATCACCATACACAAGGGGGCACTGAAAGACTCCAAGGACAATACCGCTTTTTGCGCCCGCCATTGGGTAATAAAACTAATCACGGTATTAATTACCATGGCTACCAAAATGGCACTCCCACTCATAATTTGCTTCATCGCAAAGGAAAACACAGTGGCCGCAAAGAGCAAGAGAACCACCAGATTTTTCAATTGGTATAAGAATAGTCGTCTTGCGATATCAGATTGTTTCCCACTGACACTATTTTTGCCGTAGGTTTTTTGGCGAATTTCAACCTCGTTATCATTTAAGCCATTGAGGCGACTGTCTAAAAGTGAGAGACAATCCTCGATAGACTTGGCATGATAAGGTGTATAATCCGTAATTCCTTTGTTTTCTGCCGTATTCGGCAAAGTATTGGTGGGTTGCATCGAGTACTCTCTTAAAACGAAAGCATGCTGTCTGACCTTAATCTTACCCTCTGTTGCCATAAACCATAACAAGCGTTTGAAGGAGTTATGGCCTTCTTTATTATCATATCTTTTTTTATCTGTTTTGAACGGTTTTGGAAATACAGGATATCCCCATATTTCTCTAACCCACACAAAGACGCTTTCTCAAAGAGAAAACGTCTTTTATTGAAGTTCAATTTTGGAGAAAATCGTAAAAACGATGGCCGACCTATGCAATGTGCTTATCAATTACCCCAGAAAGGGTTGATTTTTTATGTACGCCAACCATTTGCTCAACAGGCTCACCGTTTTTAAAGATTAACAAACTTGGAATACCACTGATTCGGTATTCTTGAGCAGTTTTAACGTTGTCATCCGTGTTTACTTTTACCACTTTCAACTTGCCTTGGTATTCTTCAGCAAGCTCTTCAATGATGGGAGCAATGGTTCTGCATGGTCCGCACCAGGGAGCCCAGAAGTCAACCAAAACCGGAACGGATGATTTTCGAACTTCTTCTTCAAAATTTACGTCTGAGATCTCGACGATGTTGCCCATTTTGTCATTCTCCTCTTGTCAGAATTTGGCATTTCTTTTTGACAGGTTTGATTCTATCATAAGTTGATACGGTTGCAATGCGTTACGTAATCTAGAACATGATGACCTTACTCGATCGCTACATTATCAAGAGATTGCTGGACTACCTCTTCCTAGGAATTGTCATTTTTACGTTGGTTTTGTTTTTTTCCAACGCCTTGCTTGATTTTATGAAGGATCTCCAGCATTACGGCATTTCGTGGGACATTGCAGCCACACTCATTGGCCTCCAAATTCCCCGTATCGTAGCCGTTGTTATTCCAATGGGGGCACTTTTAGCCACCTTAATGGTTTATAACACTCTCAACAATCAGTTTGAACTCATCTCCATGAGAATGTCCGGAATCAGCCTTTATCGTCTTGCGGTACCCGCAATCATTATTGGTATTGCAGCCTCTGGAGCAGCCTATCTTCTTCATGACTATGTGGTCCCCAAATGCTATACCTATTCTCGAGCCTTAAAAACCTATGCCATTGACCAACAAAACCTTCCGGCCACCAATGAAAACTTTATTTATAAGCAGTTTGACCAAAATCAGCAGCTAAAACGCTTGCTTTACATCTCCCATTTTCACAAAAAGCATTTAGGATACACCACCATGGTTGATTTGACCAACCCTAAAACCCTCCAAGTCATTCAAGCCCATTCAGGCTTGTGGGGGCAAAGCGCCATTGAATTGTCTGATGCAGATATTTACACTGTTTCATCCACACAAAAGGTTTCTAACACAACCAGAGCCGATCATCTTCAACTACAACACTTTATCCAGCCGCCACCAGTCCCCAAAGAGTACCTACCCAAAGAGCTTTCGTTTTGGGGTATGCGTGCCTGGCTCGAAAAAGGAATTAAGAAAGGCCATAAATTTGCCCCCAGTGTTTTTGTCACCCTCTGGGAAAAACTCATGGTGCCCTTAAGTTCCATTCCATTGGTGTTGGTGGCTGTGCCACTGGCCGTTACCCCACCACGAAAATTAAGCAATATTGGGTTTTTAGCCTCTATTTTGATTTTATTTTTCTATTACCTCATCCAGCATATTTCTGTTCAATTAGGTAATAGCCATTTCTTACCACCCCTTTTGGCTGCATCGCTTCCATTAATCATTATTAGTGGCGTTGCCATCGTACTCTTTCAAAGAAAAAACCAAGTTTTATAAACGAGTTTCTTCCATCATGACCTTACACACCACCAACATAACCGATACAACCAGCTTAGAACGTTGCTATTTTGACAAAATAAACCCATCTACAGGCTTGCTTTTAAAGCAGTACCCCGTCACAGAGGCACCCATGTTCAAAACCTTGGTCGCTTCAGCCCGTGAGGCATTTCTGTTCTGGTCACAAACCCCTTTTTCAAAAAGAAGCCAGCTTCTCCGGGAAATTGCATCTCAAATCCTGAATAAAGCTGACAGCCTGGCAGAATGTATTAGCCTAGAAACAGGGAAGCCCTTTCGGGAATCCTTTGAATCCGATCTCACCACGGCAACCCAGGTGCTGTATTATTACGCCAAAGTAGGGCCAGCACTTTTAAAAGAAAAACGTTTCCCTTTTGACAGATCCCTTTTTCTGGGGCGGATTCATTATGCAAAGCGGGTTCCCAAAGGGGTTGTTGGAATTATTTCGCCGTGGAATTACCCTTTGGCCATTCCCATCAGTGGCATTTCAGCTTCACTCATGGCCGGTAATACCGTTATTTTAAAGCCCAGCGAGTTAACGCCTGGAGTCGGTGAAGCCATTGGCCATGTTATTCAGACAGCACTCCAAAATCTGGATTTGCCCACGGGGGTTTTTCAGGTTGCGCAAGGGGAAAGTGAAACGGGCAAAGCACTGATTCAAGCCGATATCGATCATGTGATTTTTACAGGAAGCACCCAAACGGGATTTGAAATCCGAGAGGCCCTCCAAAAGCGTGGGAAATCGGTGAGCCTAGAGCTGGGGGGGAGTGACCCCATGATTGTGCTGGAAGGCGCTGATATTGACACCGTGGCCAGCTACGCCCTCTGGGGTCGCTATACCAATGCCGGACAAGCTTGCGCTGCCGTCAAACGATTATTTGTTCCCCAAAAGTATCATGAGGCTTTGGTACAGGCGCTCAAACAAAAAATTCAACACCTCCAACAGGGTGATCCCCAAAACAGTTTGAATCACATTGGTCCTCTCATTAGCCAACGCCATTTGCACATCCTCAGTGAGCAAGTTCAAGATGCGGTGGATCTTGGGGCACAGATTGAAATAGGGGGATATCCATTACCTCAAGCAGGATGGTTTTACCCGCCCACTTTAGTCACGAATGTTCCAAAGCAATGCCGATTGATGCAAGAAGAAGTATTTGGCCCCGTACTCCCTGTCGTTTCATATCAATCAGTGGAAGAGGCCATTGAGTTGGCGAATGATCAGCGGTTTGGTCTAACGGCTTCAGTATTTGGTCCCTCTTCAAAAGCTGAGCAAGTTGCAAAACAATTGGAAGCCGGTTTAGTTACCATCAATGATGTTGGCCTCACAAACTATGCCTTACCCAGCATTCCGTGGCATGGCTGGAAAAATAGTGGTCCTGGCGTCAGCCATGGACCAACCGGGCTTTTAGAAACAACGCATTCTCAAACCATCACCGTTAATTGGCTTTATGGCCTTCCGTTCTTTCGAAAATCCCCATGGCATTTTAATTACACACCTAGAGACCTGGCTTTTTCCAAGGGACTCCTTCAAGCCTTTGGCCGTTCTAACATCATGCATCTCTTGAAGCCTGGCTTTTTATGGCAGCTGTTTCGCAATCGTTCGTCTCAAAAGCTTTAATATCAAAAGTTTTTATCACCACTTTTGGTCATTTCAAAAACCGTATGAAAATGAAGACAGACTGTGACACAATGTGGTCATCTCAAATACGTCTATAAATGCCCTTTTGAGGAACGTGATGAAGATTTTAGCCTTGGAAACCAGCTGCGATGAAACGGCTGCCGCCATTATTGAAGATGGCCGGCATGTTCATGCCAATGTCATTCGTTCCCAGGCAGACTTTCATGCAAAATATGGTGGCGTTATTCCGGAAATGGCCGCTCGACAACATCTGGAAACCATTAACTTTATAATCGAAGAAGCTTTGGCCCAAGGCAACTGCACACTTGATCAAATTGATGCCATTGCCGCAACATTGGGCCCCGGGCTTATTGGTGCATTATTGGTAGGAGCAAACACAGCAAAAACCCTGAGCTTTATTACCCAAAAGCCTTTTTTAGGCGTCAATCATCTTTATGCACACATTGCATCAAACTACTTAGAATCTAACTTAGAGCCCCCCTTTATTTGCTTGTTGATTAGCGGTGGTCATACCCAAATTCTTCATGTGGCCAACTACAACCAAATTACCCTTCTTGGAGAAACCTTAGATGATGCCATTGGGGAAGCCTACGACAAAGTCGCCCGGGTTTTAGGGCTCCCCTACCCTGGTGGGCCACTCCTCGATCAGTTGGCCCAATCCGGTAATGCCAATGCCTATACATTGCCGCATGCCAAAACAGAACACCCCTTTGATTTTAGTTATAGTGGTTTAAAAACAGCCGTTTTAAGGCTTTTTCAAAAAGAATGTGCGGACAACACACCCTCCGAAGAAATCCAACAGAACATTGCGGCGGCATTTCAAGAAGCCGCAACAGATGTACTGATTCAAAAAACATTACTGGCTGCTGAATCCCACCATATTCAAACCATTGCCGTTGCTGGCGGTGTTGCAGCCAATAGTGCCGTCCGGCGTAAGTTTCAGCAAGCGTTGTTAGGCCGGGCTGGCTGGATGTTTTATGTTCCAGCACTCAAATATTGTACCGATAACGCGGCTATGGTAGGTGCTTCTGCCTTTTTCAACCCCATTACCCAAGATATTACAACAGAAGTTTTTTCCAGGACTTAAGCGCTTTCACTCTCAGCATGAATCTTATCCAGCAAGTCTCTGGCGGGAGTATATGAGGCTGTAATGAGTAGACATTGATTCAACAACAAAGAAGCCTCTTCAAACTGCCTCACCAAGAAATAATACTGCCCTAAATGAAAATAAACCTCTGGATCATTGGGCAAGGTCTTCTGCCCGCGAAGCAGGTACTCCACACAGCGGTCCAGTTGCCCAGCATGCAACAGGGCTCGTCCAACAAATTTGTATGCTTCCAAATTGGTATGGGCCAAAAAATCCACATGCTGAAGCATGTTGTTCACCATCCCCATTTGATTCGCATGAATCAGATGAAAGATATCGGCTTCTAGGTGATTCCGAATTTGTAAAAAAGTGGGAAGCGAGCGGACTTGGTTCGTAATAAGACCATACAGCGTGATACACCAATGATTTTGACGCATCATCACCAATGGCTTCCAGAATTCCAGTGCACTATGCAGGCTCCCTTTAAGCATTTGGCAGTATCCCGACTGGTAATAATCACTAATCGAAATAAAATACCGGGAGGCTTCGTCATAATGCTGTAAAAACTCCTCCGATAGCCCTGCTATCTCAACTAATGTTCGTTCTTCTGAAAAAGAAAGCTTTGATCGCTCTGCCAATAAGGGCGCCGCAAGTTCTAATGCCATTGTGGGGTTGTTCTCAAGGAATAATGCCGTTTGAACAGCTTTTAGGGTCTCTTGCATCTGAGGCGCTTCCCTGGACAATGATATTAATGAGGTTGTTCAGGATGTGGCTTTTCCAACAAATTCAAAACCCCTTCTAAATTGAGTGTTGAGGGGGTTTCTGTGGACTGTTGATTAGCCTTTTTAATCTCTTCGTAGATTTCTTCTCGATAAATTGAGACGTTGCGGGGGGCTTGAATACCAATTTTGACGGAATCACCCCGTGTTTCAAGGATAGTAACCTCAATTTTATCCGCAATAATCAGTTTTTGGCCCGTTTTACGGGTTAATACAAGCATGATTAACCCTTTCCTTTTTGAGCAGAAGCAGATTCCGAACTCTCTTGGCCTTTGGCAGTATCCGGCAATAATCTCGTCCGAGTGGTATATTGTGTATCCTGCAAAACAACCTGCATGGCATGAAGATTGGCTTGATTAACAACAATCGGTGCTAATAGGTTAGCCGTCATTAACCCAGGATTCTCATTGGGGATGTTAACAATTGTAAACACCAAGACATCTTCTACTTGTTTAATACCCAAACGGTGGACAGTATCCTCCGGAAGCATAAATTCGTAAGGAATGGCAAAGAATTTAGGATTGGTGACCACAAATGCCAGGGAGGGCTCATCGAGCGACTGAAGCCACTTAAATGGTGAATTATCCGCATGATCGAGAAGCGTATATCGAGTGAGACCTTCGAATCCGATGATGGGCGAGACAAATTCGATAATGTTTTTTCCGTCAACATTAATGGTGCCAAAACGTGAGGTTGTTATCTGGATGGTAGACATAAGACTCTATTCTGCCTCTTGGACTTCTAGTATGATAAGATCTTTCTAAGAAATATCTCAAGGGTTGTATATTTTACATTTTACAGAGAAAATAACGGTTGGGTGATCTAAAATTTATTTAACTTTTTTGAAAACTGGTCGATAGGTTTAGGAGTAGAGCATCAAAACAGAGGGGAAAGAAGCGTGTTACAGGAAAATGTGGACCACCAAAAAGATCTTGAAGAGCTCCTTCATGAATTGGACGGTATCTCAAGTGATCTCTCTCAATACGTAAACTTTTTGATTCAACGAGAAT
>JANWIO010000024.1 GCA_025449835.1 Vampirovibrionales bacterium
ATGCTTACAGGGAACAAGGGCATTACGCGGAAAGTATCCCTTGGTATCAGCAGGCGTTGTCTCGAAAGCCAGACTTTGCCCAAGCTGAAAATAATTTGGGGCTAGCGCTTCAATCTTTAGGCAGGCTGGATGAAGCAGCCCAATTATATGCGTCTGCCATTCAACATGAGCCCAATTTTGTTGAGGCCTACAACAATCTGGGAAACATCTGCAACGCAAAATGCCAGTTCAAAGAAGCGCTGTACTATTATGAACAAGCGTTGCGGCTGAGACCAAACTTTATTGAAGTGCAATATAATCTGGGCAACGCTCTCCAAGGCTTAGAACAGTTTGACGCAGCCATTGAAATATACCAACATGTGCTTCAAGAAAAGCCAGACTTTCCACCAGCCTATAATAATATGGGGCTCGCATTCCAAACCCAAGGCAAGCTGGATGCCGCCAAACCCTGTTTTGAAAAAGCGTTACAACTGAAGCCCGATTTTTGGGAAGCTCAAAATAACCTGGGAGCTATCTATCAGGCACAAGAAGATTTTAAGCAAGCAACATTGTGTTATAGTCGCGCCATTGAATTAAATCCTCATTACGCAGAAGCCATTAATAACCGCGGATTTATGTTTCAGTTAGAGGGAAAGATGCCGCAAGCCATCGAGTATTACCATCACGCAATCCAACTGAAGCCCGACGCCGCCGGAGCCCATATGAACTTGGCTTTGAGTAATTTACTCATTGGCAATTATGAAACGGGTTGGGCCGAATTTGAATGGCGAGGAAAGGTTTTAAAAGGGTCACAGTATCGACATTATCCCAAGCCCCACTGGCAGGGGGAGAAACTCAATGGGAAACGCATTTTGATTGTGGCAGAGCAAGGCTATGGTGATGTGCTCCAATGCCTTCGATATCTTCCCCTCATCCAACAACAAGGCGGAAAAGTTCTCATGACGTATCGGCCGCAGCTAAAGCGTCTCCTGGAGTATTGCCAGGGGATCGACACACTACTGGAAGATACGGTTTTACAGACCATAGGAGACATCAATTTTAATGTGTATAGTCTGATGATGAGCCTTCCCAGAATCTTTAAAACGACATTAGACACGATTCCGCCGATTGGCAATCCCATCAAATTACCCAAAGCACTCCTTCAAAAATGGCGTAAGAAAACCGCCGCAGATAAAAATTTCAAAGTCGGGATTGCTTGGGCAAGCTGGTCAGGACACCCCACAAGCCATTATCGTTCTTGTGATTTGGCTCATTTTAAGTGTTTGGCCACGCTCCCAAGTCTTACATTCTATAATCTTCAAGTTAGCCCAACGCCACTTGATCCTGAAACGGTTCCAAAGGACCTTCATTTTGTGAATTATGAAAATGAAATCAAAGATTTTGCGGATTCAGCGGCCTTGATCCAAAATTTGGATTTGGTGATTTCAATCGACACATCCGTGGCCCACTTAGCCGGACTTCTTGGGAAGCCCGTATGGGTGCTATTACCGCTTGCACCGGATTGGCGCTGGCTTCTTGAGAGAAAGGATAGTCCTTGGTATTCTTCCGCAACATTATTCAGACAAACCGCACATGGCGACTGGGAATCGGTTTTCAAGGACGTAAAACAGGCACTGGATCAGAAACTTTCCAAATCATTGACCAAAGTTATATCCTCTCAAAATAAATAGTGTACACTTGACAATATGCAAAACTTTGCAATAATGAGATTTATGATGAAAACACACATGCCAACAATCAAAGTATTGCGTAACCGCCGTAGCTTCTTCAGATAGGGAATCTACGGAATCAAGTTTCATAAATTTTAAAACAACCTAAACACCGCGGAAGTCCCCCTCTTATACAAGTCCCGCGGTTTTTATTATGATAAGGACCATTTTATGCCCCTCTTTTCCACAAACCATTTATCAAGCCGCCGTACCCCACGCCGAGGCATGGGGTAAACAACCATCGTTTTAAATACCCCTCTGCCCCGGTGAGTTTCTCATCGGGGCATTTTTTTATGTCAATTCCAGATCCACAAGGACACACTCTCCATGATCAAAACATCACCAGTTTCTTTCTATAAAGTTTTAACGGCACTCGATGACGAGTCCTCATTGTGGCCGCTTCTGGTGAAAGACTTAATCGACAACACCGGCCGAAGCGCCATGGAATATCATCGGGGTGGTCAAGGGGCAAACCATGCGGGCCGAGAGCGGATGATCGAAGAATATGCCACAACAGCGGTATGGATTGGCGGCAGAAAAGCCCTCAACAAGTGGCTCATCGATCCGCTAATGCGGCATGTCGGGTTAGATCCCGAAGTTGATATTCTTTTATTCTTGAAAAAGCACCATCAGAAAATCCCCAGATGGATCATGGCTCGTAAAAATGCTTATTTAAAAGCCAATTTTGCACGATTTATCGTGGGTACACTTGTTCCAGTGGGGATTATTGGCTGGGTGATTCCCACAACCAACCAGGCCGTTACAAAGGCAAAAATTGCACAGGAACAACAGAAAGAATACAACGTTGCTCCGTTTGATACAGGCTCCCCAAGACAACACCCACTGAGATTTGGCGGAAATCCGCATACATTCGAAAAAATTGCCAGCATTATCAACAATGATTTTTACGGCAATGTCGCCATTGATGCAGGCATCAGCGGCGGACGGCTTTATAAAGCAAGAAACTGGCTGGATTTCTTAGAAACAGGGATTCGAGAATCTTCTATTGTCGTGTTTCTGTATTTCTTAGGGAATTATATTAAAGGCCATTTAAGACGATATTGTGATAAACAATATCAAACGGTTACTAATCTTACGTATAATGCCATCTCATGGCTTAAGAAATATCCGATTCATCCAAAGCAGTGGATTTCTCAGGCAAAATTCCTGGGACATTTGGCCCCTCAGCAGGCTTTCCAAACGATTGCTCATGCCTTAAACCCCAAAACCGGTGTTTTTGATCATCATCCGATTTTAGAGCTTGCCAAGCACCAAGGAAACATTCCCATTCTTGCAATTCAACCAAAAATGCCAAAAGGCCCTTTTGGAAAGTTGTTAAACGCCATTCCTGCCAGTAACCAGCCTCACTTTATGCTTGATCCCAGAAAGCGGCTGGATATTCAAGATTTAAAATTACAATTTTTGAATAAAGAAGGTGGCATCATGCGGAAATTACTCCAAAATCAATCCAATGGCACCTTTCAACACAGATTAAACAAATGCCTTGCCCAAACATCCCGGTGCAAATCCTTGGCGATGTTGTCCAGTTACCTTATTAGTACTGTCTGCATTGCCTGGTTAACCCCATGGTTTCAACATTGGCTTACCTTTAAGCTTACGGGGCAAGTAGACTTCCCTGGGGCTCGAAAAGATTTGTAGTGAGAAAGAAGCGTTAGCTTTTGGCCGAGCTGGATGTGACAGACTCTGTTTCTTCTGTTTTGGACTCGTCTTCGACTTCAGGTTGGGTTACGACGGCACCAGACAGTTCTTCAGCAATGTCTTCGTCATCATCGGTGTCATCTGAGGTGAGACTTGTTGCGTATTTTGGGGTTTCCCCACGTTCTTCCAACACCTGATCCATAATTTGGGCCACTTCCTTGTCATCAATGGTTTCTTTTTCCAAAAGCACCTTCACAATGGAATCCATCATGTCTCGGTTTTCACCCAACATCTTCTTGGCCAATTCATATTGGGTTTCAATGATGTTTTTAATCTCTTTATCAATGGCCGAGGCGATTTCTTCACTATAATCGCGATCCGTTCCAAAATCTCGGCCAAGGAACACATGCTCGTTGTTTTTGCCAAACTTAATGGGCCCTAACGTATCGCTCATGCCATAAATGGTCACAAATCGTCTGGCCAAATCCGTAGCTTTCTCAATATCATTGGCAGCACCCGTTGTGATTTGTCCAAAAATCACTTCTTCTGCCACCCGTCCACCCATCATACTGGCAATATTCGCTAAAAGCTCATCTTTGGTGACCAAATGATTATCATCTTCAGGCATATTCCAGGCCATCCCTAAAGCCATCCCCCGTGGAATGATACTCACTTTGCGAAATTTATTCTGACTGGGAACGAAAATCCCCATCAGGGTATGTCCCACTTCATGGTAGGCAATGATTTCTTTCTCTTTTTCTTTAATGATTTTTGAACGCTTTTCAGGTCCTGCAATGACCTTATCAATGGCCAAATCAAGATAACGCATTTCAATTTTTTCTTTGTTATCTCTGGCAGCCAAAAGAGCGCCTTCATTTAACAGGTTTTCCAAATCCGCACCGGTAAACCCTGGTGTGCTTTTGGCAAGACGTTTTAAATTCACATCATCAGCGAGGGGCTTCCCTTTAGCATGGACTTTTAAAATCTCTTCACGACCCGTGAAATCTGGACGGTCCAGAATCACCTGGCGGTCAAATCGGCCTGGACGCAAAAGAGCATTGTCCAAAATATCAGGGCGGTTCGTGGCCGCAATCATGATGATGCCGCTGGTGGAATCAAAGCCATCCATTTCAACCAGTAATTGGTTTAATGTTTGCTCACGCTCATCGTGGCCGCCACCAAGGCCTGCTCCCCGTTGCCGACCCACTGCATCAATTTCATCGACAAAGATAATGCAGGGAGAATGTTTTTTGGCCTGTTCAAATAAATCTCGAACTCGGCTTGCACCGACACCAACAAACATTTCAACAAAGTCTGAACCACTAATACTGAAGAACGCAACGCCTGCTTCTCCGGCAACAGCTTTTGCCAAAAGGGTTTTACCAGTACCGGGAGCCCCAACTAACAGCACCCCTTTGGGAATCCTGGCGCCAAGCTTCTGATAACGCTCTGAGTTTTTGAGAAAATCAACAATTTCCTCCAGCTCTTGCTTGGCTTCATTAATCCCAGCCACATCCTTAAAGGTAATTTTAACCTTATTTTCAGGCATCATCTTGGCACGGCTCTTCCCAAAAGACATGGCTTGTGAGCCGCCACTTTGTACACTGCGAATCATAAAAATGACAACAAGCGCAATTAAAATTAACGGAACGGCTGTTGTGAGAAGCCCCAGCCATTTACCCGAACTTTCAGGACGGAGTTCACTCACCTGAACATTATTGTCTTCCATCAACCGAGCCAAACGATCTGCCGAAATATCATTGGAGGGCAAGGTTATTTTATATTGTTTTTTATCCTGGCCAACCGCCATAATATCTCGATCTTGAATGGACGCCGAGGCGATTTGTTTGTCTTTGACCATTGAAATAAACTGGGTTTGGTTTAAATCCTTTGGTAATTGCCCCTGATCTTTAAAAATTAAGCTTGAAGCAAAGACAACCAGGAATAAAATCAGAACTAAAATCCAGACGCCTGTGGTTTGATGTTTCTTCATGGTTAATGTAATCCAGTCCTATACTTTATATTGAAACCATAACGGTATTATGACGTATCATGACGACCACGTCGATTATAGCACACGCAATTGAGAAACTTCTTCCCTTCAATAGAGGGTTTTTACCCCAACCAGGCAAGGGACATTTTAACCGAGGAACCTTTGTCAGTGTCTATTTCACAAATATGAAGGAAAACAAAACATTTTGGGGGCCGTAAAGAAGCGCCTTTTTACAAGAGATAATTTATAATGGAGTTGCATCACTTCTACTGGATGGGAAGATGTTTATTGGTGGTCTCCCCCAGATGTGCTAAGATGATGGGAGTTTGAAGTCTGGCAAGATAGAGGATGGGGCTCTCATGAATTCACTTTCTACTGAAACATTTCCATATACCATAAGCTATGTGTGCGAACTTTTAAAGGCCGATGAACCCAAAGTATTGGCAATCTGTAATCGTGTCAATATTCAGCCACATCGAAATGAACGAACGGGTCATCTGTTTTTTGGCCAAAAGGATATTGACACGCTACGACGGGTTTTAGAGTCGGATGCCAGCCGTGCAGGTCAGAATCAAATCGCTCCCAGTACACCTGACGCTAAGTCACTTGCAGCCTCAAAGTCAGCCTATAATTCTGTGCCCCAGCGTTCCAGCACCATGACACGAGCGGATCTTTCCGTGATTGTGGATTCTGTGAGCAATGTGAAAGAAGAAATTCTAAGGGATCTTTCCCAACTCTTAGATGACAAACTGTGTGGATTAGATGAAGTGGTTGTCGAACTGATTCGCAGCAAGAGCGAAAACGACAGTTTGCGCGAAGAATTGAAACGGGTCCAGGAAAATAGGGATTATTTACGCGGAGAGCTCACAAAATATAAACCCGCTGCATTTGGCTTTTATCGTAAAGAAGACTGATCTACCGGAAGGGTTTGTTGTCTTTTCTATCTAAATTGGTTGCGCAGGGCCTATTCCTCCCCCGCATCGATCCTTTATTGGATACGACCTTAACATAACATTGCTTCCAGGTGATTCAACTGTTCTAGATTTCCCATCACCACCAACATTTGGTGAGGCTTTAAGATAGCGCCCGGTTCCGGGTTGGATTGTGTTATACCGTCGGGCTCAATAATTGACAGGACATTCACCCCGGTCTTTTGACGAATCGCAGCTTCCGAAAGACTTTTACCAATTAATGAACTGCCTTCAGGAAGAGAAATCCATTCTATTTTTGTTTCTTTAAAAACGCTAAACCGACCATAGCGGGCTTGGTCATCCCTGGGTTTTCCTGTCCGAAGAAGCGCTTTTCGGTTTTCCCGTAACAGCAGCAGATAACTCTCTTTGTCCGTAATATCATCGCCGAGCAAATCTAAAATTGAGTAGATAAAGCTCATACTGGTTTCAAACTCTTCGTACACAACTTCATCAACGCCACAATGAAACAAAGCCTGAATACCATGCTGATATCGTGACCGAACTATGCAGTAAATATTGGGATTTAAGTTTTTGGCACTCTGAATGGCCATCTCTGAAGAGCGAATATCCGGTATTGTGACAGCAAACACTTTAGCTTCTTGAATCCCAGCATGACTTAATACCTCTGGATTGGATGCATCTCCAAAAATACATTGAGTTCCTTCTTTTTTCAGTTTTTTTACCGTGGCAAGATTCATTTCAATCACTTTAAACCCAATGCCATGGGCTGTAAGCACTTGCGCCAGATTCATGGCGATGGGACCATATCCAGCAATCACAACCCAATCTTGAGAAACAGCAGGATATTCTTTCGTAATAATCTGTTCAATCCGTTTTTGTAAAAACTCCTGTTGCTCGATCCAGCCAATAAACCTTGGAATAGCCTGCATGACCAGGGGTGTTAAAAGCATGGTCAGAACGATGGCGCTGGTGACTGTGTTTAAAACGGCAGCGTTGATTGTACCGATGTGCAGTCCTGTTTCTAAGAGAATAAACGAAAACTCACCGACCTGAAATAGAGAAAATCCAGTCCAAATGATGGTTTTCAATGGAAACTTTAACAAATAAACCGAAACGCCAATGGTCAGCACTTTGATACAAAAAATCAACACGGTTACCAGGAGAATAATCGGCAGGTGCGTGAACAAAAAAGGAATATTCATCAACATCCCCACCGATACAAAAAACACGGTGGCAAAAATATCTCGAAAGGGGAGACTATTGGCAATAATTTGGCGACTGGTAATACTGCGGCTGAGTGCAAATCCTGCAATAAAAGCACCCACAGCATAGGATAGTCCAACTTTTTGGGCGAGCAAGGCAATTAGTAAGCCAAAAGCCACAATAAAAATTACAAAAATTTCTTTGGTACTGGATGCCGCTATCTTTTCGATTACACGGGGCGCAAATTTCCAGCTCACCCAAATAACCGCCCCTAAAAACAAGCTACTTTTGAGGAGGACCCATAAAAAGGTTTTTAGAATACCGTCTTCAAGGGTACCTCCCGTTAAAAGCGGCATAAAGGTCATTAATGGCACCAGCGCCAGATCCTGTACAATTAAAACACCCATCATAATCCGGCCATGAACGGTTTCAAGCTCCCGTTCTTTCTCCAACATGGTTAATACAATGGTGGTACTTGAAAGGGACAACGCACCTGCCAGGAACAAGGCCGTTTTTAACTGGATACCAATACCTATCAATGTTGCCGAAAAGACAATGATTCCCAAGCAAAGCTGAATAATCCCCACCCAAACAGAATGGGTTCGAATCTCCTTAAGCTTGGGCAGTGTCAATTCAACACCGAGCACAAATAACAAAAAGATAATCCCCAACTGCGCAATGGTAGCAATACTCTCGGTACTGGAGACAATTTTCAATCCTCCAGGACCAATAAGCATACCGGTTATAATAAACGCCAAAACCGCTGGAAGGCGAATGGCATTTAACAAAGTGCCAATAATACCGGCAACTAACAGAATGACGGTAATGCTTTGAATAATATTAACAGAGGCATCCATCAGATTTTATGTCCGGGCCCTTTGGTTTATTCTTCAATCCGACTTATTGTAAATGAGATTGGGACAATTGAACTCATCGTTTTTAATCATTTTTATGACACCGAGCCTTCTTTCAAAGAATATTCAAAATCCGACTTTATTCTCCGATTCCTTCACGCGATAATTGTGGGCGAAATCGATACTTTGAATCTCAAAGACAGGTTTGTTGTGGAAATCAAAAAAGCCCCCGTTATTATTATTGGTAGTGGCATTGCTGGGCTACTGACAGCATTAAAGCTTTCTGATGCAGGGATTTCATCACTGGTTGTGACAAAAACTAAGTTGACCGAGAACAGTTCTCGGATGGCTCAAGGTGGTATTGCAGCCGTTGTACCTGAAAATAATCAAGACTCTATTGAACTTCACATTCAAGACACCTTAAATGCCGGTGCAGGGCTCTCTGAAGAATTTGTATGTCGGTCTATTTTAAGCGAAGGCCATTTTGCCATTGATGATTTAATCAAGCTGGGTGTCCCTTTTGATCGGGTGAACGGAAAGTTAGCCTTTACCAAAGAGGCTGCTCATTCAACACAACGCATTTTGCATGCCGGTGGGGATGCTACGGGGCGGTCCATTCAAGATACCTTGATTTATCGAACCCAAACAGATCCCAATATTGAAGTGCTTGAAGAGTGTGTTGCCCTGAATCTTCTTGTCCATAAAAATCGTTGTTATGGCGTTGATACAGTACTTTATCAAGACGCTGAGCATCCACAACAATTACTTTTATTGGGACAACATACTATTTTATCCACGGGGGGAATTGGCCGACTCTATTCTCAAACAACAAACCCCGCCATTGCAACGGGAGATGGGATGGCATTGGCCTACACAGCTGGTGCAAAGATTCAAGACATGGAGTTTGTTCAATTTCATCCCACCGCTTTTTGGGCTGAAGGTTCTGTAAGATTCCTTATTTCAGAAGCTTTACGCGGAGAAGGTGGGATTTTAAGAGATCACGATGGCTTTGAGTTTGCAAAAGCATATCATCCACAGGGAGAGTTGGCTCCAAGAGACATTGTAACCCGGGCTATCTGGTCGCAACTTCAAAAAAGTAACCAGCCTCACGTGTTTTTAGATATTACCCACTTACCCCAGGATAAGATTGAAACCCGATTTCCCAATATCTTACAACACTGTTTAGAGTACAACATTGATATTCGCAAAGATTGGATTCCCGTTGCGCCAGCAGCCCATTATGGAATGGGGGGTGTACAAGTAAATACCTATGGACAAACCAGTATTGAGAACTTGTGTGCCGTGGGAGAAGTTATCAGCAGCGGTATTCATGGGGCAAATCGTCTGGCCAGCAATTCTTTACTGGAGTGTGTTGTTTTAGCCCGCCGGGTTGCAGCGCATATTGAGATTTTCTCTGAAGTACTGCCAGTGGATGTAATGAGTATTTTCCCATCTCGCTATCAAAACAAACTGCATTGCTCTCAATCCGATGAACTGGACACCATGATTGACCAGCTTAGAGCGTTAATGTGGCAAGATGCTGGCATTATCCGTAATGCCGAGGGGCTCCAGCATGCCCTGGAAAAAATTGAGAGACTTGAGGCCGAAGCAACCCGTAAAGGCTTTTTGCAATTTATTCCCGATGGCGTTGAGTTTCAAAAGATGCTCATTACCAGCCGATTAATCTGCCAAGGGGCATTGCAGCGAGAAGAAAGTCGTGGTGCACAATATCGCAGCGATTTTCCAGAAAAGCTTGACGTTGCAAAACACCAGACGCAACAAATGACCGTTAAAGAGGAAGTTAAAGCATAATGTTTTCACCCTTAACCAGTAAATTAATCCGACTCTCTCTCCTGGAAGATTTGGCCTTTGGCGATATCACTTCTGATTCCCTATTTTCAGCAGAGACAATTGCTTCTGCCGGTATTGTGATGCGGCAACCCGCTATTGTTTCAGGGATTCAAGTGGCCCAGGAGATTTTTCATCAGGTTGACGCAGATGTTCAATGTGAAGTACTGGTACAAAATGGAGATGCTGTGGTGGCAGGAACACCTTTACTTCGCTTAAACGGCTCGGTAAAGTCTATTTTAAAAGGAGAGCGCCTCGCATTAAATTTTTTACAACATCTTTCCGGAATTGCCACATTAACTTACCAATTTGTTGGGGCCGTTTCAGGAACTGGTGCCCAAATTACCCATACCCGAAAGACGGTCCCTGGTCTTCGGGATCTTGAAATCCAAGCAGTTCTCCATGGCGGAGGATCCCCCCACAGGAAATCCTTGTCTCATGCTGTCTTGTTAAAAGATAATCACATTCGAGCCCATCAAAATATTCAATCGGCTGTGAACAAAATTCGGCAGTCCGCAGGCCACACCACCCGCATTGAAGTGGAATGTGACACCCTTGATCAGGTAAAAGAGTCCTTAGAGGCTGGGGTTGACTTGGTATTATTAGACAACATGGATCTTCCAACCCTTCAGGAAGCGGTTAAATTGTGTACAGGCAAAGCCATTACCGAGGCCAGTGGTGGTGTCACATTAAGCAATGTGCTTGAAATTGCTCGGACTGGCGTTAATATTATTTCAACAAGCAAAATCACCCTGGGTGCCTCTGCTGTGGATATTGGCTTAGACTTCCAATAGGATTGAGAGTATTAAGTCAGGCTATCTTAATCAGGAAGCGGGCTCATTCTCTTTCGGGAAGAAATAGGACCAGGATTTAATCGCTTCACAATCTGCACAAACGGCAAACTGATTCATAAACATTAAGTCGGCAACAAATTCTTTGTCATTCACTTTGACAACCACATCACTGTTTTCATTATTGTAAATATCAACCTTTCCCTGGAAAGAAGGTTGTAACATCAGTTTAAATTCCGTTGAACCACATGCGTTGCATTTAAACATGGTTGTCTGCATCATAAATCCCTTCTTTCATTTTATCCCAATTCGGGGAAAACGGACTTTGAATGAGGCTCAATTGGGTAAAGCATGCATAAAAAGCTTTCAAAAAGAATTTAAGCCATCCATGGAGTACTTGCGGAATTAAAGCGAAATTATGGATCAATCTGGCCTGAGAATAAAGTTTATTTTTCTCGCCAGTGCTCTCCTGCAAAAATTCAATCTCGTTGATTTTAAAAGGATTGAAGCCCGATAAAAAGCGCTGTTGTCTATTAACTTACCACTGGCAACGAAAAAGATAGAGATACCCTTAGCAAAATCACCTTTGTATCAGCAAAACCTAGATACTCTAGATCACCCGTTTTGTAATCCTCTGTTAAGTTTGTTTTTTTGTTCATAGTGGCATTCTTATCATTTTCTTCACGAATTTATGAATAATTCTTTGAAGACGAAAATGTTCCACGTTATAATAACGACAAATAGAAACCCCGATCAATTTTTAGCGCTTTGGGATATACATCCTGGCCGGGCCAAGAAGTCTCAAGACCGTTAAATATTGTTTTTCCCCTCCCCTATATTGAACACTAAGCGTTTTCTCTGAAATAAAAAACATTTGGTAAACAGGAGAGCTTTTTGGATGTTGCAACAATTAGACCCAGTTCAAACAAAAACAATCCGTGTCCTCATCGTGGAAGATTACAAGCTGACACGGATGGGATTAATCTCTGTCCTCAAAGAAGATAAAGGTATTGAGGTAGTTGGAGAAGCTGAAACGGGCGAAAAAGGCTTAAGCATGGTGAAAACATTAAAGCCTGACGTCGTTTTAATGGATCTGGGATTACCGGGTATCAATGGCGTTGAAGCAACTCAGGCAATTAAAGCTTTTGATGACAACATTAAAGTGATTGTCTACACATCTCACGAGCGTGAAGAAGAAGTTATTGCCGCTTTGGGTGCAGGGGCAAATGCCTATTGTTTAAAGGATAATACGCCGGTCAATTTAATTGAAACCATTCGAATTGTTTATGAAGGGGCTGCTTGGTTAGATCCGATCATCGCCAACATTGCCTTGAAAATCTTTCAAAAAACGGTTCCTCCCTCCGCTTACGCTGAAAAAAGTACAAAAATGTCGCCTGAGGCTTCACAACTTACCGAACGAGAATTAGAAGTTTTAAAACACCTGGTTGAAGGTCAAAGCAATTCTGAAATTGCAAAACAACTGAGTATTAGTGTTCATACAGCTAAAGCTCATGTCTGCAATATTTTACAAAAACTTTCTGTGAATGACCGGGTTCAAGCCGCAGTAAAAGCCATTAAAGAAGGTATTGTTTAAAATTTCTTGCTGAAATACTAAGCGAACGCTTGCACATTTCTACGATGAAGCTCGTGTAAAATGCGTTCTGCGAGGGTTTTACTGCTGTTTAGGTGAGGAATGGGATGATCAGGAGATTGTGGTGGCAGCATGCCATATTTTTCAATAACCCGATTGACTAAACGGCGTTTATAAGGATCCGGATCAAAAAACAGCCGGGCATACAAGGCAACGCCATTATCAAAAAGCTGTTTATAAGGCCCTGCACTGATTGATCGGGTATAATTGGGATCTACGGCAGCATGCGCCCTGTAAGCCAAAACGTTTAAGGCCAGGCAATCCAATTCTTCCTGAATAGAAGAAAAATCATCCCCAAGCCAGGCAGCATGGCCTGCTTCATGATAAATGGACTCTGCAATGGCATAGAGAACCGGTGAACTCATGTTCCCTTTATAACGAGCATTCACCACCATTTTATTTTCATCCTTAATCCAAACGGCGTGGGCTTTTGGATCCCCTGTATCGCCAAACTCAATCTGAACATTCATCCGTCGCATTAAATCAAGGGCCTGTCTGCCATTATGAAAAATCAAATTAATCCCCAACTGCCTTAAATAGTCTTCATCTTCAGGCCTATTTTGGGTTTGTTCCAAAATGTGCAGCGCCGCCAGAATCTCTGGGTCTTTTGCATGAATGGGGGCCGTATGGGTATTCCAAACCGGCTGATGATAGGGTAGCGGGGGTGTCATTGGAGAATTTGCCACGCCAACATAAACACCAAAGGCGGCCGGTGCAATTGTATGGGGTGGCGGAATAGACATATATTTTTATCCTACCAATTCATTACGCTATTGATTAAACACATCTCAAGCTATTTTTTTGCTAGCATATTGCTAACCCTCTGATTTTGAATGATTGATTTAAAGGAGCAATTTTATGGCCCTGCAAAGCACCCACCTACCTGTAACGGTGTGTGATCATCCACTGCTGCAACACAATATCTCTATTTTGAGAGATGCCAACACCTCTCATGAACGCTTTAGAAACACTGTCCGTCGGGTTTCGATGTTTATTTTACAGGAAGCCACACGGGATTTGCCTTTATGCAAAGCCTATATTGAGACCCCCGTTTCGAAAGCTGAAACTCGTATCTTATCGTCTGAGACCCCCATTATTATTACCCCGATCCTTCGAGCAGGTCTGATGATGAGTGATGTTGCCATGGACCTGATTCCCTCAGCCAGCGTTTATCACGTCGGACTTTATCGAGATGAAGAGACCTTAAGACCCATTACCTATTACAACAAACTCCCTTCGACCATTGATTACAGCCAAGCCCGCATTTTCTTACTGGATCCCATGCTGGCGACCGGCGGATCGGCGATTGCCGCCGTGGATATTGTGAGTAAACTGGGCGTACAGCTCAGTAATATTTACTTTGTCTGTATTATCTCTGCTCCCGAAGGGATTCAGAATCTCACCACTCAATATCCGGGCATTAAAATTTATACTGGTGCTGTGGATGAGCGATTAAACGACAAAGCCTATATTGTCCCAGGCTTAGGAGATGCCGGTGATCGGATGTTTGGAACGGTATAACCCCACCCCATAAAGGACTCTTATAAACGATGGAAACACTACCCACAACAGAAATTCAACAAGGGTTACACACATTACCCGAGTGGACATTTGATGGAAAAGCCATTGTTCGTACCGCTACATTCTCCAGCTTTTTACGGGGAATTTCTTTTGTAAATGCAGTGGCTCACTTGGCGGAACGGCAAAACCATCACCCGGATATTGAAATTCACTACCAACAGATCACCTTACGGTATTGGACTCATGTGGCTCAAGGGGTGACACAAAGTGATTTTGAGGGTGCCAAAGAAGCGGAATCTTTGATTACGCAATTTAAAAAAGAACCCGCCCTGAGCTAAACCTAAACCACTGACATGGCCTCTTGGCAATTGCGAATGGTCTCTTCAATCCGTTCCACAATTTCTAATTCGGACATGTGAAGTAACTCGCCATCTTGCATCACACATCGCCCTGCTACATAACTGGCCTGTAATGCAGACGGCATAGCGGAATAAACGATATTTTTCCCAAAATACCGGCGAGGTTGCATGGAGAGGTCACCCAAATCAACCACCGTAAAGTCTGCCCAATACCCAGGCGCCAATTTGCCCAGATTTTGCTTCAAATTGATACCAC
>JANWIO010000025.1 GCA_025449835.1 Vampirovibrionales bacterium
CCCGGTGCTTGCCGTCAGATCTCCAAACGTGGATGTGGTGGTATCGTTGGTAAAAGCACCGTTGGCGTAAAATTTCGTATACGTAATACTATTATTGGCCGTGATATTCCCCAACGTCACATACCCTTG
Source organism: Vampirovibrionales bacterium (assembly GCA_025449835.1). Taxonomy (GTDB): domain Bacteria; phylum Cyanobacteriota; class Vampirovibrionia; order Vampirovibrionales; family JAGQHJ01; genus JANWIO01. Next base: position 130 of record JANWIO010000025.1, read on the forward strand.
ACCCTCTGTAATCGATACATTATTCCCTGTGATATTCCCCAGTGTTAAAACTTGTGAGGTAGCGGAAAACGTCACATTTCCAGCCGCGTCCAGATTAATGGCATTACCACCTTTCGTTATCGTATTGTTGGTTGAAGTAATATCACCGCCATTATCCAGATTTAAAGTCTATGCGCCTGCTGTTATACCCGCTGTACCTGTCACGTTGATGTTGCCGGAAACGGTCAACCCACCAGCAATGCCTGCACTACCGATTGTTAGGCTAGTAGCCTTCACTCGGCCCAGTTCCGCTGAGGAGACATCCATCGTTCCACCACTGCCTGCATTGTCATTTTGATCTGTTGCACCGGCGACACTAATCGCTTTGGCTGTAGTGGGTGTAATAGTCACTGTTCCTGCACCAGCATTAATGCTTCCAGTATTTGGAAGTGCAAATTCATCACCGGAAAATGTCATATTCCCACCATTACTCGTAATTGCAGCAGCGATATTGATAACACCACTTCCATTAGCACTATTATCAGCATCCAAGATAATACTGAGCTTGCCTGAACCAGTGGTTGGCCCTGTGATGGCTGCGTTCACATTAATGTTTCGATAAGCCGACAGGGTCAATGTAGCGTTATTATTGGATGCGGTATTGAGTGTAATTGCACTGGAAACCGTAATATCCCCATTACTTGAACCGGGTGAACCATTTCCTCCCGTAGTAATATCAACATTTGTTCCAGCATTTAATGCGGTTTCAATGGTTGTATGTGAGATATTGGCATCTCCTGTGGGATTGCTACCTGTAATCGATCCATTCCCATCATCCGTCGTACCAATGGTTATGTTATAGGGGTCCATCAGCCAGGTTCCGGCAGTTCCTTTGGTGGCACTGGCATCTACCATACCGGTAACATTCAGGGTTTGCTTACCGGATGTTTCAACAAAGCCGCCATTACCACCATTTAGTCCACCCTTTGCCGAAATTGTGCCGCCAAAATCCGTTGTATTATCTGCCCAGACAACCACTTTCCCACCATCTCCATAGGTACCGGCATCCGCTTTCAGTGATACACCTGAATCAATGGTTGTCATGGTTGCGGTTCTGACATTATTGCCGCCGTGGGTATCTCCGCCAATCAAGGCGACCCCACCACCTTGATCACCTGACACATCGACCTGTGCTTGATCGAGCAGGCTGACCGTGTTCCCTAAAACTTCAATGGTTCCTCCTTTGCCACTGGTATCTCCTGTTGCCAGAAGATTACCCGTATTCACGACCGTATCGCCTTCCAAATGAACCAAACCACCATTGGGTGAAGCTTGGGTTCCACTGGCATCTATGGTCCCCGTGTTGGCAATGCTCCCTGTAATGCTGGTCAGCTCAATCACCCCATTGTGACTTTGGAATCCTTGAGCAGCAATTTCTCCGGTGTTATTCACCGCATGATCATAGAGCGCGTTGGCCAGCTCTGCCTCTGCATGAATGGTTCCTCCTTGGGCATTTAATGTGCCAGAGTTTGAGATGGCATCATTGACTGCCGCTACTTTATTCTGTAGTGCCTGGTCAATGGTCACACTAATCTGAAGGTTGTTATCCTCTGTCATTGTTACCTGATCGCCCACCGTGAGGTTAATCTGCCCCAATGGTGCCGTAATGGTCCCACTGTTGGAGATGGCACTACCACTAAAGGCAATGAATCCCCCGGATTGGGCTTGAATGGTTCCCTCATTAATAATGGACGCCGGGGCGACATTGGGGTCTTTGCTAAAGGTCATCTTGCCATTGAGGAAGTCACTGTTTGAAATCCCTAAAGTGGTGGCAAAAAGAGAGCCCACATTCACCTGAGCAGACTGACCAAAGATAATGCCACTGGAATTACTGAGAAAGACCTGTCCGTTAGAATGCATGGCCCCAAGAATTTGAGAAGGATTGCCCCCAACCACTCGGTTCAAGATCGCTGATTGAGAGCTGGGCAGATTAAAATTAACGGTTTCCCCCTGATTAATGTTAAAGCTTTGGTAATTGGCAATCGATCGCGTTGCCTGAGTGGTAACGTTTAAGGTGCTTCCCGTCTGGTTAAACTGAATATTCCCCGAAACCGATTGCATCCCCGTAGGTAACGCATAGGCTGAACCACTATTTAAGATAATAAACGCAAAAGCAGGCAATGCCAAAGACAGTGCCAGTCGAAAGGACTTTTTGGATTGAAAGAAATGACCCCGTTCCGGCGGGGGTAAATCCAAAGTCTCTAAAGATAGCACATTGGTAAGGTTTTGGGACTCATAGCTGAGTAAGATACCCGGTCGAGATGATCCATCGGCAAATCCAAAGAGTTCTGCCAGAGACCGGAGTTCATGCTGGTAAAACACCTGAATGCGATGCTGAAAGTAACCGATGAATCGGCCTTTGCAGAATCTGTCAATAACCAGGGTTTTCAGGAACATTAGGTGTCTCCAGAGCCACACATTTGGGTAATTAACCTCAGAACATTCCAGGCCTCTTAGGTGAAATCCAGGTGATTCTGCCTGTTAAGGCTTTCATTGTCAGGCTTATCTCATCCTGGCAATTGAAAGTATTGAGTTGGTAAGTGTCTTACGGAAACTGGGTTTTAGGCCATAAGGCACTTTTAATCCATATCGGCAAAATCAATTAAGACTTAAGTGATGGTAAAAGTATCTTTAAATTTTCAATTTAAGGATGGACTAGTTCCCTTTATTTTGGAAAAAACGGATGAAATGATGTGAAAGCTTTTAAAATGCTGCAAGGGGTCTTTAAAATACTTTTTTATGAACTATTATGAATGAACATGAATCTAATTTGGAGAAAACGCCATGCGGGTGACGAGATTTGGAAGCAACCAATTTAATGTTGGTTATTATCCTCAAATAGCTCAAGCAAAAGGACGTTTCATTCTTGTTTCTGGACCTTCTGGTGCCGGAAAGGGCACTGTAATTCAAGGAGCGCTTTTAGATCCCCAGATACAATCAAAAATAACTCAGATTCCTTCGGTTATGACACGCTCGTTACGCCCTGGAGAACAGGCAGATGCCAGTCGGATACCGATCTCACGACAAGCTTTTCTTCAGAAAATGCAGAACGGAAAATTATTTCAATGGGCGTTTTACAATAACGAGTATTATGGAACAACCGTTAAGGATGTCTTGAAAGCGTTTCAATCAGGTCTTGACGTCATTTTGGAGTTGGCTGCACCGGATGCTTTGAAAATTCATAAGGCGTATCCCAACAAAACCACAACTATTTTTATTTCCCCCCCCCCTCCTGAAATGGTAACTCTAAGAAAAAGATTGATTCAACGTGGTACAGATACCAAGGCTTCTATTCGTACTCGTCTTAGGAAGGCGAAAGATGAGCTTGCGTTAAGACCACAGTTTCACAAAAATATTGTGAATCATGAAAATCAATTACCCCAAACCATTGATGCCTTAAAAGCTGCAATTCTGAATAAAATTCCCTTTGCTGGCAGAAAACGGCGAGAAATTGCTTAAAACGAGTCTAAGCAGAAAAGAGCGGTAGCTTAAAGGAAAAGATTGATCCCTTGTTTTCTTCGCTGGTGACATGAATTTCGCCACCATGCAATTCGATCAGTCGTTTTGTTAGGGCAAGGCCCAGTCCTGTTCCTTCGGCTTGACGTGAAAAAGAATTATCTACCTGATAAAACTCGGAAAAAAGCTCTGGCAACTTATCCGCTGGAATTCCAATACCTGTATCTTCGATAGTGCAGATGAGCCATTTTTGATCGGCACTTTTTTCGATTTGCAGTTTTACTTCGCCTTCTGGGCGGTTAAATTTAATTGCGTTACTCAGGAGATTCAACAGAATTTGACGTAACCGACTGGGATCTGCCTGGATAAGTCCAATGGAAGAATCCACATAAAAAGAGAGAAAAACATTTTTTTGAGCGGCAAGTTCTTTGATCAAGGCTTCGATACTATTGATGAGTGTGTGTATTTCGATTTCTTGCAAGGTTAATTTAAACGCACCCGCCTCAATTTTAGAAACATCCAAAATATCATTCACCATATCCAACAGGTGATGCCCACTAAAAATAACATTTTGAACGTATTTAGACTGTTTTTTGTTGAGCACGCCGGCATAACCATTTTCCAACATCTCTGAAAAACCAATAATAGCATTCAAAGGGGTTCGAAACTCATGGGACATGTTTGCCAGGAATTGGCTTTTCTTTTGGTTTGCAATCTCGGCGTCTTCTTTGGCTTGCTGAAGTTGGGTTTCCATATTCTTTCTTTCAGTAATATCTACCCATGAGCCGATATATCCTGCAAAATTTCCATCGGGAGTTAATCTCGGTGCACCAGTTGCCAAAACCCACCGATATTCGCCATCAAAACGTTTTAAACGATATTCCATAGATAATTTTTGCTGAACGTTCAGAGCGGTTAAATACGTTTTTTTCACTGTGTCTTGATCGTCTGGATAAACCTGTTCAAGCCAACTTAAGGTAACCTCATTTTCTTGTTTACGCCCCGTAAATTCTATCCAGGGCTTGTTAAAATAAATGCTTCGTCCTAATTTATCACCGACTCCGATCATGACCGGGGAACAATCCGCAATGGTTCTAAACCGTTCATCACTCTCCTGTAAGGCTTGTTCAATCCTTTTGTGATGCGTAATATCGATACAAGAACATATATAACCGTAGAACTCACCAGTTTCTGTGAATCGGGGTGTACCATTATCTAAAATCCAGCAGTAAACACCGTCTGCCCGTTTTAGCCGATATTCCATCTGAAAGTTTTCTCGAGCTTGAAAGGCTTTCAGATAAATATCAAAACAGCCTTGTAAGTCTTCTGGATGAATCCCTTCAGTCCATCCTGAACCGACCTCTTCTTCTAACGTTCGTCCCGTGAAATCCAGCCATTGCTTATTAAAATAGTTACATAAGCCGTCATTCCCGGCAATCCCGATCATGACAGGAGCAGTATCGGCCAAAATCCGAAAGCGTTCTTCACTTTCTTGAAGAATCTGTTCTGCAATCTTTCGGTCTGTGATATCAGTAACAACGCCTGAAATTCGCTTAGCATGGCCATTGCCATCACATATTGCCTGCCCGCGTGCAAGACAACACCGATACTCTCCGGAAACGTGTTTAAGACGAAATTCAACCTCAAGCTTATGGTTCGGATCGGTTAAGTGTGCATGAACAACTTCCTTAATATGATCAATATCATCTGGGTGAACCAACCGTAGTATCGACTCAATGGTGGGGGTATATGATTCTGGGGGATACCCAATCATTTGATATAACCGTTCACTCCAATACCCAATCGTGTGATTTAACTGAAAATCCCAAATTCCATCATTTGAGCCTTTTTCAATCAGTTTATATCGTTCTTTGATAAACTCTGCTTCTTGTCGTGCTTGTCTTTCTTGCTCATACAGGTCTGCTTGGTAAAGTAGTTCTCCGAGATACGTTATAACCTTTTCCAACAAGTTTATTTCTTCATCTGTCCAAGAGCGTTGATACGAACATTGGTGCAGTGCCAATCGGCCGTAAGGATTGCCATGGTAAAAAATTTCATAAACCAGGGCTGATTGAATCTGATACTTTTGCACAAAGGCTTGGAAAACTTCTGGAAATTCTGTTGGGTTAGAAGCGCTTAAAAAAAGAGACTCTGCAGGTTGTGTTCCTGTGCTATCCATTAAATAACTTGACTGGAATGGGATTTCAGACTTTGGAATTGGAATAATCGTTGGCGAATGATAATAGCTTCCAACCAACTCTGCCAAAATGGATTTTGAAGGAACCTCTGTCATGCAATTCTGGGGATCAATGTTTTTTTGATATTGAATGACATGGCAGCGATCCGCCTGGAAATATTCACCAATTAAAGCGGCCAGTGTATTTAATGTGGCATTAAATTCAGACGATTGGTGCATGATCGTTGCAATTTTTTGGAGCAAAAGTTCTTGTTGAAGAACTTGCTTTAACTTTTTGTTCTCGGACTCCAGGTTTTTTTGATGACCCACATCACGAATAAGAAAAGCATATTGGGGAATTCCGCTATCTTCCAATTGAAAAGAGTTGGTTTCAACAAAGCGTATCTCCCCATTTTTTCCATAAACTGTACACGGCAATGTTTTGTTGCAGTTCTGGATGCTCACTATTTCAGAGAGATCGGTATCGTTAAAAAGAGATTCTTTTAGGCTTTTACCCATCGTTTCTTTGGAACTGTATCCAAACAGCGTTTCAGCAGCGGTGTTCCAAAATGTAATGGTTTGCTCTGTATCAATAACAATCATGGCCTCTGAAACATGATGAAGCATGGCCAAAGCCATGGCATTTTTATCAATTTCTGGAGAGAGACTGTTGTAATTCGGCATTTTTTATAATCTTATGGCATTAATAAATTTAATTTTAATTAATGTAATAGTTATTACCGTAAATATTATCCCAAAAAAGATAATTTCCCTAACGGAAGAATAAAAATATATCGGTTGGACATATTTCAATTTTGAGAAAAACCTGGATTGATTTAAGATGATTGATGTCATTGGCATACAACCAGGAGGTTTGAAAATGCAACAGTGTGAGGTCTGTGGTGGGCGTGTGATGCAGACATCCGAGGGCCATCGGTGTATGAATTCTCAATGTGAAGGTTCAAAAGAAAATAAACAGGAAGGGGTTATCTGTCGTCAGTGTGGTGAGCCTATGCATTATCGAGGTCTAAATTCTTGGGGCGAACCCAATTATTCTTGTTTAGAGTGCGGTGCAACGGTAAAATTATAGGTACTGCTACTTTTTATAACACTTTAAATGAAGTGGTTTTGCGAAAAATAACTTACTGTTTTCATTTTTTTACTTTTTGTAGATAATGATTTGAATATAATGGAGGTTGGTGAGCATGCGGATTGCCTCAAGGTCTCAGCTAATGGGAATGAAGAAAAATCAAACGAAAACGACTAGAAATACCCAAAACGGTAAATCAGAAGAGACGTTAAAAGTTCGTTTTTCAGGTCAACCGCAGGTTAATGCAATGGAGTCCATGACTCAAGATGAGCGTAAGGCAGTTCAACAATACGGTAAAGCGTATCGCCAATTTCTTCAGCAATCAGTTTGTTCTTCCTGGACAGCAAAAACCATTCTTGAATCGGCCCTAAAAGAAGGATTTAAACCCTACCCAATCGATGGTTCCCGGTTAAAACCAGGTGGAAAATACTATTTTAACAATAATGATGAATCTGTTGCCCTCGTTGTCATTGGAAAAGAAAATCCAGCCACAACGGGGTTTAATATCGTGGGATCGCATCTGGATAGCCCCCAGTTGGAGCTGAAGCCCAACACGTTGAATGAACAAAATCAGGTTGCTGAACTCAAAACAAAATATCGTGGAGGCGGTACCTGGCTCACTTGGTTTAACCGTCCCTTGGGAATCGCTGGGAAAGTTTATGAAACAGTTTTGGATAATGATGGGCGTCCAAAGCTTCACTCACAAACACATTTACCCATGCAGAATGTCCGCCATGTTCGAATAGACTCGCCTTCAATTGTCATTCCCATTGAAGCCATTCATTTTAATCGAAAGCTTAACGAAGGTCGCGAGATTAACAAAGAGACAGACTTAAACCCCATTGCTGCCATTAGTAAACTGAATGGCAATGAGATTCAGGCTAGTATTCAAGACAATGTGATTGAAATCCTGAAAAAGCACCATATTGATCTCTCAAAGGCGGATCGAGCAGAATTATTTCTTTTTCCAACAGATCCGCCACAAGAAGTGGGATATGACAAAAGTATGATTTTGGCACAAGGGCATGATGATCGCTCAATGTGCTTTGCTGCAATGCAAGCCTTAATGGAGGCTGCAAACAAAAGCGAGCCACCCGCCAAAACCAGTATTGCTTACTTTTTTGATAACGAAGAAACCGGCAGTTTAGATAGAGGCAGTGCAACGTCAAAATGGGTTGAAAATGTTGCCAGTGATGTAATTCATTCCACAACAGAAGATTCAATGATGACCTATTCGCAAATATTGCAATCTGCATTTTCCAAAAGCTTGATTATTTCAGCAGACGTGGCCCATGGGGTGATGCCGGCGCATACGAAATATTTTGATATGCAAAATGCGCCGTATTTAGGACAAGGGCCTGCCATCAAAGTAGATTCCAGTGGACACTATGCAACAACGCCATTGGGGACGGCGACCATTAAAGATATTTGTGAACGTGCCAAAATTCCTTACCAGGTGATGAGTACCCGACAGGATGTCTCCTGTGGAACAACCATTGGTCCTATGATTGCAGCTCGGACCAATGCATTAACGGTGGATATTGGGGCTCCTATTACGAGCATGCATTCCTGCCAAGAAATGGGGGCAACAGTCGATTTTTATCTCACCAAAGAACTTTTTCGACATTTCTTTTTGAATGATTAAAAGGGGATGGAAGTGGTTTTCGTTTGAGTTAAATTTTACATTTTCAACAAAGCGCTTGAATATCTGTATTTGTTTTTATAGAATTATATATAGGAGCGGATATAAGAAAGACTAATGGGAGACCTTGAACAAGAGGGTGGGGGATTTACAAAATGATATTTAAACCAGCTATTGATACAACAGAACTGTTAGGACTCTCCGAAAAAGAGTTATTGCTCAAATTTGGTTACCAACCACATCACATTGTGGAATTGCCAGATGGTAGTGCCATTTTGGACTATGAAAAAGTACGAAAAGACTGGCTCGTTCACTTAAAAGAAAAAGCTGCTGAAACTCTGGTTTCTTAGGTCACCTCCTTTCTCTTTATATTTTCCGTCTTTGGTATTAAGACCACAGAGGGGTGCCTTTTTAAGCAAACTTGTTAAGATAGTTTTATTCGCTTGTTACGTGTGTCATCTCCAGAAAATAAAGTTCAAAAACACGAATCCTTCTTAAATAGGTGTTCTTTCGTGAAAATTCTTCAATACCCATAACCCATTGGGTGCTTTTGGGATGGCCACATCAAACAAATCTGTCACAAAGTCGTCCTCTTTCTCCTTCTATTACTCCTTTTTACACTCCATATTACAGATGGCAAAGTTCTCTCTCTTTGCCATTTTATTTTTGGGCGTTTTAGGAAGTGGCCGATTTCAATCTCCTGGGAGTTTGATACAGTATTAAACATAAAGTATGTTAAGATTTTATATGAGAATTTAAGGATTGATACTTTGAGGTCAGACAGACTTTGGGTATACTAAGCTAAATTGCTTTTGTAGAAGGAGTTGATATTGCGCAATCCATTGGTCATGGCCCTTCGTAATGGTCGAGCCTTTTTAAAATTGAAAAAACGGAAAATGTTTGGTGCTTCAACGGGCTTTTATTTGTATGGAAGGCTGTTTAGGTATGTTCGCCCATACCTTTTAAAAGCGATTGTGGCAACTATCATTACAATTCCCATTGGGGCTTTGGATGCCGCCGTTGCTTTTTCTTTAAGACCCTTCTTAGATGGCGTTTTGGTGAAACAATCCACCCATTCAGTTGCTTATATCCCTTTTATTATTGTGGGATTCACGTGTTTGCAAGGCATTTTAACGTATTTTTCTCTCTATCTGAATGGCTGGATTGGCTGCCATATGGTTAATGATATTCGTGGGGAGCTGTTTCAGAAACTACAAACTTTGGATGTCGGCTTTTTTGATGAAAATTCTTCTGGAATGATCATTCAACGATTCTATTCTGATCCCTCTACGTTGCAGACCAATGTTTTGGACAACATTAAAGTACTTTTGACCCGATTTTTCTCATCCATTTCCCTGGCCTGTGTTTTGCTATTCACATCGTGGAAACTAGCGATTGTGGCGATTTTTGTTTTGCTATGTATCTTACTCCCATCGACGCGGATTAAGAAATTGATGCGCTATATTAGCGTCAGGCTTACTGAAATTGGTACCGAAATGATTTCGTTTTATAACGAAACGGCATTGGGAATTCGTGTGATTTACGGATATGGATTATCTGAAAGGCGAGCAAAGCGTTTTTCTGTATTTCAAAAAGAATATATTCGCCCCAGTATGAAATATGTGAAAACCCAAGGTTGGATGACCCCATCGATGCATATTATTGCTTCTGTTGGGATTGCTATTATCATCTGGTATGGTAGCCATGAAGTTGTCAAAGGCCAAATGACAACGGGTGCTTTTGTTTCCTTTTTGGCGGCTCTCATTATGCTTTATAACCCGGTTAAAAACATTGGTCATACTGTTATGGCAACGCAACAGTCGTTATTGGCAGCAGGTCGTGTGTTTGATCTCCTTGATATACATCCTAAAATCAATGATAGACCTGAAGCACAGGAGCTGAGAGGGATCCAGGACTCTATTATATTTGACCATGTGACTTTTGAGTATAGCCCGGGTAAGCCTGTTCTCAAGGATATGTCTATTCGGTTTAAAGCGGGTGAGACTGTTGCCCTGGTTGGTGATTCTGGTGGGGGAAAATCAACCATTGCAAGCCTTATTCCCCGTTTTTATGATGTTACAACCGGTGCCATACGCGTTGATGGAGTTGATATCCGAGATTTAACCTTAAAATCGTTGCGTGAGCAGATTAGTTTGGTAACTCAGGATAACTTTTTATTCAATGGTACGCTTCGGGATAATTTATTGGTTGGGAATCCCGATGCAACTGAGGCCGAAATCAATGATGCCATTGAACGGGCCTATTTAAGACCTTTTGTTGATTCGTTAGAAGCCAAATTAGAAACCTTTATCGGAGAACGGGGTGTTCTGCTTTCCGGAGGACAACGACAACGGGTTGCCATTGCAAGGGCATTGTTGAAAAACACACCGATTGTGATTTTAGATGAGGCAACCAGTGCCTTGGATAATCAGTCAGAAGCGATTGTGCAAAAAGCCATTGAGGCCCTGATGGAAGATAGAACGGTGATTGTGATTGCACACCGATTATCCACCATTCGCAATGCTGATCGGATCCTGGTGGTAAGCGATGGCCGAATTATTGAAGAAGGCTCACATGAAGACTTACTGGCACAGGATGGTACATATGCCATGCTGTATTACACGCAGTTTAAAACCAAAAAGCAGCAATCTGCCTCTTTAGAAGCATTAAATATAACTGCCTCTGTATAGGCGATTCTCAAGGTACAAAATAGCTTTAATACGCTTCCGATAACCTAAAGATGAGCGGGGCGGTATAAACGAGTGTAATACTCAATAATCATTCTCTCAGAGTGGAAATAAGCCTCACTAATCCGAATGGCGTTCATTGCTATCTTGGCCCATTGGGGTTTATCGGTATAGTACATGGGAATAATTTTCTCTTCGAGAATCTGCATCATCGACTCGTAATCCAACCGGTTATATTCTTCAAGGGAAAGATTGGCCTGATGATTATCTTCGTTAATAATAAAACCATTAATGCCATGATAAGTCCCTTCAACGGACCAACCATCATTGGTGGTAAGGTGAATGGCTCCATTCATGTTGGCGGACATCCCAGAAGTGCCTGATGCTTCGAGTGGTCGAAGGGGCGTATTAAGCCAAACATCAGCACCTTTCTTTAAAATTTTACTGAGACTGAGCTCATAATTGGGTAAAATTACGATCCCTGATTGTGTTCTGGAATACTCAAGAATATAGTTAAACGTCTCCTGGCCAACGGTATCGCTTGGGTGAAATTTGCCCGCAAAGATTAGTTGAATTTTTTTGCCGTTGAGGAGCTTTTCCAAGCGTGCTAAATCTGAAAAAATGAGGTTACCCCTTTTGTATTGGGTAAAACGTCTGGCCCAAACGATGGTTAAGACATCTGGATCGAACATTTTACCTGTTTTCTGATGGATAAACTCGAACAGATCCTGTTTCATCTGCTTTTTAATCTTTAAAAGGTCATTTCCAGATTGTACATTTGCAATTTGAGGATTTTGCCAATAGTGAACGTTGACAGAGTTTGTGATGGCAATAATGGGGCACCGGCCATCAACCCATTGCCACATATTATTGGCAACAAGGCCATGAAGCTGAGAAACGCCATTGGCTAAGCGAGACATTCTTAAGGCCGCAACGGTTAACGAGAAATTTTCGCCGCCTAATGAAATGGCTCTGTCTAAAGGTGTTTTACCAAAGAATCCAGCTTCTGCCAAAAGGGAGGCTGCGTGAGACTCATTCCCAGCCGTGACAGGGGTATGCGTAGTAAACACGGAACGTTTTCGGACTTCTTCAAGATTTCCCTCATACCGATCCAGCATTTCAAAGAGAACCGGTAACGCATGTCCCTCATTAATGTGAATTAAATCGACGTTTTCTTTGGCCGCTTCCAAAACACGATATCCCCCTTGCCCCAGGATCATTTCTTGGGCAATCCGAACTTTTTGCTCGCTGTCATATAAAATATCGGTTAAGTGCCGATGTTCCTCTTTGTTTTCTGGAATATCTGTGGTTAAGAGATAGATGGGGACAGTTCCAAAGGTATCGGGTTCTAATTTAAGGGCTTTTACACTAATCGACTCACCAAAAATGTTGAGTTTTACCACAATCCCTGTATCTTTCAGGAAAGGGTATTCTCGTTTTCGGTATACAATTTCAACTTTACCCTCACTATTAATTTCTTGATCACCGTATCCGTTTGCCCACAATATGGTAACCCCGACCATAGGCAAATTAAGATGCCCTGTGGTTAACATATGGCTACCCGCTAAAAAACCCAATCCGCCCGAGTATATATGGAGCGAATCATCAATAGCCATTTCCATTGAAAAATATGCGACTTTTGGGAGAGACATGACTCTAAATCCTATCCACCATGATTTTATCTTAGTTAATTATATGCAGAAGAGGTATCCAAAAGGGAAGCCCTTTCATGTTTGAAGAAGAGACCTCTTTCTATCTGATACTTACGGTAAGTGTTTTTACTTGGAAACCTCCTCAAAAGCATCGGCTGTTTTTAAGAGAAGGACTTTATCTGAACCATCTGGTGATGCTGTATGCTTCGTGCCCCCTTACTTTTGGTTGATACATTCCATTGAAATTATAGTGCGGTTATACGATGATTCCAGGACAAAGTCATTATCAGGCAACTTCTTAAAAACAGGACTCTGTTATTCATGAGGCAAACGCCAACGATTTCAACGCTAAAGCCTTACCTTGCATTGCTAACGGTCTATATCGTTTGGGGAACCACATTTGCGGCGATTCATATTGGCGTTGAAACGATTCCCCCTTTGTTTTTTGCATGCTTACGCTTTCTCTTGGCCGGGAGTTTTTTGCTGTGTATCTGTCTCTTAAGAAAAGAGAAATTGCCTGATTTGAAAACCCTAAAACAGCACTTTATTGTGGGTGTTTTAATGTATTATGGCGGGCAAACGTTAATTTATTGTGCTTTAAAAGATATTCCGACAGGTCTGGCGGCATCGATTAATGCAACAAGTCCCTTTTGGGCGCTTTGGTTTGCATCAATTTTGCCACCAAAGGAAAAGATTCCCTGGATCTCAATTCTGGGCATTCTCTTGGGATTTATGGGCATGATGATTTTACTCTCCCCACAGTTAAATCAAACCTACCATGTGTCTCCCGTTTTTTGGTGGAGTGTGGTGTTTATGTTGTTAACCGGTGTCTTTGGCAGTGCCGGAGCCATTTATTTTCGCAAGCGGAATTTCACCAATTCGCTTTTGATGGGGGTGGCCTTGCAGTGCATTTTTGCCGGTTTGCTATTATTGCCCACCAGTTTGTTAACCATTCATCCCTTTATCTTTAAACCTTCCATGGGATCCATTTGGGCACTAATATACCTGATTTTGGTGGCTACTACAGGGGCAATGACCTGTTATCTTTATATTCTTCATCGCTTACCGGTACCCCTTATCTGCACAATCGCCTATGTGACCCCTTTAATTACCATCTTCTTTGGGTGGTTATTCTTCCATGAGGCTGTTACGCTCACAACAATGACGGGTACTATCATCATTTTAGTAGGGGTGGTGTTGGTACAATGGGTTCAACCACGTCGAACCTCATTGCAAACCACAGAAGTTTAGCCGCCTTCTCAAAGTAAAATATCGATGTTCTCTATGGATAGCATTGACAGAGCAGGGGTATGGTTGTACGATGCCATACGTGTTAAAGTAAATTGTCTAGATTCTTTAAGAGTCAACAGTCTTTTACCGTAGGCGGTAACATTCAAAATTAAATATTGTTATTTTTAAATCGGGGAGGGGCAAGCGATGACCAATACCAGTAATTCTGACAATATATCATTTTCTAGTCGAGAATCCGTGGGGCTTTTAACGCCTGAGGCAGACACATCTTCAAGGGGTTTTCAACCAACGGTTGTCCAAAATTATATTGAAGGGCAATGGGTTTCTTCTTTGGGAACAGAATATGTGGACGTGATAAATCCAGCCACTGCCAAAGCGATTGCAAAATGCCCACTTGGCACTCAACAAGATGTGAATACTGCGGTTAAAGCTGCTCAAAAAGCATTTCAAACCTGGCGACAAGTTCCGGCCATTGATAGAGTTCAAATTCTGTTTCGTTTAAAAGCACTGATGGAAGAAAACGCTGAGGAACTGGCTCGCCTGTGTACATTGGAACATGGAAAAACCCTGGTTGAATCCAGAGGAGATGTCCGTCGGGCAATTCAAATGGTTGAGATGGCGTGTGGCATGCCCTCCATTATGATGGGACAAGGCTCTGAAGATATTGCTGCTGGTATTGATTGCTATGCCATTAAACGGCCAATGGGCGTTTTTGCGGCCATTACACCGTTTAATTTCCCGGCAATGGTTCCATTTTGGTTTTGGCCTTTTGCTGTAGCCTCGGGAAATACCTTTGTTTTAAAACCCAGCGAACGGGTTCCTTTAACCCAGGTTCGTATTTTTGAGCTGATTGAAAAAGCGGGGATGCCTGCTGGGGTCATCAATATGGTCCATGGGAGTAAAGAGGTTGTGAATGCCCTTTGCACACACCCAGATATTCAAGGTGTCTCGTTTGTGGGCTCCACACCTGTTGCCAAACACGTATATCAAACTGCAACGGCCACTGGAAAAAGGGTTCAAGCCTTAGGCGGCGCTAAAAACTTTATGGTTGTTTTGCCCGATGCACCCCAAGACTCCTCAGTGAAAACAGTCTTAGAATCTGTCATCGGTTGTGCGGGTGAGAGATGCTTGGCAGGTTCTGTTATTGTTGGCGTTGATGATGCTTACCCATGGCTTGAAGCTGGAATTGTAAGTGCTGCTAAGGCCGTTAACATTGGAGATGGGCTAGAACCCCAAGTGAATATGGGGCCATTAATTTCTCAACAGGCAAAAGAACGGGTGCTGGAACTCATTCAATCTGCCATTGACGAAGGCGCCAAAATCTTGGTGGATGGGCGAGAAGGGGTTGAGCATCTCGATGGCTTTTTCTTAAAGCCCACTGTGTTGGCTGGAGTTACGCCTAATATGCGGATTGCCAAAGAGGAGGTTTTTGGACCTGTTGTTTGTTTGGCGCAAACCAAAACACTGGATGAGGCCATTGCCTGGTTAAACAGTTCAGAGTATGGCAATACAACATCATTGTTTACCGCATCCGGTGCTGCTGCCCGAAAATTTATGTACGAGGCAGATCCCAGTATGATTGGGGTTAACATTGGTGTGCCGGCACCGATGGCATTCTTCTCTTTTGGCGGCTGTAAAAACTCCTTTTTTGGTGACGTTAAAGCCCATGGCAAAGTCTCTGTTGACTTTTATACCGATACCAAAGTAACTGTGCAACGCTGGTTTAAAAATTCCAGTATTTGGTAAGCCTCAACAACACGTTATTCGTTATGAAATGAGGATTTTGACACATGCATCGCGTTTTAATTCAACATGGAACCATTGTCACCGCAACCGATAAATTCGAAGCGGATGTTTATATTGAAGATGAACAGGTTCAAGCCATTGGCAAGAACTTGTCTTATGACGCAGATGAAGTGATTGATGCCAAGGGTTGTTACCTCTTTCCGGGAGGTATTGATCCCCATACCCATATGGACCTCCCTTTTATGGGAACTTTTTCAAGTGATGATTTTGAAACCGGAACCTTGGCGGGGCTCCATGGCGGTACCACCACCATTATTGATTTTGCCATCCAAACCCAGGGCAAGTCATTACAATCTGCTTTAGATGAATGGCATCAAAAGGCAGATGGGAAAGCTGTTGGTGACTATGCTTTCCATATGGGGGTTACCGATTTTAACGATAATACCCGTCAAGAAATTAAAGACGTTGTTGAAAAACACGGTGTTACTTCCTTTAAAACCTTTATGGCATATAAAGGCGCCTTTATGATTGATGATCGTCAGATGTTGGGGTTGATGGATGAAGCTGGGAAATACGGTGGCATTGTGACCGCCCATGCTGAAAATGGCGATATGATTGATGAACTAACAGCAAAGCATAAAGCCCAAGGGAATTTGGCACCGAAATATCATGCTTTGTCTCACCCGGAGATAGCGGAAGCGGAAGCGTCTGGACGGTTTATTGATTTGGCTTATAAAGGGAATCATCCTTGTTATATTGTGCATATGACGTGTGAGGGAGCGCTCAACCGGGTTCGAGAAGCCACCAAGCGAAATCAGACCGTGCATGTGGAAACCTGTATCCAATATTTATTGCTCGATGATTCTTTGTATGACAAACCCGGATTTGAAGGCTCCAAGTGGGTGTTTAGTCCCCCGCTTCGAAAACCCAAAGATCAGGAAGCCTTGTGGAGTGGGATTGACCAGAATTTAGTGCACACTGTTGGAACGGATCATTGTCCTTTCTGTATGGACCAAAAACGGATGGGTGAAAATGACTTTTCGAAGATTCCCAACGGCGCACCAGGTGTTGAACATCGGATGGAGTTGTTATATTCGGAAGGGGTTGAAAAAGGCCGGATCTCCCTCAACAAGTTTGTGGAACTCACTGCGACAGCACCAGCCAAAATATTCGGCATGTTTCCCAAAAAAGGGACTATTGCCGTGGGGTCTGATGCAGATATCGTCATTTTTGATCCGAAGAAAGAGCATACGATTTCGGCAAAGACTCATCACCATCGCTGTGATTATTCCGCTTACGAAGGGTGGCAGGTTAAAGGCAAGGTACGTTCCGTGTTTTTAAGAGGTCATCTGGTAATTGATGACGGGAAGGCCTTGGTTGAAAAAGGATTTGGTCAATATATTGCACGCAAGCCATACCATCAGGAATTATCGGAATCTCCTAAACAGCTTGTCAATATCTAAACTCAGGAGGCGAACATGTCAAAGACAGTTAAAGCAGCAGTGATTCAAATGGCAAACAAGTTGCCGACAGAGGCTTCATGCGAAGAACATCGCAAGGCCATGCTTGAAGCCCATATTCCTTATATTGAGGAAGCCGGGCGTCAAGGGGTTCAAATGTTGTGTTTTCAAGAAATTTATACCGGCCCTTACTTTTGCCCTTCTCAAGATACCAAATGGTATGGTCTGGCAGAAGCCATCCCTGATGGTCACACAACCCGGTTGATGCAAGAGTATGCCAAAAAATATAACATGGTGATTGTAGTTCCCATTTATGAAGAAGAAATGACCGGCGTTTATTACAATACCGCTGCGGTGATCGATTCGGATGGGACGTATCTGGGCAAATATCGGAAAAATCATATTCCTCAAGTGAAAGGTTTTTGGGAAAAATTCTTCTTTAAACCCGGAAATTTAGGGTATCCCGTTTTTAAAACCCAATATGGCAACGTCGGCGTATACATCTGTTATGACCGCCATTTCCCTGATGGGGCTAGATGTCTGGGCCTCAATGGCGCTGAAATTGTCTTTAACCCGTCAGCAACTGTTGCAGGATTATCCCAATATCTCTGGGAAATTGAGCAGCCGGCCCATGCGGTTGCCAACGGTTACTTTTTAGCTGCCATCAACCGGGTTGGGTCAGAAGCACCCTGGAACATTGGTGAGTTCTATGGGTCTTCTTATTTCGTAAACCCACGGGGCAAAATTATTGCCCAAGCATCAAAAGACAAGGACGAACTGCTGGTAGCGGATCTGGATTTTGATGAAATCCGAGAAGTTCGTGACTTGTGGCAATTTTACAGAGACAGACGCCCAGAAACTTACAAAGAATTAGTTGCGCTTTAAGGCGTAACAGTATTGAAGGAGGCTCAAGATGGTTAGTCAACATGAAGATTCTGTAGCGGTTTTACAACGAGAATATCCATCAAATTCGGAGATTCTGGAGACTCGAAAAAAACACTTTATCTCAACAGCGTACCCCTACTATAAAGAACCCCTTCAATTGGTTCGGGCGAGTGGTTGTTATGTTTTTGATGAAAAGGGAAACCGTTACCTGGATGTCATTGGTGGGATTGTTTGTATTTCGGCAGGGCATAACCACCCTAAAATCAAGCAAGCCTTGATTGACATGATTCAAAGTGATGAAATTCAGCATACTAGTTTGCTGTATCTTAATCAGCATGCGACTAACCTTGCCCAAAAATTGGTTTCTGAAGCGCCTCAAGGGATTGATAAGTGTGCTTTTACCAATTCAGGCTCAGAGGCCAATGAGCTCGCCTTTATGACAGCCCGTCATGCAACGGGTGAGAACATGGTGGTAAATCTTCGACATTCATACCATGGCGGGACATCTGGTGCGTTGGCCAGTTGTGGACATCACTCCTGGCGATTCCGTTCACAACCGGTTGCTTCAGTAACTTCTGCATTAGAACCTAACTGTTATCGATGCCCATTTAATCAAAAACCCGATAGCTGCCATCTGGAATGTGCCCAAAATGTAGAAACCACCATTCAAACATCAACCCATGGAAAGATTGCAGCCTTTATTGCAGAACCCGTTATGGGGGTGGGTGGTTTTATCACGCCTCCCAAAGAATATTTCACCGAAGTGGCCAAAATTGTTCATAATTATGGCGGGAAATACATTAGTGATGAAGTGCAAACAGGGGCGGGCCGTTGCGGTGGTAATTTCTTGCTGACAAAAGAGCTTGGGATTGATGCCGATATGATTACCATGGCAAAAGGTTTTGGAAATGGTGCAGCCATTGGCGGTGTCCTCATGAAGTCAGACATTTCAGATGCTTTGGCAGGAAAATTTTACTTTAATACATTTGCGGGTGACCCGTATCAAGCGATGCAGGCGCTCAAAACCATGGAAATCATTGAAGAAGAGCATCTGGTGGAAAACGCTCGGCAAATGGGCCAATACCTCAAAGACGGGCTGTTGGATCTGATGAAACGTCATACTTTAATTGGCGATGTAAGAGGTCGAGGACTGTTGATGGGCGTCGAACTGGTGAAAGATAGAGCTACTAAAGCCTATGCCACTGAAGAATGTTCGCGATTAATGGAGCTTTGTAAAGAGCGCAATGTTCTGTTGGGGAAAGGTGGCTTGTTTGGGAACGTTCTGCGGATTGCGCCTCCCCTCTCCATTAACCGAGAGCAGATTGACACCTTGCTCAAAGTCTTAGACGAATCTTTCGCCGTACTGAGTCGTTCTTAACATCATTAACGTATTTAAGGAGACCGCTATTGGAAGCCACAACAGTAACGTTGGACTTAACCTTGCCCTCTGAAAATGGATCAAGCCTAATCAACCATGACTTGGCGCCAGTCTCGCACGAGGGGCGAACCTGGACAACCGTGAATTATCTTGCGCTTTGGGTCGGGATGTCTGTTTGCATTCCCACATACATGATTGCAGCATCCTTAATTCAGGGTGGTATGAACGTTACTGAAGCGGTCTTAACCGTTTTCCTGGGCAATCTTATTGTTCTCATTCCCATGATTCTGAATGGCCATGTGGGGGCCAAGTATGGTATCCCCTTTCCCATATTTTCCAGAGCCAGTTTTGGGGTCAAAGGATCCAATATCCCTGCCATGCTTCGAGCCGTGGTGGCTTGCGGTTGGTTTGGAATTCAATGTTGGATTGGGGGTTCTACTCTATATACCATTCTCAAAGTGTTTAATCCTGCCATTGATACCTTTCCCAGAGTTTTGCCTGCTTTCTTAGGAGTCAGCCTGGTTCCCTTTCTCTGTTTTTTGGTGTTTTGGTCCATCAACGTTTTCCTGCTCTGGAAAGGGATTGAATCCATCAAGCGTTTGGAAACCTTCTGTGCCCCCTTTTTAATCTTGTGTGGTTTGGCCTTGCTCTATTGGGCCTATGTTCATGCCCATGGGTTTGGCACCATGTTGGCAACGCCCTCCAAATTTAAAACCAATGGTGAATTTTTCAAATTCTTTTTTCCAGCACTAACGGGAATGGTTGGTTATTGGGCAACCCTGAGCTTAAACATTCCTGATTTTACGCGGTATGCCAAGGATCAAAAATCACAGATGATTGGTCAGGCATTGGGTTTACCAACGACCATGACCTTATTTGCTTTTATTGGTGTGGCTGTTACCAGTGCTACTGTGGTGATTTATGGTAACAGCATTTGGGACCCCATTGTGCTGATTGGGAAATTCCAAAACCCAGTATTGATTGTTTTTGCCATGCTGGCCATTTGTTTGGCAACACTTACGATGAATGTTGCTGCCAATGTGGTGGCACCCGCAAATGACTTTGCCAATCTGGCCCCTGCCAAAATTGATTTTAAAAAAGGTGGCTATATTGCTGCTGTAATTGGGATTTTGATGATGCCATGGAAGTTGCTAGCCGATCCAACAGGGTATATTTTTACGTGGCTAGTGGGGTATTCTGCCCTTTTAGGGCCTGTTGCTGGCATTTTGCTGACAGATTATTTCCTCTTACGTAAATGTAAGCTGGATGTTAATGATCTATACCAAGAGTCCGGTGTGTATTCATACCAGAATGGGGTGAATGTTGCAGCCGTGATTGCACTTTTATTAGGTGTTCTGCCCAATGTTCCTGGCTTTTTGGTTCAAATCAAAGCGATGGATTCTACAGCGATGCCAGACTTTATTGTTGGCTTATACCACTATGCGTGGTTTTTAGGCTTATTCATTGCGGGGATTACGTATTTTCTACTGATGCGAAATCGAATTCAAAATGGTGTTTTACAGGATAATCATGTTCTGGGGGGTGCTTCATGATAGAAATTTCAATAAAAGAAACCACTCGTCTTCTACCAATTCCTGAAGAGGCGACGTTGACAAAAAGCTTTTCCAATATTAAACCTGCATTATCCGCAGGAGAAGCAATGATTGAAGCTTCTCGATGTCTTTTTTGCCATGATGCGCCGTGTACTCAAGCGTGTCCTTCATCCATTGATATTCCCATGTTTATTCGACAAATTATGTCTCAAAACCCCAAAGGGGCGGCGAAAACAATTTTTACTCAGAATATTCTAGGCAAGTCTTGTGCATCGGTTTGCCCAACCCAAGTGTTGTGTGAGGGGGCCTGCGTATACAACGATATGAACGAAAAACCCATTGATATTGGGCGTTTACAAGGCTTTGCCACCGATTATGCCATCGAGAACAATATTCGGTTCTTTCAAAAAGGTCAGCCGACTCGTAAAAAGGTTGCAGTCATTGGTGGCGGTCCAGCAGGCTTGGCCTGTGCTCACGAGCTTACGGTATTGGGTTATGAGGTGGTGGTTTATGAGGCCCACGAAAAAGCAGGCGGCTTAAACGCCTATGGTGTCGCTCCCTATAAATTCACCAATGCCGATGCCGCAGAAGAAGTGGATTATGTGTCTCAGATTGGGTTTACTATTAAAACCAAAACCCGGGTTGTTGCCCAGACTGAAGAAACAACATCAAGTTCTGACTACCATACTGTTTTGCTCAACGATTTGGAAAAAGACTATGATGCTATCTTTCTAGGGATGGGCTTGGGTGAATCTAAAAAGCTGGGGATTCCAGGGGAAAATTTACCTGAAGTTCAGGGTGCCGCTGAATTTATTTATCAGTTGCGAAAAGAAGAACAAAAAATTTCGGTGGGTCGGCGAGTTGTTGTGATTGGTGCCGGAAATACTGCCATTGATGCAGCAGTAGAAAGTGCAAAGTTAGGAGCAGATGTTCAGGTTCTGTATCATCGCACGGCCCAAGATCAAAGTGCCTATGACTTTGAAGTGGCGCATGCCAAAGCGGCCAATGTCAAATTTTGTTATTTGGTGACCCCTTCGGAAATTATTGGGAGTCAGCATGTTGAGGGGGTTCGGTGCCTTCAAAATGAGGTAACCGGTGTGGATGATCGGGGAAAATCGAAAATTAATCCTATCCTCGGCTCTGAGTTTGTTTTACCGTGTGATATGGTGATTTATGCAACGGGGCAAGAGAAACAGGTCCGTTTCTATCATTCAATTTCTGGTTTAACGCTGGAACACGGAAAAATTTTGGTGAACCCAAACTATCAAACCACCCATCCCAAATACTTTGCTGGGGGCGATTGCGTGAATGGCGGCAAAGAAGTGGTGAATGCCGTGGCGCATGGACGGGATGCTGCACGAGGTATCCATCGTTATTTGTTGGGTGAGAAAAATTAGGAAGGAGGCGAAGACAATGGCGGATTTAAAAATTAATTTTGCAGGCATTATAGCACCTAATCCCTTTTGGTTGGCTTCTGCTCCTCCCACCAACACAGGCTACCAAGTAATGAGAGCCTTTGAAGCAGGGTGGGGTGGCGCTGTTTGGAAAACATTGGGGCAGCCTATTGTGAATGTTTCCAGTCGTTATGGGGCTTTAAACTACAAAAACGACAGGATGATGGGGCTGAACAATATCGAATTGATCACCGATCGCCCACTGGAAGTGAATATTCGGGAAATGAAAGAAGTTAAGGAACGATTTCCGAATCATGCCCTGATTGCCTCCATGATGTTTGAAACCAAAGAAGAGTGGCATGACTGCATTAAACGTTGTGAAGACGTGGGTGTTGATGGTTTTGAACTTAATTTTGGCTGTCCTCACGGGATGTGTGAGCGTGGTATGGGGTCGGCAGTCGGTCAAAACCCAGACGTGTGTGAAAAAATTACGAGTTGGGTTATGGAAGCTGCCACAAAGCCGGTGATTGTTAAGTTAACGCCAAACATCACTGATATTACAAAGGCTGGCTTAGCGGCCCAGCGAGGGGGGGCTAATGCGGTTTCTTTAATTAACACCATTAATTCTGTAACCCGAGTGGATTTAGAAACTTTTGAGCCCATGCCTTCAGTGAATGGGTATTCAACCCATGGGGGCTATTGTGGGCCAGCGGTTAAACCCATTGCACTCAATATGGTTTCTGCTCTGGCGGCTCATCCCGATTTTCATCTGCCTATTTCGGGTATTGGGGGTATTGAAACCTGGCGGGATTCCGCTGAATTTATCCTGATGGGGGCCTCTTCTGTTCAGGTTTGTACTGCCGTGATGCACTACGGTTTTCGGATTGTGACGGACATGATTACAGGGATGTCTGATTATCTTGATTCCAAAAATATGAAAGCTATTGAAGACCTTGTCGGTCATACGGCGCATCGTGTAAAACGCTGGGAGGAACTGGATTTAAATTATAAGGTAGTCGCTCATATTGATCCTGGAACGTGCATCGGTTGCCAACTCTGTTATATTGCCTGTGAAGATGGGGCGCATCAATCCATTGCGCTGCAAGAAGGAACCCGTGTTCCTGCCATTAAAGAAGAGTCTTGTGTCGGATGTAATCTTTGCAGTTTGGTTTGCCCAGTTGATGATTGTATTTCCATGGTCAAAGTAAATACGGGAAAAGAGAAGTTGGTTTGGGCGGAACACCCGGCTAATCCGCATCAAATAGCCGCCATTCATTAACGCCTTACACTGAAAGGTTGATCTCTTCATCGACCGATCCCCCTTAAAATGAAGGCAAACACTGAGACATGGTGGGATTTGTGTCGACCATTACAACACTTTTGACGCAAGCCGATGAGGCATTTCAGGCTGGTCATTTTACGCAAGCGGAAACATATTCCAGAGAGATTATTGGGCTAAATCCCACGGTGGCCTATGCTCACCGCATATTTGGCATGAGCTTAAAACAACAAGGCCAGGAACAGGAAGCCATTAATGCTTTCAAAAATGCATTGGCTTTGGATCCCCTAGATTTGGAAGCGTGCTTTCAATTGGCACATTCCTTTCAACAATTATCCCAATGGCCGAAAGCACTTCAGTTTTATCAACATGCCCTATCCATTAAGCCGGATTCTCATGAAATTTATAACAACCTGGGATTTGTCCTTCAGCAAATGGGACAGATGGAAGAGGCTTTGGCTGCTTTTCAACAGGCACTAAAATATCTTCCCAATAATCCCATCATACTGGTTAACATTGGAGGGATTTATGAAAGTTTGGGGCAAAATGAGATTGCCGAAAAAACTTATGAAAGTGCGGTCAATGCTGATCCGACTTTTTTAACGGCGCTGAATAAATTGGGTATTTTACAAACAAGACTTGGAAAATGGCAGGCTGCTTTGACCCAATTTCAAAAAGCCCTTGGCATGGAACCCAATGATCCCATTACCCAAAACAACCTTGGTGCGCTCTACATGGAGCAGTATCGCTTTAGCGAGGCTATGGCATGTTTTGAAAAAGCATTAGAGCTTGAACCCGCGTTTTTTAATGCGTTGTCAAATCTGGCTTATGTTTATCAAACCCAAGGGTTCATTCAAGAAGCGATGGTGCTCTACCAAAAAGCCTATGAAATAAACCCCAGAGATGGCATTCGTCTGAAAATGGCAACGCTTTTGCCACCGATTTATCAATCTGTTGAAGAAATCCAGCAGTGGCGCAGTCATTTAGTGGAGACGGTTGAATCTCTTCAGGGTTGCTCTCTCGATATTTCAGATTCAATTGGTTCACCCCCGTTTTTCCTGGCTTATCAGGGGTTGGATGACAGAGACATCATGCAAAAAACTTCATCGTTGTGCCAAAACATCAAAGCGTGGCCAAGTGTTCCGTTGGCAAAAAATCCAAAACCAAGGATTGGATTCATTTCTCGTTGTTTTTGGAAAAGCCACACCATTGGCCGAGTCTTTTTGGGTTTAATCGAACATCTGAATCGTGAATGTTTTGATCCTGTTGTGATTTCAATTGGGCCGGTTGAACTACCGCTTATGCAAACCCCATATGAACATTTGAATCTTCATCCCCAGGACTTTGAGCATGGCTGGCAAAAAATAGCCGATCTCAAACTGGACGTTTTAATTTATACCGACATTGGGATGGATCCCATGACGTATTTTCTGGGATTCTGTCGCTTGGCTCGGGTTCAATGTGTGACGTGGGGGCATCCTGTCACCACGGGGATGGAAACAATAGACCATTATCTTTCCAGCCGGTTGTTTGAAACACCCGAAGCACCCGCACATTATACTGAAAACTTGGTGCTATTAGACACGATTCCCGCGTATTACAAAAAGCCTGTTATCGAGCATGAAATCAATGTAAAAGAAAAGTTGGGTTTGCCTCCCGATAAACACCTGTATTTGTGCTTGCAATCCCTTTTTAAGTTTCATCCGGATTTTGATCACCTGATTGGTGAAATCCTGCGACGAGATCCCGATGGAATTCTTTTAATGGCCAATGCCCTTTACTCCCATTGGACTGACTTATTGCTAGAGCGTTTTCAAGAAACAATTCCCGATGTTTTGGGACAAATAAGGATTTTAGAAAGATTGGATTTTAATACCTATCTCAACTTAGTGGCCGTTGGTGATGTAGCCCTTGATCCAATCCATTTTGGGGGAGGAAGTACCACTTATGAAGCCCTTGCCTTTGGGACACCTGTAGTTACAAAACCTTCAGCATTTTTAAAAGGTCGGATGACCTATGGCTGTTATCAGAAAATGGGTGTTGATGACTGTGTGGCCTCAAATGATGAAGATTACATCAATATTGCTGTTCGGTTGGCCACTAATCCGAAGTATCGTCAATGTATTCAGAACAAAATATTGGATTCCCATCATGTCCTCTACGAAGACAAAGCAGCCGTGGAGGCACTCGAAACCTTTTTGTGGGAAGTCTTGAAAGACTAAAAGCGATTATTTTCCGCAAGGATTTGCATCGGCAGGCGCAAAACAAGCACCCGATGGGGATGGTTCTGAATCGCGAGAAACATTTTGGGGAGGCTTTTTTTCAAAGCTTAGGGGAATGGCTTTGCTTGCATTCACTTTCTGAACTTTATGCGGTGTGGCCTGCTGCACATGGGCATGGTGCTTCTGTTTAAAATGTGTGCTGGCCATACTGTAAGCGATAAGTGATGTGGCGGTAAACACCACAAATAAGAGAAGCATCTGACGCAAATTCGGAGGAACGTTCTTCATGTAAGGAGCTCCCAATCACGGAGAAAAGTAATCTCTGACAGCATTATAACAGCCAACTCAAAAAATATCCTGTTGGGAAAGCATGAGGCAAGTTATGCAATCCGTAATGTCAAACACTTTGCAGAGCCACCAGATTTAAGGTATTCACTGAGATCAAGCTGAATCACTTGAAACCCTTTTTCTTCCAGAACGCCCGCAAGACGATGGGAGCCTTGATTGAAGATAACCGTGTTGTTGATGTTAACGGTATTGCATGCAAAGCGGCTGGCTTCTTCAGCGGTCACCGGAATCCGTTTTTCCACTGGAATGTTGGCTTCAATAACCCGCTTTCCGTATTCATCAAACGCCTCTGGATAATACAGGAAATAATCGTTATAAAGGGGGCAAATACACACATCAATATGATAAAACCGGGAGTCGATTAACTCCATGGAAAGCACCGGCAAGCCGGTTTCTTTGGTGATAATGTGGTGAGAGAGAATATCTGTACGGGTTTTGTATCCTGCGAAAACACGATCTTTCCAAATTAAGGCATCGCCTGCACCTTCAAAAAACAAGTCTTCCGGCATGGTCACGGTTCGATAGCCGTTTTCATTGAACCATTTTTCACAAAAAGGTTCTTCCGGCTGCCGTTCGGGATATTTGTAGTGAGCAATAATGGCGGTGTCTTTGTACACAAAAGCAGCATTAGCCGTAAAAACCAAATCGGGTAATCCATCTACCGGCGGCATTAAATGAACCTGAGCGCCGGCCTTTTGGGTAATGGCGTGATAAAGGTTTTCCCATTGTTTTTTGGCTAAATCAACATCAACAGCCCCTTGGGTCATCCAGGGATTGATGGCGTACGCCACGGTGAAGTAATCCGGTGGGCTCATCAGGATGTGGGGCTTGCTTTTGTCTTGTAGTAGACTTTTCATCACACAACTATCGGGCAACGGGTTGGGCATGAACATTTTCTCCTAAGGTGGGTAATATTTTAATTCCGTTATCCCCCACCACAACCAAATTGCCTTGTTTCACCTCTTTTGTTTTTTGTAAATGAGCTGATTTGGTTTTGGGATCAAGCACAATTACCAAGTCAATACCTTGACGTTCAACGGGGAGCCATTGGTCTTGATATAGAATTTCGGTAGGTGGGTTTAAACGGATATAAGCATTCTCTGGAACAACACCATCTTTCGGGCATGGTTCGAGATCAACGGCATGATCCATCAGTGTTTTAACACCGTAGGGTTTTAATTCCTCCAATAAG
Source organism: Vampirovibrionales bacterium (assembly GCA_025449835.1). Taxonomy (GTDB): domain Bacteria; phylum Cyanobacteriota; class Vampirovibrionia; order Vampirovibrionales; family JAGQHJ01; genus JANWIO01. Next base: position 27,580 of record JANWIO010000025.1, read on the forward strand.
GTTGTTAATAGTGGTTGATCTTCTGTCCACACTGAAATTTGTGCTGTTGAGATATCATTTTTTTTCTGACCAATTTGAAGATCGTTGATTTGATACTCACACCCAGCCGCTTGAATCTTATCTATCACTTTGGCCAGTGTAAGCGAATCAATGATATGGCCGGACAATTCAATAATCGTAAAATTTGAAGATGGCATCGCTAAAAAGCTCCAATTAACCCTTATTTCTTATTTAGGTTTAACAAAAATCTTTTTCTGCGTCCACCCTCAACAAAATTTAGGCATGTCTTACAAGGGGTTAGTGACATCTGTTGTATATATTTGTTACGGATTAAGCAATTTTGAGTTGCAAAATGTTTTTATTCAATTACGAGATGCAATATTTTAGGAGAGTGTGGAACCATGTTTATGGACTTTGATAAATCCAAATCAGACGATGGGAAGCAAGACGCAAAAAGCTTATCAAATCTGTTATCCAAAAAGCAGGAATACGGAAAAATCTTTTCACAGTATTCGCGATCGTGGCAAGCTTTGCAAACCATTTTTCTGGAGGATCTCATTTTATCCTAGCTATCCTATAAAATAGGATGACGAGTTTTAAACTTTCATATACAATGGATTCATCTCACGACGCGTTTATCGAAAGCAAATATGTCCTCTACATCAGCCAATACACCTGAACAACCCCAAAAACGTACAGTTTACGATTATGTTGAACTGATTGAAACTGTTGCGCGTGTTGAATATAGCCGTTTACCGAATCATTTAATTGATTACAGTGAACTGGTGAATATTGGTGCTATTGCAGTTCATGTGCTCCTTACCCAGAATCCTGATACAGAATACAATATTACCTATTTATCCACTGCCATTAAATGGGCGGTCCGAAATGAGTTACGATATCGGTATAAGTGGTATTCCTTAAAACAGACCAGTACCGATGAGTCTGACGATGACGCTCAATCCGATGATGATTCGGGTGCAGAAGTCTCCAAAGATCATGTGCGGGAAGCCGTATACGAAACAATTCTTTCCTCAGATGCTATGCAGGCAGCAGATAACCCGATGGAGCTTAGAGATGATTCTCAAGGTCCCGAAGAAAATGCAGAACTCACTGAAATGGCCATTGTTGTTCGAGAATCCATTGCCAAGTTGCCCCAACGAGAACGTCAAATTTTAGAGGCTCGATTTTATAAGAATATGAAAATGCGTGAAATTGGTGAAATCTATAATATTTCACCGTCTCGTATTTCCCGTATTCTGCAATCTGGGCTCAACAAGGTGAAGCGAGACCTTCAACGAAGAGGCTATGCTTAAAAACTTATTCTAGATGGTCTAATTCAAAATAATTAAACGCATCTTCTTGATTTTCACCGGTTAACTCACATTTAAACCGATGTAAAGCATATAGGCAGATGCCAAGACTTGATGTAATAGCCAGGGTCCCCTTGTGTCCCACAGAAGGCATTCTGAAACAAGAGGCTAAATATTGCCTTGCGGGTCGGCTCACTTCCCAAACGGCTTTGCTTACATTGGCAACACCTCGCCATGAGTTTTTTCCGACAAAACGACCCGATATTCCTAAATTTCTGGCAATGCCCGTTAAACTTAGGTTGCAGCCATACGTTAATCCGATGACAGCAAGAGATAAGGGGATTAGGTTATCTTTTAGAAGCCCTATAAAATGTTTGACGTGGATTATTGGTCGTCTAATGAAGTGAAAATTCCCCGGCTCAAAAAGCCGATGTTTAATCCTCGTTAACGTTTCATTCCCAGAATAATCCCGCATCTTTTCCATCATATGTTCAATGGAATCATCAATAAACATCTGCTCTTCTTCCCGTGTAGATTCCTGGCTAGCCAGTTGCCTGTTGTCGTTAATCATCGTCAGTCCAAGAGCAGCTCCGCCAAAAGCTGCTATTTTCGAGATGATGCCTGGTGATGTACTCATGACGATAAGCCTCTTTCTGATGGTGCTGTGCTACTAAATCTTTGTCCAGGGTGTGGATACATTCCTGGAGGCATAGGGCCTGGTTGCATTGGCCCTGGGGTAAATCCTCTGTTTGCCACCAAGGGCCTTGGTGGCATCATTTGTGGCGGGTAAGGCAGTCCAGGTTTTTGTGTCATAGACATGGGATGATTTGCTTGTGTGAGGTTTGCTGCTGCTAATGCCTGACCTGGCGGTACCGGTGGCAGAATTTGTTGTTCCATGGGAGCCTCTTCTGGAAGATTCTCCGGTGGGCTAGGGAGCTTGGGAAATGTTAATTGTCTTCCTCCGGGTGGCTGCTTTGAGGCAAGGGCTTTTTCAAGACCCGCTTTTTGTCCATTTTTGTATTGGGCTAGGATGTCTTTAATATCGTTTGCTTCAAAACCATATAAGCCAGACCGTTTACTGAGGGTATTTAATTTTGACAGAATAGCAGGTGTTGGATCTTGAATATTATTGAGGCGCATCTGCATGATAATGGGTTGGCGCACGATTGAGCTTGGATCATCCAACACTTTCAGCAGTAGGGCCTCTGCATATTTGCGATACTGGGGCTTGGATAACAACTCTGGTGTGGTTTCAAAAATCTTACCCAGATCTGTGGCACCTTCTAAGCGTGTTTCTTCGCCATCTAATCGGTTTTTATTGCTCAATTTTTCATTAATTTTTTGCACCATGGCTGGTGTTAGCTGGGCCGTGTCTTCAATGGATTTTGGTAAGGGTTCTGATTCTTTTTTGTTTGCGGGTTGCAGTGGTTCCGGTGGCTTATTTTGTGCTGCGGGTGATGCAATGGGTTGGGCAGCAGGAGGTTGATTGGGTTGTCCCCAAGAATAATACGACGTGGGGTTGTATTGGTAAAAATTTGACATCCCTGGCGGAATGTATCCATAGCCATAAGGCAGGTGCTTATTAAACAGACACGGTGCAATGGCATCTGGTGGTGGAATAACAGATGATAAAGGGCTCAATGGAACTGTTTGGGCTAATGGCCCGGCTGGTGTTTGGACAGGTCCTGGTGGAATTAATGGCTGCGCCTGCTGCATAATGGGTTGATAATAAGAATTCCCAAATGCATTTGAAGTAACCTGGGGAGACATACCCATTGGTGGCAAAGATAAGGCATTGGCGGCCGAAATTCCCATGGTATTGAAACCCTGTGGTGTTATAGTTTGATAATTTGGTACTGCGTAATTCAAAGATAGACCCCCAGCATTCCCCTATATATATAAAACCAACTTGCTCCAAAAAGTTGCTGATTTTCCTATATCTATGTGAGGAAATTACTTTTAGAACCCTTTATGATGAGAGAGCTATAGAATGTCTCTTTAGCGGTGGCGTATTTTCCGGTTGATTGGGAAAATAAATGCCTGAAAAGAAAAAGAATATTGTTAAAATACACCAGAAACATTTTTATCGAAAAGATGATGAAACCCCACCTTCACTTACATACCGGTCGAATCATTGGCCCAGGACAGCCAGCCTATATTATTGCGGAAATTGGCAGTAATCATGATGGTTCTTTGGACAGGGCCAAACAGCTTGTTGAGCAGGCTTATTCTGCTGGGGCAGATGCTGTAAAACTTCAATCTTTTCGGGTCAACACGCTGATTAATTCGTTTTGGAAACCTGATGGTCATTGGGAAGCCCATCGAGCGTGGGATACCCTTGAGAAATTAACCGTTCCTGAAGCCTGGCATGCAACGCTTCAGGATTTTTGCCAGCAATTGGGCATTGATTTTCTGTCGGCTCCTTTTGATGAAGACAGACTGGCTTTGCTGGAGGGTTTAAATGTTCCCTTGATCAAAATTGCCTCTGGCGATTTAACCTACCATCACTTTTTACAGCAGGTTGGGCAATTAAAACGCCCTGTCATCTTATCCACAGGCTTATCCTATTTAGGTGAAGTAGAAAAAGCATTGCAGATTTTAGAGGACGCAGGTTGTGACCAAGTGGCATTACTGCATTGCGTATCTCTGTATCCACCCACTTTTGAAGATGCCAATATTCGGGCAATGGTAACCATGCATCAAGCATTTAAAGTTCCTGTTGGTTACTCTGATCACACGCCTGGAACGACTGTTCCAGTTGGTGCAGTGGCATTAGGTGCCTCAATTATTGAAAAACACATTACCGATGACAAGACTCGTCCCGGTCCAGACCATCCTTATGCCTTAGATGTTCCTGAATTTACGCAAATGGTTTCTCAAATTCGACAATTGGAATTGGCACTGGGTGATGGGATCAAAAGGCCAGCGCCTGGAGAAATTGGAGAACGTGTTGGTGCCAGACGTGGGCTTTATGCCAACCAAGATTTATCTCAAGGGCAAACCCTGAGTTTAGAAATGCTGAAGATTGTTAGGCATGCTTACCCGGAAGGGATTCCAGCAGAAAATTTTGCCATGGTGCAAGGCAAAAAGCTAAAACGGGATATTAAGGCTCATGAAATCCTCACTTGGGAGAGTCTTGCTCCATGACACAGGAAAAAACAATTGGCATTTTAATTGCCAGGATGACATCAAGTCGTTTACCCGGTAAGGCCTTACGGATGGTTGGCAATAAGCCGCTTTTGGCATATTCCTTAGAGCGTCTCAAAGCCGTGGAAGGAATTGATGAAGTCTGGTTAGCAACAACCCAACATCCTTCAGACGAAGCACTTCTATTATGGGCCATTGAACAAGGTATTCAGCCTTTTGCATACGCTGGTGAAATCGATGATGTTGTTGGCCGGATTTCTGCTGTCGTGGAAAAAGCAGAGGCTCACCGATTTATCATGGTTTTAGGAGATACCCCTTTCCCCGATATCCGTTTAATGAATCGTTTCCTAAAAACAATGGATGAGCATCCTGAATGGGAGTCTGTAGGTGTAAAATCTCTCAATGGGCAACCTTCTGTGC
>JANWIO010000026.1 GCA_025449835.1 Vampirovibrionales bacterium
AAAGAGCCCAAAGTGGAAATTCACTACGAACCCAATGATGAAACCGACTATGCCATCCATAATGCTGATGGCAGCGTGACACGAGTGAGTGAATGCGTCACCATCAACGGCACCCAATGGTTCTTGGTGCCCGGTGTCAACCACGTCCCGGTTTCAGTATATGAGTTTTTGATGCAGTGCCCGGAACAACGAAATCGGGTGGCACAGCCCATGAACAATCAGTGTTTAGCCTCTTTTTAAGCGGCTCGCTTTACCCATTTCTTGAACCCTATCCGTCCGTAAAAGAAAAGAAGGAGATTTCTTATGACAAAAACCCTTGAAAAAGACTGGATTACACTCTACATTCCCTCAAAAGGCATTGAAACTAAGGCGATTAAAGACCTCGATAAAAAAGGAAAGCCAGTAACCAAGCATTTTGTGTATGGGTCCATCAACGGAAAACCCTTTGAAGTGGAATGCGATTGCCAGGTAAAGGTAACCCCTGAAGTGGCAGAAGCCCTTCATGGCTTACTCCACAAACAGGCAGGGCGATAGACATGAGTACCGCCATTGATATTTGTGCAGCCGCATACCGACAGGCCAATCTTGACCAAGACCTCACCAGCTTTAGCACCAGCCAGGAGTTTCCCTATAACATTTCCTTAGACATCTTAAATACGGTGATTCAGGAAATGAACCGCATGGGGAATTTTTGGTTTGCAGAGACCAAAACAGCTCTCACGTATTCAGCAGGAATTTACAGCTATAGCTTTACCAGCCTGGGAATCGATCCCAAACGAATCACCCGAATCCGCAAAGAGGCCACCAATTTCTGGGGTGACATGCAGGAATTTAACTGGAAACACTTCCAGCGCATCTTTCGACAAGTGACCATGCCCACCACACAACCCTTTGCCTTTTCCAAGTTTGGCGATTCCCTGGAGCTGGATGTGATTCCTGACCAAGATTACAGCCTCTATGTGTATCACTTTAAAGATATGCCCCAAATTGCCAACACCACCGACACCTTATTGGTGCCTGCAACTGATGAAGACGTGGTTCGTGAAGGGGTTTATGCCTATCTTTGTGAACGCATGGGACGATCCGACTTTGCGCCGGCCTATCAGGTGTTTATGGAAAAGGCCAAAACGTTACTTACCAATATGATGGAGGATGCTGGTATCCCCACCCAGATGCCAGCGACATTTTAGCCATGACAGCAACACAGGTTTTTCGTTTAAACAATCTCACCGGGGGCATTAATTCCAGTGCCGAAGAAAATGCCCTCGTCTCCTTTGCTAGCGGCACTGGGCTTCAGGCAGAAGCGCGAGATATCGAGAATTTTATGCCATTAAATCGGGGCGGTCAGAGCAAAGCCTATGGCTACACCCTTTTTAAGGCTGTGGGCAGCTCCCCCATTACGGGGTTGTATCGCTATATCAAGTCCGATGGGACAAATCTATTTCTGGTGTCTTCTGGAACCCAGTTGTACAAGCTCCTCAATGGGGTCCTCACAAACTTAGGCGCTACGTTAAGCCTCAATGCCTATATTCATTTTGAAACCGCCCTAGACGACTGCATTATTTGCGATGGCGTTCAACACCCCCTGGTCTTTGATGGTAACACTATCAGCACCTTAGGCGGATCACCCCCCACTGGCGCCCGACAATCCTTATTTTACCAAAACCGACTCTGGATTTTCGGCGGCACAGCCGACCCATCGCTTTTATATTACAGTAACCCCAACGATATTAACAACGGCTATACCACTCAGTTTGTGCAGTGTGATGTCAACGATGGCCAGAAAATAACGGCCATTGGCAAGTTTTACCTGCCAGGCGATTTAGAGCCCATTATTATTGTGGGCAAAGAGCGAAGCGTAGGCATTATCACCGGTGATGGCACCACTAGCAGCCCCTACACCTTTGCCAAAATCAACTTTGATTTTGGGATTCCCGGCTTTCGGCAAATTGTGCAGTTTGGCCAGAACATCGGATATTTAACGCCGGATGGCGTCGCTTCTTACGGTGCCTGGGACGGTCAAGCCAAGATGCTGTATCAGTATCTGTCAGAAAAAGTGCGAAACAAGTTTCAAGCCTTGGAGCAATCCACCCTAAAAAATGCTCTATGTTGGCTCGATTGGAAAAACACCCGCATTAGCTTCGCTGTGGCTGAACTCAACAGCGCTTACCCCAATGTGGTGTGGCATTATGATGTTCGCCTAGGATGTTGGTACAAAGAGCGTTTTGGCAATATTTCTGCGACCCTTATTGATACGGATGGCACGTGGTATCACGGCGATGACGTCGGAAACCTCTACGTTCACAGCGATACCTATACCGACTTTAACGGTAGCGCCATTAATGCCTATTACACCACGCCCTATCTGGATTTTGGGAATCCCAATGTGAAAAAGCGGATTTTGGACGCCCGGATTACGGCCAGAAGCCAAGGCAACTATAGCCTGGGAATCAGCTCCAAGCTGGATTATGGAACACGTATTGGAAAAAGCAACACTATTACCCTCACAGCAGGGAGTTATATGTGGAATGATGGCACATGGACATCCAATATAAACACTTATCAATGGGGTGCAGCCCCCATTAAGATAAAACGCTTTATCCCCTCTGGGTATTTCAATAATATCCAGTTCAATTTTTCACAATCCGGGGCAAATCAGCCCATTGATATCTTTGAAATTGAGTTTACTGTGGAATTTGAGGACTTTCGATAATGACAATCTCTGTAACGCCCAAGAGCCGAAGCTTTACCAACGGCACCCCAAATGATGCCGCCCCTGTGGATGCTAGCTTTGTCGAGCTCTATAACAACGACTCAGTTATTGCCACAGCGGTTAACGGTATCTTAGGCAGCGATTCCACCAATGGTGGCGTGGATGGAAACTTCATTGTTGTTCGCAACAGCTTTACTGGGACGCCGATTAATGGTGATAACTGTGGCTTGAAAATCAACCGCGGGGCATCAACACCACGCTATATTCAGTGGAACGAACAAAATAGCTATTTTGAGCTGACCAAGGACGGCACCAACTATTATCAGATTTTAGACGCCAATATTTCGCCCACGCTAAACGGTAACAACACGTTCTCAGGAAGCAATACATTTTCTAGCAACAACAACAGCTTTACCGGCAGTGGAAATTCATTTACCAACGCCATTAGCATTGGAAATGCCAGTGCCGCAGCCCATGCCATGGCCTTAGGACAAACCCTATTTAATGGTTCCCCCAGTGGATACGTACACCTCCCGGTTTGGGATGGCGGAGCCCTAAAGACCATGCTTATTCAATGGGTTACCGGTTCAACAACCTCATCCATTGGCGGTGGTAGTAACGCCAGCGTATCAATCTCCTGGCCGGTGACGTTCCCCAATAGCGTCTTAATGGCCGTTGGCTGCAATGTGAACAGCAGCCCAAACTTATTAACATCAACGGTTATCTCAAAATCAACCACCGGATGCACGGTAAACTTTGCCAATCCAACCACAGGCGGGTCTTACGCAGGCACCCCTGGTGTTATTGCAGTTGGCTATTAGAGGATAAAACCATGAAATATCTAAACTATGACACAACCACAGGCCAGATTAAGGGCTTTTATGACCCTGAGATCAATGGCCCAAACATTCCCACCCCCAACATCCAAATTAGCGACGCCCAATGGCAAACCTGTCTTTCAGGGCGCTATCAGGTTGACCTTTCAACCCAAGCCATTGTGGCTTCACCAGCGCCACCACCGCCATCACCAGATCCGGCCACCGAACTGGAAACTTATTTTCTCCAGCAGTTTTTGGCCAATACCAGTCAGCTTTCAGACACCCAAATCGGGGGGATTTTTCAGGCCAAAGCCGCCATTGATTCTATTTTTCAGTTGCTCCAAAGCGGATCCATTGATGAGGCTACCTGTAAAATAGCTATATTAGGGGCGATTAAAACACCATCTCTACCAAGCACTCTTGAAGCTGTACGAACGGACATTCTCAACTATGCAGAAGGGTTACTGTAATGCCAGTACTCCCCTTTAATATTGACCCAGCCTTATTATCAGGCCCAATTTGCGGCGTGGTGGTGGGCCTTATCTTTGCCTTAACTATGTTTCGCCTGGTGCAGCATATGCTGAATGAGTGGAAAGCCATCATGGAACGCCTTGTAAGGGCCTTTGAAGCAGAAAGCAAGGCCTGTGAAGAACGCTATCGCCAGGTGCTGGATGAGCTGTTTCGGATGAAAGACGCTCACTAAATGGCTTTCGATTTTGAAGACGATAAGGCCTTTATGGCGTGTATCCCCATTATTCTTACGTTTGAAGGGGGCTACGTCAATCATCCTGATGATCCGGGTGGTGAAACCAAATATGGCATTGCCAAGCGCTATCACCCCACCCTGGATATTAAAAATCTAACGCTCGATGAGGCCAAAGAAATTTATTATCGAGACTATTGGCTGGCCAGCCATGCCCATAAAATCCCAGATTTAAAACTGGCCCTGATTTATTTTGATACGGCAGTCAACTGTGGGGTTGCAACGGCCATGCGGCTTCTCAAGCGACTGCCCCTCAATGCGTTTTATTATCAAGGCTCAGGCCTGTGGCAAGACTATCTTCACGAAAGAGAAATTTATTATCAACACATTGTTCAAGCCAATTCAGCTGAGGCCGTGTTTTTACACGGTTGGGAAAACCGACTTCAAAAACTTCAAGAAATTAATATTACTGAAAACGACGCAAGCAAAGGAGATTAAACCCATGAATTTTTTTAAAGAATTACACACCATCACCGCTATTTTAAAATTTATCAATGATGCTAATTTAATTTTTGAAAGTATCCAACAAGGGCAACAGCCTGATATTGCCCCATTTGCCCGAGACTTATTTGAAAAATTTATTCCCGGTGAATTAAAAACCCCGGTGGGCACGGTTTCTGAAGAAGCGTTTATTAATGCCATTTTTGATATTTTTCAACTCTTTTTAAAGCCGCAAAAAAACACGGCTTCTTAAATTAAAAATAAACTTCCTCTTAGGGAGGTGTCCAGAGGGGGGAACGGCCTCTGGAATAAAAAATTCCTTTTGATGCGGGGTCTGTTCCTGCCCCGCCCCGACACTTTTTTAAAACTTAAATCCTAAATCGTAGGCGATGGATCTTCTTGATTCATCGCCTTTTTTTAGTGCGCATTTTTAGAAAGCCTTTGCCTCTCAGAAACGCCTATTTACAAATTGTAATCAAAAAGAATGTTTTAGTTTACGACAAATTGAGTTTGTCCTATGTTGCAAATATTATTTTAAATTTGAGGGAGGTCTCTTCTATGATCAGCCGTGTCCGATTTTCAGCCATAAAGCCGCCCGTTGCTTCAACCCCTAAGTTTAGCGCTAAAAAGCGTCATGGCCTTGTGGCCAGCGCCCTGATTGCAGGAAGCCTCCTCACGGGCCTAGCCCCAAAAGCCCTCGCAGAAGACACCAAACCGACAAAACCCATTGAAAGAGTATTAGACCCCTCCGAAAATGAAGTTTCGGCATACACGCAACTCATTAAAAACTATGAAAAGCTGTCTAATCCTGATGAAAAAGTGGATTTCCTCATCTCCATGATTCAAAAGGCCAACCAACCTGAGTTTAAGTATTTTGCTGTTGCAGAACGGGCTGTAAAAGAGGCGGTAAAGCTTCCAACAGATCGGCATAAACTTCAATTTATTCTGGCTGCCGCCGACGTGGATTCCAAATTTTTACCCTCTTATAGAACGTTCATTCTCTCGCATCTTCAGGATTTCAGGCTAAGACATCACACCAAATTACTCATTCAAACGCAAATAGAGTGCCTGCAACTCGAAGCTATCATTGAGCGTGGTGTAGAGACAACACAAGTTGCGGCTTTGGAAAAGCTTGCGAATATGCGGAAGACCTATGACCAGCAATGGCAGGCGTTAGACAAAAAGCTTGAAAAGCTGAACGCTGCTGCTGAAAAGCCCAATAAGCCTGAATGAGCTTTTAAGGCTGCGCTGTTACAAAGCGCAATAAAATACAGATTTTTATTGTCTTTTAAATTCAATTTGTAATAAAATCCTGAAAATCA
>JANWIO010000027.1 GCA_025449835.1 Vampirovibrionales bacterium
GGAAGCTTGCTTTCGGGGATAGGGGAAAGCGGATTGATAAGATACTTCAGCAATAATGGGTATTGCGCTTTCACCGTAAGGGGGAACCCCTTCGAATCAGGAAGCTTGCTTTCGGGGATAGGGGAAAGCGGATTGATAAGATACTTCAGCAATAATGGGTATTGCGCTTTCACCGTAAGGGGGAACCCCTTCGAATCAGGAAGCTTGCTTCCCATTCTGAATCAAAACCCCTATAATAATGAGACGGAGTGTCAAAGAGAGAACATCCAATATGAAAAGCAAAGCGTCCTGCTGCCGGATTATTGAACATCCCATCTTAGGGTATATCGTGATTAAAGGGGGAGAAGAAACCGGGATTACATCCCTTGAGTTTACAAATTCAGAACCGAAAATATCCAATAATACAACGGATCCGCTTTTAACCCATGTTGAAGATTTAATTCAGCAGTATTTACTGGGGAAACCGGTTGGTTTTGAAGAGATTCCTTTGGCACCACACGGGACACCCTTCCAAAAATCGGTGTGGCAAACGCTGTGTCGAATTCCCTGGGGAGCCACGCAGTCCTACAAATGGGTTGCAGCGCAATTGGGCAAGCCAACGGCGTATCGGGCCATTGGGCAAGCCAACGGGAAAAATCCCATCCCATTAATTATTCCGTGTCATCGGGTGATTCAGCATAACGGGGATTTGGGGGGCTATTCTGGCGGATTGCATATTAAAAGTTTTCTGTTGAGCTTGGAAAGTTCTGCTTGTGGTCATTCTAAGGAGTCTTCGCCCGGATTTCACTGGGCGTCAGACACGACCAATCATTCCATGACGCTTCTTTAAATTTTTTATTTCATCTTAGGGCTGGGGAGGGGTACCGGGGAAGGAACGGCCTCTGGGATAGATAAGAATTCATAACGTGGCATTTACGTTCTATTCATCCCCTTTGTTGCGGGGCCTGTATCCTGCCCCGCCCCGACCCTATTTAGGATTTCCCCTCAGGGAGGTGTCCAGAGGAGGGAACGGCCTCTGGGGTTAAAAAAATAATGTGGTTTTTAAGCTCCGTTCGAACATTTTAGTGCGGGGCCTGTTCCTGCCCCGCCCCGACCCTAATATAAAAAATCCGATATTTTGGAAAAAAAATTTTCCGAGTTTTAAAAAAAACCCTAAAGTTTCTCAAAATTCTGCCGATAACAGATCTATCAAACAAAATTGCCTTACTCACTTCCTACCCAAAATAGGAAGCTTTTTATTTTGTCTCCGGCAGGGTTTTCACCGATCGAAATAATTTTAAAACCGATTGTCGATCCCAATAGGCAAACATCATAACCGCGAAAAAAAGCTCCCCTAGAAAAAATTTCGTGACAACCGTATTGATCTCCTGAGCCGGATTAATGGTAATGGCTTTTTCATACAGCTTTACGGCGTTTTGATAATAGGCTTTCAGCGCCGGTAGATTTGGGTTTTGCGCATGCTTGGCAATGACAGTTCCAAGATAATCTCGATACATGGGCTCCGGAAATCGTCGGTATTCGGGATATTTTTCGCTTGCCTGTTGGAAAAAGAGATACGTATCCGTCAAAAGCGCAAACTCATCTTTCGAAACCGGGTTAAACTTCCCCTCACAGGAAAAAAGCCTTTGGTCATACGCTTGCCTTAATTTCCAAAGCATCCTTGGAGAGGTAGTCTGATCTATTTTGCCCCAGGTAAAATTCTCAAAGCTCTCTGGCCGCTCCACATAATGATGATAGAGGGTATCCAGATCTCCTGAACTGTGGGACTGCGCATATTTTTCGAATAAAACGTTATCCTCCACCAAGGAGTCAAACACATCATAAGAGGCTTTCCCCATCCGTATCACGTCAGTGGTCCACTTCGTTGGCGATTTTTCAGTGTTAGAACGCACATAGAGGCTTTCTAACCGTTCATTAAAACGGCCAATACTTTCATTTTGGTCTTTCCGGGTATCATAGATTTTATAAGTCCCCCCTGGCAGACCCTTCGCATGATAAAGAACACTGCTTTTATATCGATCCCGATAAAACAAATCGGCAAAGGCTTGAAACGAACGGTAGCACTGCCCCACCATGGCGGAGGCCAACGCCAAATACGTGACTGCTGAAAACAGGCTTTTGATGCCAAATTGTTTTTTGGATTTGGCTGATTTTTGGGGCTTTTGCTTGCCTGAAAATAAAACACCGCCATACGGCTTTAAGGGTTTAACGCCAGAATTCCTCTTAGCAACAGGATAAAGAGATACCTGCATGGATTAAGCCTCCTTTGTTTCCTTGGAAGCCTTTGGCGTTGTTGAATCCTGGCTTGCGGCAAGCGATTTTGCCTTTCGAAATTTTCCAGCAATTTTGGCCCAGTGGTGGAAAACCATCAAAATCAAAAGCTGATATCCCAAGTATCCGTAGTGTGTTGACATGACCCTAAAGTGCTCGTCATCCAGTTTTTCAAATGCTTTTTCATACGCAGCCTGCATTTTTTCAGAATAGGCTTTAATGTCTGGCAAGTTGGGATTTTGGGCATGCTTGGCAATGACGGTCTGAAGGTACTCATGATAAACGGCTTGCAGGTCTTTTCGCGAATCGGGTTGGCCTGTGACATTACTGTAAAATTGGTAGGTATCTGTTAAGAGAGCAAAGTCATCCATCGAAACGGGATTACGCTTTCCTTGTTTTGACATCCGGTATTGCTGAAAATCCGTCATCAGTTTGTTATCTTTTTCTTGAAATCGCCCCCAACCAAAGATATTTAACGATTCCGGCTCCTTGAGGTAATCTTCATACAACGCCCTTAATGTTGTTTTGCTTAACCCCTGAGGATGCTTTTTTAACAGCGCCTCATGCCGCGTTAATGTTGAAAAAACACCGTAATACTGCCGTGTTGCATTCAGTTCATCAGAATCCCAGCGTTGCAGGAGCAATTTTCCATCCGGGCCCTCATGCAGCATTTTAAGACGAATTTCCAGCTCTCTAATAAACATGTAAGGCGTGCCATCCAGATCTGCATACTCTGGGATTCTAAACCGTTTTGCCGACAGAATTTCGCTGATTTGAAAAAGAACCTTTGAACGGTATTCTTCTCGGATAGCGATTTTTTGCGCTGCTTGATACGTATCACGTCCGGTAACCAGAAGAGCCGCTCCTGATGCCACATAAGTCATGATTGAAAACAGGCTTTTCGTGCCAAATTGCTTTTTGGATTTCGCCGGTTTTGGGTTTTGATTACCTGAAAAATGGATACAGGCTGATGGTTTTGAGGATTTAGGGCCTATCCCCCTATTGGCAAGGGGATAAAGGGAAACCTGCATGGCTAAGACTCCTCTTTTAATGCTGGATCTTGAGGCGCTTCAGGGCTTGCATCTTGCGATTTGGTATTCCGGGAATTTTCCAGATAGATGAAGAGATGGGTAAAGCCAAACATCAGCAAAACCTGATACCCCATGTGGCCAAAGTCTTTTGACATGGTCCAAATGCGCTCCTTCTGGAGATCGGTAAACTGTTTTTGAGCCTCCACCCTGGCGTTTTGCAGATAGGGTTTGAGTTCGGGTAAATTGGGATTTTGGGCATGCTTGGCAATCACCCGCTCCAGATACTGGTTGTAAATAGCTTCCAGCTCAGGCGTTGCTTCTGGGGGATGCGGCATCTGCTGGATGGCTCTAAAAAACCGATACGTGTCGGCAAAAAGGGCAAATTCATCTTTTGAGATGGGATTCTGCTTGCCTTGCCCCGATTGACGATATTGCTCATAGGCCTGCTCTACTTTTTCATCGATTTGGATATAGCCCTGTTTTAATATTTTCGCAAGCCCAAATTTTCTGATGGCAAATGTTTTCACGGTGTCTGGACGTTGAACATAGCGGTTATAAAGATTATCCAGCTCTTGCTTACTAAGCGGCGCTGATGGCTCCTGGATCAAGGCATCATCCTCAATTAATGCCCCTAAAACCCCCTGATACTGATAAGTTAGCTTATTAGACCACCATTGACTCGGTAATTTTCTGCCATTAGAGGCCCAATACAGGTTTTCCAAAGCGTCAAGAAATGCAGAGGAATATTCTTTGAGATCACGGCTTTCTTTTTTCAGGGTTGAAATTAACTTAATATGGGTGAGAAACATGCTTTGATTTTCGGATCGTTGCTTCAAATCGTTGTCGTCTTTAAAGAGTTCCTGAAAGATAAGGCCAAAACTGATGATATTGGCGATAAAAAAGGTGCTCACCAGTATCCCTTTGATACTCAGATGCCTTTTGGGTTTAGCAGACTCCGTTTTTTTCGTTTCCCCAAAGCGAACCTGATGGGTTTTTGCAGCTTTCATCGGAACGAGGGATAAAGGAGCCGGAATTTTCATTGGTTAAGCCTCCCTGTTTTCAGTGGGCGCTTTGGCTTGCTTGGATTTCTCCAGGAATTCGACCAGTTTCATAAAGCCCAATAACAGCAAAAGATGGTATCCCAGGTAGCCACAATGTTTTAACATGGTCCTTGGGCGCTCGTGATTAAGCTTTTCAAAGTCTTTTTCGTACGACACCAATGCTTTATCAGCATAGGCTTTGAGTCCAGGCAAGTTGGGATTTTGGGCATGCTTGGCAATCACGGTGTCCAGATATTCCTTGTAAAGCTTTTGTACCGGAATCACGTTATCGTACTGGTGATGGGCCTGGCGAAAAAAGCGATAGGTATCTGCCAGCAAGGCAAACTCATCTTTTGAAACGGGATTTTGTTTGCCTTCCCCCGTTTGGAGATACTGCTCATACGCCTGCTCTAACTTCGCATCAATTTGCAGAAAGCCTTGTTTTAAAGTAGGCCGCAACCCAAAGGCCTTGATGGATTCTGGACGTTGAGCATAGCGTTCATAAAGCGTCTCCATGGCTTTCGCATCAAGGGGGGCTGAAGATTTGAGCAACAACGCTTCATCCTGAGCCAAGGAGGTAAACACATCCCGATAGGATTGCGTTGCTCTCGTTGAGGCAGATTGCCAGGGTTCCGGCAAGGTTCCCTCATTGGCAGTTTTACAAAGGCTCGTCAAACACGGTTCAAACTTGTCTTGATGTTCCTCTTTAAGCGTTACCAGCGTAAGCACCCGAAAGACAACTGAATTACGATACGTTTCTCTGTTATCAAACATGCGTTGGGCCTTGGTGATTTTAAAAACACACATGGTTGAACTGATGGCAAAGGCCACGTAAAAAACACCGGATAAGAAATCTTTGAGGCTAAACTGCCATTTTGCTTTGTCGGGTTTCACTATGGGCTCCTCCCCAAAACGAATCTGCGGTGATTTTACAGCGTTCCTGGCGGCGGAGCATAATGGCGTTGAAACAGCCGCAATGTTCATGGGTTTTTATCCTCCAGTAGTTTGGCGTTTCTGGGAAGATGAAGCGCCACAATAAAGCCCAGCAGCAAAAGGATATCCACACCCTTAATAAAAAGCTCTTTCAAAATCATATTTCGAATCTGTTGCTTATCGTGCGCCAGTTGCTTTAAGCCCGCTTTGGCATTTTCATAGTAGGGTTTTAGAAAGGGCAGCTTGGGATTTTCGGCATGTTTGGCCAAAACCGTTTCGGTATAACGCTGAAAAATTTCTTCTGGCGTTCCTTTATACCCATCACCCGCCAGGATATGGCTAAAAAAGTGATACATCTCCACCATCAGCGCAAACTCCTCCAGAGAAATGGGGTTTCGCTTTCCATTAGCGGCTTTCGCATATTCAGGATATTCTGCTTTCAGGGTTTTAAGGGTTTTGGATGAAGGTTTTAATTGAGATTCAGCGTTTTTACTGTACCGCAATGTCCATTCCGAGTCCGGCCGAGAGAGGTAGCGCTGATAGAGTTCTTTCATGTCTGCTTGATTCAAGGGATAGTTGCAGCTTTTAAGAAAACTTTCATCCAGTCTGATTGAAGTCCTCGCATCCTCCCATTGCCAAGCCATAAAATCCCCAGATTTACGGTGGAGGAAATTTTGATGCTTCGTCGAATCCCACACCATATGTATGCCCTGATTTACAAAAGCGGTATACGCCCCATCATCAGGAGGATAACCTGGGTACAGCGGTGAATTGTTGCTCAGTCGATTAAACACTGAAAAATCGTGATTTGTCTTCAGTTCATCAAGATGATTGCGGTGTTGGAAGTCTAGCGCAATTCCCTGACGCTCAAGTTGATCGTTGTGGGTCTTGAAAGCCAGCCCTGACGCCACCACGCCGGTGAGCATCAGTAACTGAAAAATGCTAAATTTAATCTTAGAATACCAGCGCGGCTTGTTTTTGCCCTCAGCCCCCGTGAGATTTTTCCCATCAAAACGAAGCGGCGGTGATTTTACAGCTCGTCTGGGTGCGGGGCGCAAGGGGGTTGAAACAGCCGCAATTTTCATAGGTTACTTTTCCCCACGGGGCTTTCATCTTTGGGCTTGAGACCCAACAGAAAAACAAGGGCAAAAAGGGATGCCAGAATCTCGGTGGCACCGTGTTTGAGCTTGGAATTCCGAAGCTGCTTATCGTCCTCTGTGAGCTGTTTCAGGGCAGCTGTGGCACTTTCATAATAGGTCTTCACAAAGAGCAACTGAGGGTTTTGGGCATGCTTGGCTAAAACGGTTTTGGCATAGTCGTGAAAAATTGCTTCAGGCAGGCCATTCTCCTCAAAACTGACCATGGTGTGGCTAAAGAAGTGGTGGATATCCGCCATCATCGAAAACTCATCCAGTGAAACGGGGTTTTGCTTTCCATTCACCTGCTTGCCATACAAGGGATACGCCTTTTTCAACGCTTTGAGGGTTTCAGAGGAAACTTTTAATGCCGGAGGAGCTTTCTGATTAGATTTAAGTGCCTCCTCAGAATCGGGTCGAAGAAGATAGTTCTGATAAAGATCTTTCAAATCTGTCTGACTCAAAGGATATGAGCGGGCCTTCAGGAAGGCTTCATCGGCTTTTAAGGATGAAAACACATCCCAGCGCTGAGGATAAATAGCATACGGTGACTCCCCCTGAGGAACCTTTTCCATCTTCCACGAATCCCACGCCATAAAGTCCAGCTGATGCTGGAAGAATTCAAACTCACAGTCCTCATAAGGCAAAATTGTAAGTAGCATTGACTGTTTGCTGAGTCGCTTAAAATCTGAAAATTTGTGGCTTTCATCCAGTTGAAACTCATGATCAATTTTCTGAAGGAGCAAAGCCTCGTTTTGAGCGCTCGATTGCTTGGGATTATTCCACAAGGCAGCCAAAGAGCCCACCAGGCCCGTTAACATCATTAACTTAAAAATGCTAAATCGAACGTTAGAGAGCCCACCCGACTTTTTGGTACCGGCAAAGGTCACGCCAGGGGGTTTCGTAACGCGCTTTGGAGTCGTGGGATTGAGGAGGATTTGTTTTTTGTACAACGGAATAACTTGCTGTACACCCGGTTGCACCGTGGGAATCATCGGTTTTTCCTGGTTCATTGCGGTGTGAAGCACACACGTGTTCACTCCCCCCTATAAAGATCCTCAAGATTTGAGATTGCCTTTTGCGGGGTATTTTTTAATATTTCTTAAACTATTTCATTTCAGGGAGGTGTCCAGAGGAGGGAACGGCCTCTGGAAAAGATAAAAAAACTCTAGGGAGGGGAGCCGGGGAGGGAACGGACCCGGCTTTCAAGAAAAAACCACTAAAGTCGGGGATAGGAAAAAAGCGATTGAATGGGATTTTTGAAATGGAATGGGAAAATTCGCTTTTTCCCGAAAAGGGCAGCGCCCCTTCGAATAAGGGAGCTTGCTTCCCAGAGGAGGGAACGGCCTCTGGAAAAGATAACAAACTCTAGGGAGGGGAGCCGGGGAGGGAACGGACCCGGCTTTCAAGAAAAAACCACTAAAGTCGGGGATAAGAAAAAAGCGATTGAATGGGATTTTTGAAATGGAATGGGAAAATTCGCTTTTTCCCGAAAAGGGCAGCGCCCCTTCGAATAATGGAGATTGCTTCCCAGAGGAGGGAACGGCCTCTGGTATAAAAAACTTTCTACTGCGGGGCCTGACCCTCTGCCCCACTCACTATCGTTTGTGGGGACCCCATTTGCCCCGCCCAAACCCTATTTACAGTTTCAAAAATCATTCGGAGGTATGGCTTTCCAGCGCCTCTTCCTCCCCTTCGGGCTCTTCTTCACGCTTGGCCAAAAACTTTTGATAGAGATGCACCAGGAGTTGTCGGGCGATAATATATTTCTCCGCCTTGGGCAGGTCAAAACGCTCTTTGTCTCGAAATAAAATGGTGACTTCATTGAAATCACTGCCAAAGCCAATATCAGAGCGGGAAATATCGTTTGCCACAATCATATCCAGCTCTTTTCGCTCTAATTTTTCGCGGGCATGCATTAACACATGGTTGTATTCCGCCGCAAACCCCACCACAAACTGATGTTCCTTCTTCTTGGGGCCAATCTGACTCAAAATATCTTCGGTTTTCACCAGATCGAGGGTAAACGTATCACTCTTTTTGATTTTCCCGGGGGTTTTAGATTTTTGGCTCTTGGCGAGTTGAAAATCAGACACGGCCGCAGCCATCACCAGGCCATCGGCTTCTTTAAAATTGCGTTTGGTGTAACGTGCCAGCTCTTCCACCGTTTCAAGGCGAATAATCCGATACGGGCGGTCTAGGCCGGGAAGGGTATGGAGGAGTAGAACATCAGCCCCCATGGCAAATAACTCATCGGCAATAGCCACCCCCATTTTGCCAGAACTACGATTGGTGATGCAGCGCACCGAATCAATGGGTTCACGGGTTCCGCCAGCGGTGACCACCACCCGCTTATCCCGATAAAGACGTCGTTGAGGATGTATAGCCTGATAAATATACAGCATAATCGTATCCAGGCTGGCCAGTTTCCCTTCTCCAAATTCACCACAGGCCAAATCCCCAATTTCAGGGGGCACAATCGAGATATTTTCCAGGGATTTCAAGACTCTTAAATTCTTTTGGACCAGGGGGTTATCCCACATACGGGTATTCATGGCCGGAACAATCACAATCGGCTTATCCGTAAAGGTAATGGCCGTGGTGGTCACGATATTATCGGCCATGCCGTGGGCCATTTTGGCAATGGTATTGGCAGAAGCCGGGACAATCACCAGTACATCCATGTCTTGGGCCAGGGCAATGTGGGCCGGGATGCCATCCACGGTATTTTCATCATTATTCTGATAAACAAAAGACTTCGAAAGGGTTTCAAGAGTGAGCGGCGCAATAAAGCCTTTAGCTGAGGGGGTCATCATGGTGACCACTTCGGAAGCGCCCTCATTATAAAGCATACGAATCAGGTCGCAGACTTTATAGGCAGCAATTCCGCCTGTGACCCCGATTAAAATTCGCTTATTCTCAAATCGACGCATACTTCATTCTTTCACATCTGCTGTAAATTTCAAGCATCCTTGTAAAAGTGTTTCCCCACCATTTTTATACCCGTTTGAATGGTATGGAAGCATCCTTAGGCAAGCCAGTATTATTTTAATCTTTATTAAATGATTGGCGCTTTCTGTTGTGAGGACAGCGAAAAGCCGACCTGCCTTTTTACAAAAAACCAATGGGTTCGGCATTGAAGCGCAATTTTTACAATTCATTGTTTTTATTTAAAAAAGAGATAATTTGTATTCAAAAGAGGAAAGGAGCAAATCATGGCTGTCGCCACGAATCATTTGCAAACACCTGAAGCACAGCCCTCACAGGCAACAATGTCGTCTCCTTTCTCAAAAACAGACCTGCTACTCTTCCCACCAGCCTATCTGCCCAATCTAGTGATGGTGGCCAAAGGAGCCCTTCAGCCTGTCCCCATGAACATTCAAGCCCTTGTCAACGAAAATCAGGCGGCCGACGCCATTTCAGAAAAGCAATTGGCAGAAAAAGAGATTTATTCCCTCAGCGTTCATGATATTTACAAAAAGGGGAAGTCCCAAAGCAACGGGATTACCACCTTACTCATACCCAAAAACATTAGCCCCATTATGATTCAAGATGCTGCCAATAGCTCTGTTGCGGTAACAGGGGTCTTTAAACTTGCCAGTTCTGGTACTCAAACTACGGAGAATAAAGATTTTGAAAATCTGCCCCCTTTAATCGCCATCGTGATTAAGGGATATTGCCCCGGTCAAGAGGACTTAAAAACCGGTGTGCTTCTCGTTCCATCAAGAACGTCTGTTGAAATTCGGGATGCTCAGGGCACAACGAAACTGGTGGTGAACATGGAAGGAAAAATCACCCAAACCTGCCCCCCTCCACGGCTGATTAAACCCGCATCAAGCCCAAAAACAGTTCCAACTGCTTAACCTCCTCATTATCACTGAGGAATTTCGTCGGTTTACCCACACTGGATTTTGCGCTGTTTCCGCAGAAAGTGTTAAGCCTTTGGCGTAAGATGCGCTTGTAATAATGCCGCAGCCTTACGCTGAACAGTTTGGGTTGCGATGCTCAGGGCGGTTTCACCCGCATTGTTGGGCGTATCCAATTTGGCGTTTGCGTCAATCAATGCTCTCAGAGCATCCAGATGGCCGGAACGAACCGCCAAGGTAACAGCAGTGTCACCCTCTTTGTTTTGAACATCAAGCTTTGCCTTTGCTTGAATAAGGGCTTTTAATGCGTCAATACGTCCAAAACAAGCCGCATTCAATAGGGCAGTGTTTCCTTTTTTATTGGCAATATCAAGATTGGCCCCAGCATCAATTAAGACTTGCAGTGAGGCTGTGTGCCCGCTATTCGTGGCCATAATTATTGCAGTATTCCCGCCATCATTGGGAATATCAAGGTTGGCTTTTGCGGCAATCAGGGTATTTAAGGCATCCGTCCGACCGAAAGATGCGGCCCAAAGAGCCGCCGTGTCGTCAATGTGGTCTTTCGCATCTACGTTTGCCCCAGCGTCAATCAACATTTTTAATGCCGCTGTATGCCCTGCACGAGCTGCCAATATTGCCGCAGTGTGACCATATTCGTTTTGACAATTGATATCGAGGTTTCTTCGCAATAAAAATCTTAAAACGGTGCCTGAGAGCCCAGTTTTTCGCCCGATTAAAAAAGATGCGAGGGCTTTTTCATCCCCAGTGCTTGCAGCCGTCAGGAATTTTTGTTGGAGGGAGGGGCGTTTTGCCTTCATGCGAGTTGTAACAAGGTACGAAACCTTCTGAATCGGATTCATCCGGTAAAATCGAGCCGGGTACCGACCCGCAAAACGAGGGGCTCTTTGAGGAGAATGCACAATGGGGGAAATTTTCATGGGCGTCATTCCTATGGGTTTGATATTCACAAAACGGTGGTTCACATGCCTCAATAAAGATCCTGAAGGAACCAGATTGCCCCAGGGGTCGTTTTTTGTCAACAATTCTTAATGATGGCGATCGAGTATGTTAAATGGCTTGTCTTTGCATAATCGTTTGCGCAGGGCTTGTTCCTGCCCTGCACCGACCCTGATGGATGGTTTTATTTAAGAGGGGTGGTGCTGGGATTGGATATTATCGGGCTTTACCTGAGTGAGGTCCAGTCTGCCAGCGCTATGACGGGTAGCAAGCCTCGTAATCACCACCAACGCAATACTGAAGAGAATCACACACACCAGGGTAAAGAGATACTCATTGAGATGGCCGATATAATAGCTGGCAATGATGCCACCAATGATACAGATGAGGTACATGGCGCTTACTGTCCGAATTTGAGAAAACCCCGCCTTTAAAAGCTTATGATGCAAATGGTCTGAGTCGGCATGAAAGGGGCTTTGGAACTTCCACAAGCGCCTCAGGGTAGAGTAGGTAATATCCATAATGGGCACCGTGAGAATAATCACCGGCACCAGCATGGTCATGGTGAGGGTTTTGAGCACCCCGGTAACAGCAATACAGGCCAAAATAAAGCCACAGAAAAGGGCGCCGCTATCGCCCATAAAAATTCGGGCCGGATAAAAATTGAGGTTTAAAAAGCCCAGGGCCGCTCCCGATAACATAATGGCCAACAGGGCAGGCACCGGTTCATGCATGGCCAAGGCCACGACGAATAGGGTTAAGGCTGAAATCATGGAAACACCACCAGCCAAGCCATCTACCCCATCAATAAAGTTCATGGCGTTACTGATACCAATAATCCAGATAATGGTAATGGGGAAACAGAGGGCTTGTAAGAGTAAAATCTTACTAAACACCAGATCCACCGCTGTAATCTGTACCCCTAGTTGAAATGCCACGGCAGCGGCCAAAAACTGTCCGAAAAGCTTGAGATACGGCGATAGGTTGTACAAATCGTCCAGCAGGCCCACAAAAAAGATAATGGTGGCCCCCAGCAAAATGCCATCTAAAGCGTTGTTTCCAAACTGACTGAAATAGAAAATACTAAAAATGCCTATGGTGAGCATAAAACCACCCCAAATGGCAACACCCCCCACCCGTGGCACGGGGAATTTATGGATCTTGCGGTCGTTGGGGATGTCGTACTGCCCGGCATCAATGGCCCATTTCCGAATCATCGGCGTAATGAGCCCTGAAAGGAGGACGGCAACCAAAAAGCCCAGGACCTGTACCCAGATGGAAGACACTTCGGTTAAATTAAAATTTGGCATGCCACAATCCTACCGTGGTTTACTTTCATTATAATCGCCCTTTAAGGGACTTTCACTCGAGAAAGTTCTGGGTATAGCGGATGTTGGTTGATGAGGTGTTCTACCTGAGATTTCAAGGATGAAGCTGCTTCTGGCTGTTTTAAAGCGGCGGCAATAATCTGCCCCACTTGCCGAAGGGCTGCTTCGTCCATGCCACGGGTTGTAACAGCAGGCGTTCCTAATCGAATCCCACTGGTGACAAATGGGCTTTGGGGATCATCTGGAATGGTATTTTTATTGGCAGTAATGGCAATGGTTTCAAGCAATAACGAGGCTTCTTTCCCCGTGATATTCTGTTTTCTGAGATCCAACATCATTAAATGGTTGTCGGTACCACCGCTCACAATATCCACGCCCTCATCCTGAAGGCTTTGGGATAAAGCCTGAGCATTTCGCACCACTTGACGAGCGTATTGACGAAACTCATCGGATAAAGCTTCTTGAAAAGCCACGGCCTTGGCGGCAATTACATGCATCAGCGGCCCCCCTTGAATTCCAGGAAAAACAGCTTTATCCACGGCTTTGGCCAAGGATTCTTGGCACATAATCACCCCGCCTCTTGGGCCTCTTAAGGTTTTATGGGTGGTGGTGGTTACAATATGGGCATAAGGAATGGGGCTCGGATGTTCACCTGCAACCACAAGCCCTGCAATATGGGCGATATCGGCCATGAGCAGAGCGCCCACTTCATCAGCGATGTCTCGAAAGGCCTTAAAATCAATGATTCTGGAATAGGCACTGGTGCCACAAATAATGAGCTTCGGCTTATTTTGAAGGGCTACGTCTCGAACCTGGTTCATATCCAAACGTCCCGTGCGGGCATCCACTTTATAAGGCGCTACTTTATAGAAGAGCCCCGAAAAATTCACCGGTGATCCGTGGGTGAGGTGGCCACCGTGAGAGAGGTCTTGCCCCATGATGGTGTCGCCTGGTTGAAGCCCTGCGGCCAGAAATGCAGCCATATTGGCTTGTGCGCCACTGTGTGGCTGCACATTGGCATGATCACATCCAAAGAGTTGCTTTAAGCGATCAATGGCAAGCTGCTCCACACCATCCACGTATTCACAGCCGCCATAATAGCGTTTCCCAGGAAGTCCTTCCGCATATTTATTGGTTAAAACCGACCCCATAGCGGTAAGTACGGCAACACTGGTAAAGTTTTCGCTGGCAATCAGCTCTAAGGTATTTTGTTGGCGGTGCAGCTCTTTCTGAAGCAATTCAAAAATGGCGGGATCTGTTGCCTTTAAGGCATCAAAGTCTAACATTGGGCTTCTCCTACAGGTAAATCATCCATTTTTCCCACCCGACGCTGGTGTCGTCCCCCTTCAAAGGGGGTATTCATAAAGATTTCAAGCAATTCTTCTGCATACTCCGGGGCAATCACCCGTCCCCCAAAACAAATGATGTTAGCATCATTATGACGCCTGCTCATAATGGCCGTGTGCATATCATTACAAACCACCGCCCTGACCCCATGAAAGCGATTGGCGACAATGGCCATCCCCACACCACTACCACAGCATAAAACGCCCTGTAAAAACTCCCCATTTTGGACCCCTTTGGCCACGCCAACGGCAAAATCCGGATAATCGCAACTGTCTGCAGAAAAACATCCAAAATCTTGAAAGGGAATTTCCCGTTTTTCCAACAAGACTTTTAAAGATTCTTTGAGGGAATGCCCGGCGTGATCGGATCCCAGGGCCAACGCTCCATACATGACGACTTCTCCTTTGTTAATGGTGGTTTGTTTCAGTAGTCTAGCACAATGTGGGACGCACTAAAAATACCGTTGTGTTGCAATTTAAAAGAGGGTAAGGAAAAGGTTTCCGCTTGGCATCCAGAGAAATTTGGCATACAGTATACTCATTGATAGGTTACGCGTTAGGAAGAGAAACAATGCAAAAAACACCTTTTAAGCCGGGCCAAACCAAGCAACGAATTGCAGGGGTTGAAGTAAAACCCCTAAAGCCCATTGTAGATGAGCGTGGTTTTCTGATGGAAACCTTGCGTGAGGACGATGATATTTTCAAAGGCTTTGGCCAAGCCTATGTAACCGCTGTAAATGAAGGTGTTGTCAAAGCATGGCATTATCATGATGACCAGATTGATAACTTTATCTGCCTGGTGGGGCATATTAAGCTGGTTCTTTATGATTGTCGGGAAGATTCTCCGACCTATGGGATGGTCAACGAGTTTTTTATTGGGGAACGAAACCCGATGCTGGTGCAGATTCCAGAGAAGGTGCTTCATGGATTTAAAGGCATCAGTGCGCCCCATTCCTTGATTCTCAATTTGCCCAATCGCCCTTACAATTATGACAAGCCTGATGAGTTTCGGGTAGATCCCCATGATAACGATGTACCTTACGATTGGGCCAGAAAAGACGGTTAACCTATGAAAATATTGGTAACAGGCGGCGCTGGATTTATCGGAAGCTGGATTATTCGTCATCTGCTTCAGCAGGATTCATCTTGTGAAGTCATTAATCTGGACCTGTTGACCTATGCAGGGAACCTGGATAACCTGCGAGACGTGGAGACCAACCCACGCTATCGTTTTGTGCATGGCGATATCCGAGATGCCAATCTGGTGTCATCACTCATGCAAGAGGTGAACATGTGTATTCATGCGGCGGCTGAAACCCATGTGGACCGCAGTATCACCAACCCCCTGGCCTTTATTGAAACCAATGTGCTGGGAACCCAGGTGTTACTGGAAGCCGCTCAAAAGTGTTCCCTCCAAAAGTTTGTGTTGGTGTCGACGGATGAAGTGTATGGCAGCTTACCCCTGGATTCTGAGGAAAAATTTACAGAGCAATCTCCCTTAAAGCCTAATAGCCCGTATGCGGCCAGCAAAGCCTCTGCTGATCTGCTGACGTATAGCTATTTTAAAACCTACGGCTTACCGGTGTGCATCACCCGTTGCGGCAACAATTACGGCCCCTATCAATATCCTGAAAAGCTGATTCCCTTTTTCATCCTCAAATTAATGCATGGCGAGTCTGTTCCTGTGTACGGGGACGGCTTAAATGTTCGGGACTGGATTCATGTAGCAGATCATGCCGCTGCCGTGACCGACGTGCTGTTTCATGGCACTCCTGGAGAGGTGTACAATATTGGGGCCAACGGCCAACGCCATAATTTAGACGTCATTAAAACCTTACTCAAGCTCATGGAGCAACCGGAGTCCAAAATGGCATTTGTGCAAGATCGCCCCGGGCATGATCGCCGGTATGCATTGGAAACCCGGAAGATCCAAAACACCCTTAACTGGAAGCCGCAGCATGATTTTGAGTCAGGCCTGGCCGAAACTGTGGCTTGGTATCAGGCGAGCCTTCCCTGGATTCAAAATATCCAGGCTCGGCAGCAACAAGAACATGTGAAACCAGGTGCAGAATGGCTCATCAAAAAGTCTTAGTTACCGGCGCTGACGGAAATCTCGGCCAAGACCTCATGGCCCGTTTGGCCCTTTTCTCAGATCGCTATGAGACAGTGGGGACCACCTATCATGTGCTGGATTTTTCCTGGGAAACATCAAAAGTTAATGCGGTTTTAGACGACATTCACCCTGATGTCATTGTGAACACGGCCGCCTACACCCAAGTAGATGCCGCAGAAAGCCAGCCAGAACTCACAACCCAGGTAAATGCCGGTGGACCAAAGCTTTTAGCTCAATGGCTTCAAAAAAATGGGGGATATATGGTCCACATCAGCACGGATTATGTGTTTGATGGCCAAAAAGGAAGCCCTTATACACCGCAAGATACACCCAATCCCATTAATCATTATGGGGTTTCTAAGCTAGGGGGCGAAAAAGCAGTATTAGAAACGCTACCAGCGGCTGGTATTGTCCTTCGTACCAGTTGGCTCTTTGGCGCTGCGGCCCAAAATTTCGTGCCTTTTCTCATCCGATCTGCCCAATCACAAACCCCCATCCGGGTTGTGTACGATCAAGTAGGGACCCCCACCTGGACCGGAAATTTGTGTAAAATGATACTCAAGGTCCTGGAGGATCGCCCTGTTGGTATTTTGCATGGCTGTTCCTCAGGATACACCAGTCGTTACGATCAGGCCCAGTATGTTTGTCAGTGCTTGGGTGTGGCTTCAAAGTTTATCACGCCGGTTACCACAGAGTCCTTTAAATTTACCGCTCAAAGGCCCATGAATACCGCTATGATAAGTAGTTTTGAAGATGCGCCAAGCTGGCAGGAAGCCACTGTCAAATTTCTGGAGACACAGGGACTGTTTAAGAGTTATGTCTAATCGTATCCTGCTTTCCGGATACTATGGCTTCGAAAACTTAGGAGATGACCTGATTCTAGAGGTCATGGTTCAGCAGTTAAAGGCATTAGGCTATGAACCGGTGGTGCTTTCCGAGAATCCGTCCCTGACCAGCAGCACCTATGACGTTAAAAGCCTCCTAAGAACCAATATTCCTAGGATTTGGGACGAGATGAAGGAAATAACGGCCTTTATCAGTGGTGGTGGCGGGCTGTTTCAAGACGCAACAGGCTTGGGAAGCCCGATTTATTACGGCGGACTCATTGAAATGGCGCACCGCAGAAAAATCCCGATTGCTTTTTTTGCCCAGGGGATAGGGCCATTGCAGACTAAAATCGGACGATGGATGACCAAACGGACCCTATTGCAGTCGGATCTCGTGGTGGTGCGTGATGTCAAAAGCCAAGCCCTGGCTCAACAACTGGCGGGAAAAAAAGTAAAGCTCATGGCCGATCCCGTTTGGAACTGGCAGCCCAAGGCAGCACTGGAATCCAATGGCCAAAAACGCTTAGGGATTTCCCTCAGGCAGTGGCCCCAACTGCATGATCAGGCCATTCAGCACCTGGCCAACTGTATTGCCCAGTGGCCCAAAATCCAGGAAACCGGCCTCAACTTAATCGATTGTCAGGCTGGCGCCGATATTCTCCCCTTGGCCAAACTGGAAAAGCTTCTAAAGGAAAAGCAAATCGCCTGCTACTGGTTTATGGGGGATAACTGCGTCCAGGGAATTGCCCAAACCTCGGTGTTACTGGCCATGCGATATCACGCCATTCTGGTTGCGGCAAAGCTGAATGTCCCCGTAGTGGCCTTGGCCTACGACCCAAAAGTAAAGTTATTGGCGGCACAGCTTCGCATTAACAGTTTTCAGGTGGGGAATATTGTGTCCTTAACCCTCGATGCCTTACTGGATGCCGTGAGTGATGCGAACCAGGATGTGATTGTGGACTTGCAAAAGTTTGCTCAAAAAGGATTTTCGTACTTAAAAGCCTGGCTCACCGCCAAAGGGGCCACAGCGCAAGGGACCGATTCGCCAGGTGTTTAATTTGTTTCAAAAGGGTTTAAATTTCCAATCTTCTGCCATATAATACATTTTTCAATGAAGGGAGTTCCCCTGGTTGGTGAGGGATTTGCAAAATATGATTTGGTGGAATCGGCCATGGCATTAAGGAGCCTTAAAAATACAGCAGTGGTGCTGGGTATTGGTTTGGCGTCACCCTTTTTGTTTACGTCTTCTCACAAGCCTGTCCGAGATCGGGTGCATCCTCAGGCAGCGAAAACCCAAGCGCTTGAAAAAGATACTTTTTACCGCCGTAATGGCCAAATATACATTCCGGTACGCTCCATTGATCAAGGACACAGCAATGGGTGTGGCACAACGTCATTGGCCATGGCCCTCAATGCCCT
Source organism: Vampirovibrionales bacterium (assembly GCA_025449835.1). Lineage (GTDB taxonomy): Bacteria > Cyanobacteriota > Vampirovibrionia > Vampirovibrionales > JAGQHJ01 > JANWIO01. The sequence continues at coordinate 18,268 of JANWIO010000027.1, forward strand.
TTCAGCCATGGCCCATAACAATCCTCAGCATAGCCCCTTTACCCGAGAAGCTCTGGATGAAGGCAACCGGGAGTTAGACAGTTTCAGTTCGCCAGGAATGCTGGCACGCGTTGCCCAAGAAAATGGGGCTTTTGCTGAAATGTATAATCACGTTACGTTTGAAGAGATTAAGTCTCACATTGATCAGGGGCATCCCTTAATTGCCTTGGTTAAAGTGGATGAAGAGCGGGCCAATTCCTTTTCGGGCCTGCATTATGTGGTGATATTCGATTACGAGGATGAGCCGGCAAGCAAATACAGAAGCATCATTTTCGCCGATCCGGGAAATGGCACCCTGTATGAAAGAGAATTTGATAAATTTATGCCCAATTATGCCGAGAATTTGACCTTACGAGGGCTTCCCATTTTATATAATCGCTTTATGATTGCTTTATCCCATAAAAATGATTTGCCCCCCAGTCGGGATGTGCCCATTACCAACCGCATTGCCACCGAAATGAATGATTGCATCAACCTTTTTGGCTCTTTTGTCCGAGCTATTAATCCCCCCAGGAACGACACACAAGCCACTCCTGCGCCAACAAGCCTGGCCCAAGGAAGCAAGCTTCCCTGATTCAATGGGATTATTCCTTCAGGGAGGCGTCAGCGGAGGGAACAGCCTCGGGGAATAAAAGCTTTCAACTTCAAAAATTTTAAGGACGCCAATCATCTCCCACGGCGAGAGGCACCGATTGATACTGGGTATCCCCTTTTTGATACACAATCATCACGCTTTGCCCGTCTTGCGCAAGGGTCACAAAGGCCGAAGCGGCATCTTTGAGATCCCCCTCTGATCCTGCGGCTTTTTTATCCGGCGGCGCTGGCAGCGTCTCTGATGCAGTGACAGTCGTGTCGGATGACGTCGTGGAATCGGCAGAGAGTTGCTTGGCAGGTACCATTAACACCGGCTGATCTTCTCGCATCATCACCAAAGAGGCTTCACCACTGTTTTTTCCGGGGGACAAGTGAATAATATAAAATCCGGGTGGCACGTCGGTGTCATGATAGGAAATCCCCTTGGCCAGACGAATTAAGGGATCCCCTAAGGGCTTTGTTTCTCTGGGTTTGCCTGTGGGCACTTTTTTGGCTCGATAGATGGGGGGATTCATGCGTCGGGTCATGGGACTAAAAAGCTTTTTGTACCAAGGAACATGCTGTGGTGGCGCCTGCTGTTGGGTGGATTGCGAAGGATATTGCGTGTAAGGCTGAACCGCATTGGGTGGATAATAGGGTGGGTCAGGGATATCCTGCAAGTCATCCTGCGCCCAGCAAAAGCTCAGTGTGGCAAATAGCAACATCAAACTGATTAAACTGGTGGCAGCCCACCGACCTTTGACCATAATGTAATATCCTTCGAGAGGTTACCCCACATGATACTAACAGTGTAAGGGGATTTGAGGAAGAATCACGTCGTGTGAATGAACCAGTTTACAGGCCCCACTTATAAAAGCAGGGCCTGTATCTAAGAATTCATTTTAATGCTGTATGCTTAGGCGCTTTTAACAGCTTAGGCTTTTAATTTCTGAATCGCATTCAGAAATTCCGTTTTGGCGTTTTGCTGTAGGTAGGTAATGAACCCGCGAAGCGCCCCTTCTTTGGGTGGAAGGAAGAGGTGCTCAGCATTTTTGGCTCTGGTATCGAGTTCTTCCTGGTACTCATCCACACTCACACCTGGTTTTCGGGCTTCTTGAAACACACTTTTTAATTCCTGACGCACGCGATCCTTCAGGTTCGGAATGGTGTTATCCCACAGGCTTTGCCGGGCAAAGAAATTGGTAAAGGTTTTCATTTTGGCAGCAATCAGCTTGGCTGCGCTGGGTTGCGTTTTTTCTACTTCTTCTGAAGCCGCATTCACCAATTTCGTCAGCGTTCCCATAGATCCCTGAGGATCTTTCATCCAGGCTGCCACAAACTGATCTTTTTGACCTTGGCTGGTAATACTGTTCTCTTTTTCTACCATTTCTTGCAGAACGTCTAACACGGGGGGTGTCGCAGGCACTGCATTTTTTACACTTTGCGGGGGCAATTTTACACCCACACAGGAAACTTGCGTCATTCTAAACAACCTCACTTCACAACTTTATTCATCATCTTTATGGGAGCGGGGAATTTTTAAGAGAGCCCCCTTTCCAACGATAGTGGATATACGTTGGAAAATTTTTTTTTGTGCGGGTTTTTGATTTAAATTTAACACTTTGTTACAATTAGCCCCCATGAGGTTCACCAGGCTTAAAATCATGCAGATTTGTCGCTGAAAAGGACCCGGTTTTACCCTCCCCTATTCTCATGGAAATCGGCATCTGCTTGAGCAACACTAATTTGAAACCATGCCGATTTAGGCTATCCCCTAGGTTTGTCAAGGGGGGTGGAATGAGAATTGTCAATGTTCCCCTGAGAGAGAAAATTTGAGATCTTACGAGGTATTATCGTTGTCGAGTTTGGACCATGGTGATAAAGTGTCTTCTACACACCAATGGGACAACAAAGGATAGAGAGTTAATATTCAATGCGTTTGGTTTGGCCCACAAAACTCCCAACCATAGAAATACCGGTGCGTGGTGATGGTTCATCCACGCTCCTTTCAGATGTTTTTCCGTCGGGAGAAGCCCAAAATGCTTCTTCCATGGCAAACAACAGCCAGCCTCAAACGGCACCGCCTGCAAAGTTTTCTGTTACCGCATTTCTCAACCAACTGGTTGAAGGCTTTAAGAATCTGGTTACTCCCTCCAAAGCCAGCAATAGTTCTTTCCATCCCTTTATGCTGCCAGAACAAAAGCACTGGAAAGAGCAGGTGGAAACCTACGCAGAAAGTCCCTTTGAAAAAGAATTGTTTGACCTGAAGAAAAAGCCCAACGACTATGTGGTGAGCAAAGCCTGGGCCAAAGGCATTCAAAGTAACGATCCCTTGGTGCGGGATGCGGCTTTAGCCCTGTTGAAAAATTATTTGGCATACACCACCCTCAATAATACCGATACCCTCTCGGCCCACACCCAGATGAAGCTGATGTTGTTTTTCCCCCATCTCACAGAAGGCCCCTTAGGCAAAGCCCTTTTGTATGAATCCATTATTAAAATCCCCCTGGCCCAGTTTTTAGAGTTTGGGGAGGCCCTGCAACGGGATTTCGCCATGCTATCTCCCATTGCCCAGGCGTTGATTCTGAAACAGATGATGGAATATCGCAAAACCTTGGAGAAAGAAAAAGCGCTGGATGAAAAAGACTATGCGGCCTGGAAAAAACTGCTGAAGTCTCTGGTTATTTCTTTTTACACCTCTCAAGAAGAGGCCCTGGCTCAAGTGCTCACAGAACAAGAGAAAATCCGTCTGGGGTATTTAAAGGTTCAACCCGTCGAAGATGCTTATCAAAAAGAATTGGAAGAGATCGAACGTCGATATCGCTTAAAACTAAGGCAGCTTAAAAAACGGCGGACGCAAAAAGTGGCTGAAGCCGAAGAAGAAAAGCTGCGTCGGATTGAAATGGTTTATGACAGCGTGGAAAACAATTTAATGGCTGGCCTCAGCGATCTTAAAATTAATATTGAAGACATCGTGGCAGGCTAGGGAGGTGTCCAGAGGAGGGAACGGCCTCTGGAAAAGAAATTTTTCTGATATGTGCATTCTGGGAAGCTCAAAATAGAGAGGCAAGCCCTCCATGAATCGATCCAATCATCAGGTCAAAGGCATTCCGAATAATCAAAGACTTCTGGATCGTATCCGTCACCACAATAGGCTTTTTCACGTTTTCCAGCTTCGCCGTGAGTTGCCACGTACACTTATCCAATGAATCTTGAGCAGAACCACTCATTTTAAACTGATAGCGCTCTTTATCATCGTGACGAATCAACTCAATCCCTTCTGCACCCTTTAAGTATCTGGCGAAA
>JANWIO010000028.1 GCA_025449835.1 Vampirovibrionales bacterium
ATTATACAGGATAATTTCTTTGAGGCTGGGGTACTCTAACCCCAAAACCTTGACCCTAACCCTAACCCTAACCCCAACACCAACACCAACCCCAACCCCAACCCCAACACCAACTCCTACCCCGACGCCAACTCCTACACCAACTCCTACACCAACACCAGTATCTAATGTAACGTCAGTTGCAGATTTAGAGGAATTCCTTACCATTGCGGACACGAATGGGGATGGTCAAGTGAGTTTTGATGAAGTAAACAATACAATTAATAGACTTCAGTCGAATGGTAATTTAACACCTGCTATCCAAAATGCTGTTCAAGCCGGGAAACTTTTGGCGGCAAATTGGGACCTCTTCCAAAATGCGGATGCCATCGCAAATTATGATGGCCAACAGAACGGTGGGAAGACTGATAATACAGACTCAAATACAGGTGTTGATAACGCCAAAGTTGAATTGATTGCCGGATTAGATGGCACTAGTGATAGCGTTAGTAATCAAGACCTGTCAATTGCTAGCGAAGATTTTTCAAAAATTACACCAACGCCCACACCAACACCTACCCCAACGCCGACACCAACGCCGACACCAACCCCTACGCCAACGCCGACACCAACTCCGACACCAACTCCGACGCCCACACCAACACCGACCCCCACACCAACCCCGTCGGATGAAGATATTGTAAAGCAGGCTTATAAAGATATTTTGGGGCGAGATGCCGAACCTGCGGGACTTCATTATTGGGAAGCTTATCTAAAAGCAGGTCATAGCCACCTTGATTTACTCAATGCAATTAATGCGTCTCCCGAAGGGACTGTTGTAAATGCTTATAAACAATTATTAAACAGAGCTCCTGATGATCAAGGGTTTCAATATTGGATTGGCTATTTAGAGAAAGGTCATACTGAGGCTGAACTTCGTCAACAAATTACCAATTCACCAGAATTCGATAAGCTTCATGGTATTCCCGTGCCACCTCCACCGCCAACAGTGACAGAAGATATCCATAATTTGGCACAAGGAGATAACAAAACCTTTATGGATGCCGCCTATTGGGATATTTTAGGGCGTGCTGCAGATACATCTGGCGAGAACAATTATATGACCCAATTAATCAGTGGTACGAGTAAGGCGACAGTGCTTGCTAACATGGTTTTATCACCAGAAGCTCAGCAGAATAACCCAGATTTGGTTGGCAATACAACATATGGTGTTACAAAGTTTCTGTTTGATAAGCTCCTTGGCCGAGACCCGGACTCAGGTGGCATGGATTACTTCGTTAATACCATCTTTAAAGGCGGTGTAAACGTTACCACCGTTACCAATGCAATTCAAACCATTTTAAATTCCACAGAATTCCAGAATAAATAAATTTCAGAGGAGCTTACACCGAAGAAAAATTTGATACGTAGATTTTTACTTGTGTAAAGGCGATAGCTTGCTCCAACGTATTCAGCCTTCTTATTGCTTTAAAATTTAAATATGAAGGTTTGTAACAAAAATGGCCTGCTCGCGCAATTTTAAGGCATCTGTGTTTTTTATATATTTAGATATAATTTTTATATAAAAAGAAGAGGTGTGTCAGAGCGATGGGAAATTATGGTATTTATCCTTCCACTGGGAATAGTTATAACAACTTCGGGAGTTTTTCCCCCACTTACCCCACGAATACGTCTTATATGATGCCGACAAGTTCTCAACCCAATTATAACTTTGCTGGTATCAGTCCTTTTACCAACATGACTTCGCCCACTGTGGGGCAGTCTCAAATTGCATTTGGTGCTTCGCCATACCAACCTACAAATTATTATGGGTTGGGTACGATGGGCGGCACCAGTTACAGTTTTCCAGGGTATTCACAAATGGGTATGCCAAATCCGGCAACGAGTTATTCAGGTAGTCTGCCGAGTTCTTCGCTTTTTGCCAATACCGGCTATACTTATCCTTCGATGAACTATGGGACGATGCCGACTTCATCCCCATATACATCTAGTAGCTCTCCATATGCTTATTCAGATCCAAGTTTTTCTGGTTATAGCAGTCCCGATCCTATTGCTGCTTATTCGCAACAATATCCAGGGTATGGTCAACCTGCTTCTATGCCTACCAGTTATTCATCTGTGGCTATGAACCCTTCTTCATCGCAAAACAATTTTTATACAAACCCCTCAAATCAAGGCCAAGACCTATTAGCGGTATTTCAGCAGGGTAGTGGAAGTAATGGGGCTTTAGGTGACGTTCTTGGTCAGATGGACCGGTTTTTGGCGTAGCAAACCAAGGCTCTGTAAATCTTTAAAGTGTGAGCCCTAGATGTGTCGCAATTTGTTGCGGATCGGGCGGCAATGTTATTTTCTCTGATTTGCCAAAACGTATTGCATTATCTGGATCTTTAAGGCCGTTGCCTGTTAAAACACAAGTAACAACAGAATTTTGTGCAACCAAGTTTTGTGAGCATGCTTTAAAAAGTCCTGCAACACTCGCTGCACTGGCAGGTTCGCAGAAAATTCCCTCTTTGGATGCTAAAAACTGGTATGCTGCAACAATTTCGTCATCAGTTACACAATCAATTTTGCCACCGGACTCATCCCGGGCTGCTTCGGCGCCTTGCCAACTGGCTGGATTGCCAATGCGAATAGCTGTTGCCAAGGTCTCGGGGTTCTCAATTTTATGGCCCTTCACAATGGCTGCTGAGCCTTCTGCTTCATAGCCAAACATCTTCGGGAGTGATTGGATTCGGCCAGCGGCGTGATAGGCTTTGTACCCTAACCAGTAGGCTGTGATGTTTCCTGCGTTTCCCACAGGAATAAAATGATAATCCGGTGCCTTCCCACCTAGTTGATCGCAGACTTCAAAGGCACCCGTTTTTTGTCCTTCAATCCGAAAAGGATTAATTGAGTTCACAATGGCCACCCCTTGGGCCTTTCCCAGGATCCGGACAACATCCAATGCCTGGTCAAAATTTCCGGTAATTTCCACAATATCAGCACCATAAAGAATGGCCTGAGATAGCTTTCCAAGGGCAACTTTGCCTTCAGGCAAAATAATCAGCGTTTTTAACTGGGCTCTGGCGCCATAAGCTGCTGCTGAAGCGCTGGTGTTCCCGGTGCTAGCACAGATAATATGGGTGGCACCTTGTGCCTTTGCCTGGGAAACTGCATAGGTCATACCCCGATCTTTAAAGCTCCCTGTGGGGTTAAGGCCTTCAAACTTCAAAAAAACCTGTAAGCCGGGAACATTGGTTTTTGAAGCAATTGCCGGAGCCTGGATTAGAGGGGTATTTCCTTCATTTAAGGTGACAATGGGAAACTGCGCATTAATATCAAAAAAAGAGCGATAACGTTCAATAACACCGCTCATGGTTGAAATACCCGTAATACGGTGTGAATTCTTTTGGTGCTGCTCTGTGCTTGCATTGTTTTTAAGGCGGCTTGGAGATCCGCCTCTTGAACCTCATGGGTAAGAAGTACAATGGTTGCTGTTTTGGTTTCAGGATGTGTTCCTTTTTGCATAATGGCGTCCAAACTCACATTATGATCACCGCAAGCTTGTCCCAAATGCCCCAATACACCTGGTTGGTCTTCTGCTTCCAGGCGAATGTAATAAGCATTGGTGGTGTCTGCAATCGGCCGAATACTGCCTTGCCCAGGCAATGAAAAGTCCATACCAGCAAGATACGACTGTCCACTTTGGAGGGCCTGGGTCATGAATAAAATATCACCCACTACAGCACTTGCTGTGGGAAGTTCTCCAGCGCCTTTACCGTAAAACATAACATCTCCAACTGCATCGCCTTGGACCCAGATGGCGTTATTTTCATAGGCTACTTTGGCAAGGGGATGTTCCGAGGGAACCAGCATCGGATGAACACGAAGGTCAACAGCATTGTTTTCGCAACCTTTGGCCAATGCAATGAGCTTAATGGTGTATCCGAAGGTTCTGGCCATTTCAATATCGGCGGCGCCAATGTTGGAGATTCCTTCCGTATAAACAGCGGGTTGCGGTAAGTAGGCATTGTAGGCAATAGAACCTAAAATGCTAATTTTACACGCTGCATCGTGTCCTTCAATGTCTGCCGTGGGATCAGCTTCTGCAAACCCTTTCGCTTGGGCTTCTTTCAAGGCTGCCTGGAAGTCTAATCCGGCTTGCTCCATACGCGTGAGAATATAATTGGTCGTACCATTGAGAATTCCTGCAATCTGCTGAATTTGGTTACCGGCCAAGGAGGTTTTTAGAGGGAGTACAATGGGAATCCCTCCGGCAACGGCTGCTTCAAAAAACAGATTGACACCTTTTTCAGCGGCAAGTGCGAAAAGTTCTGGGCCATAATGGGCAATAACCACTTTGTTTGCGGTTACCACATGTTTTCCGCTTTCCAATGCCTGACGAATGAGCTGATAAGGGTATTCTTTACCGCCAATCAGTTCCACAATAATGTCAATATTGGGGTCTTTGATGACGTCTTCCGCATGTGCTGTTAAGGTATTGGGTGGGATTTGGGAAAGGGAACGCTGTTTATCCAAATTTTTCACGGCAATTTTTGAAATCGCTGTTTGCGGAAAACGGGCTAAAAGCTTATAGACGCCTGTGCCCACGGTTCCTAGTCCCAACAACCCAATGGTAATGGGGCTTTTGTGAGAACTCAGTGAGGCGTTCTTTGTTTCGAGTGTGGTGGTATCGGGCATCATCTTTTAGCGTCTGGAAATGGCAAACGGAACATGAGAGGCTGCCAGGGCAGTTACTGATATTTTCGGATTAACCCGCTGAAATGTCAAAATGGCTTCGGCAAGGGTTGCACCCGTGGTTAAGATATCATCCATAATTAAAATTGAGGTGTTCTCTTGTAGGCGTTCAACCAATTTGGGATGAATCTGAAAGGCTTCGCTAACGTTTTCTCTCCGTTTACGTTTATTGTGAAGTTCATGTTGAGGGCAAACATCTCGCTGCCAAATGAGACCCTTTTCCATAAAATTATAGCCAAAATGGCTTGCAAAAGGACGTGTCATTAGCGGCAAGTGGTTGATTCTTGGGTTTTGATGTGGCGGAATGGGCACAACAATGTATTGATTACCTTTTGATGGAGGTGTTTTTTGCCAGTAATGCAATAGAATTTCAGCCAAGGTTAGGCCATGTTGGGTTTGCTGTTTAAATTTTAGGTCATAAATCAAGCGCTTCATGCGGTAAGGAAATTCACAGGCAGCATAAATTGAACTAGAGCCAATGGTCATTAAAGGGAGGGGCTGTCTTAGAAAAACCTTCTTTTGGCAGGCAGCACAGATCATTTCCTGCTCATTGGCTCTTGGAATGGTTTGGCAAAGGGTGCAAACATCATTTCGTAAGCTGATTTTTAGGCGGTCGATAAAAAACCCTAAACTTTTAACAGCCATTGCAATACTCCAAGTTCAAATTCCTTTCGTTACTCATAACATTCATTATTTTAAGAATCAACCCACTGTTGTAATTTTCTAAAAAATGAGTACGCTCAAACCATAGGGTGGTTAAAATAGAGAAGTGGAGATCCAAACATTCCGATCCGATTGATAATGGGTGAATCAGAATATCAGGGGTATGACAGTAGAGAAGATGACCTATTTGGAGTAATTTATGGGTTTTGGGATACTCATTGTTCAGTTTTTAAGGGCTTTGTTTACCTGTAGTCATGTCCGTTCACAGGTTGTGGAAGGCAAAACCTATTGTCCAGATTGTGGGCAAGGGGTTGTCTTTCGATGGGTTGTTCTTCGATGTGGCGGATGTGGCCAGCGTCGCCAGGGACGGTACCGCTTTAGAGAAGTTGTCCCAACTGAATCTTGCTGCACGTTTTGTGGAGAACGGGCAGTTCATTCCCAATATTTATCGGATCCGGAATACTTTCAATTAAGCTATGCCTTGCTTCGTTTTGAATCGGATCCTTGTCAAAACACATTGGCAGATCACATAAAAGTTGTTTTCTCTTCGTGTATTCAAAAACCGTTTCACTACATTCAATACTCTTATGCAGAATCTTCAGTCATTCCTTTGCAGCTTCCTTCACATTGAGTTTTTAGGACGCTTTCAATACAATAAAAAACAAAAGTTATCATGGGTTGGTGAGAGGTTTGGCTTATGACTGCAATGGCACCGAAAGAAGAGATGACCGTACGGCAATTGTTAGAGTCGCAAGCGGTACGCTACGGGGATAAACCCTTTTTGCTTTTTCCTGAAAAGCAACAGTCCTTTTCATATCAACAGTATGATGAGATGACAGCTCGAACGGCGAATCTGTTACTTTCCTTGGGAGTTCGTAAAGGTGATAAAGTTGCGATTTTATTGCCCAATATCCCTGAATTTCTCTATTTCTACTGGGGCTGTATGAAGATTGGGGCTGTCGCTGGTCCGATTAATACCTTGCTCAAGGGATCTGAAATTCAATTTATTACGCAAAACTGTGAAGCCAAGGTTTTTGTGACTTCACCGGAGTATTTAGGCGAGGTCTCAAAAATTACCGCCATGTTGCCTCGGGTACAGCATTATATACTAATTCAAGACACCCCGGCTGCAACAGGGTCGTTAAAGGTTCAGTCATTGCTACAATTTGAAGAAGTCATTCAGCAGTATTCATCGGAATTAGCGGCTGTTGATATTACGCCTCAAGATGAAGCAATGATTATCTATACGTCTGGAACGACGGGTAAGCCTAAGGGGGTTCTTTTAACCCATCATAACTTGATTATGGATGCCAAATACATCAGTGAATGGTTCCATATTACGGAAGATTCTCGCATGATGTGTATTTTGCCCCTATTCCATGTAAATGGTGAAGTGGTGACCATGATGACGCCCTTGTTTGCTGGGGGAAACGTAGTGTTAAACCGTAAATTTAGTGCGTCTACCTTTTGGCAATATATTGCAGCGTATGGTGTGAATATTTTTAGTACCGTTCCTACCATTCTGTCCATTCTTCTGGCCAATCCCAAACCCGTTGAAAATATTTCAAGTCTCAAACTCTGCATTTGTGGGGCTGCACCTTTACCCGTTGAAGTGCATAAGCAGTTTGAGGCCACTTTCAATATCCCCATTTTTGAAGGCTATGGCCTCTCAGAAACCACCTGCTACTCAACCTTCAATCCTCCGGATTTGGCCAAACGAAAAATTGGCTCCATTGGCGTTGCTGTCGGCAACGAAGTGGCCATTTGGGATGA
>JANWIO010000029.1 GCA_025449835.1 Vampirovibrionales bacterium
ATTGATGCCTGTACCCATGTGCGTAGCTTTAAGAATGAGTCAGGCTTGTTAAGCTTTAAAATTGAGCTGAATAAAGCCCAGGCTGTGTCCCGAGATATTGCGGATTAGTTACCACAAGGTTTAATGGCGTCTGCTGCCGATAAATTATGTTGAAACGCTTGACTAGGGGTTAAGCAAAACTGCTGGCTTTCCCGATAGTCATAATAGAGCATTTTACCCGTGTATTTTTCTTTGGGCTTGGATTGTTGCGTGGTTGTATCAGCAGTCTGGTCGTCACTACTTTTGTGAATGTATTTATCCCACCAATGGGTGTCCGCCTGGGCTACCGACATCATGGATACCATCATGCACAACCCAACCAGAAGGATTCCAAACCGTTTCATCAATCAAACCTCCACATCAATTTTCATCCATTAATCCCTACCGTGAGGATAATCCAATCTCATCACAAGATCAAATAACCACTGGAATGTGAAACCTTATACTCGGCGCAGGTAGCCCTTGGGATTAAAGGTGAGATGAAATTTTTCACGATGGGTATCCACCTCAAACGGGGGATTCTGGGCTAAAAAGGCGTTTAAGGCTTCCATTGGGCCGGGGCCATAATTGGGATACACCGGATTGCCATTGAGGTTGGTATCCTCCACAATGAGGTAACAGCCAGGGGATACCAAGGGGCTATAATGGGCAAGTTCTGCTGAGACATGCTCTTCACTGTGGTTTGAATCCAGGATAACCATTATCTTGGAAGATTGCCCCACAATGTTTTGAACGGTATTCAATGTTTCAGGTGCAATGGTTGAGCCGAGCAAATACTGAATCCGTGGGTGGGTCGGGCGGTTGGGCTGAGGCAAAATATCAATGGTCAGAATTTTACCGTGATGAATTAAGTCGCAAATGGATGCCATGAAAAACGCGCTACCGCCCAAGTAGGTACCACATTCAATGATCCAATCCGGTTGGGTTTCGGCAATAATTTCCTGATAAATCCAGAGATCCAATGGGCATTTATACGATGGAACCCCAAGCCAAAAGGTTTCGTAGTGACTCCCATCCCCAAAGCCGCCTTCATCATAGTACATCTGGTGAAATTGCTGGACAAGCTGCGCTTTTTCAGTAGAATTCAGCGCAATACTCTTTTCCATGGGGGCGGGGAAATTCATGCTTTATAAAACCTTTTTTACAGGGCTTCTTTCTTTATTTTACTTGATTTTACAGAGGAGCAAGCTCCTTCTTATATGAAAGGGGATTCTCCCCTTTCGGGAAAAAGTGGTTTTCCCATTCCATTTTAAAAATCCCATTCAATGGCTTTTTCCCTATCCCCTTTTAAATTAAATATCTTGTTAGGGAGGTGTCCAGAGGAGGGAACGGCCTCTGGTATAAAAATGCATTTCGCCAAGGGCTGTTTTGGGTATCCATCCCCAAGCTGGGAATCGATACCCCTTAGGTCTTGTCAGATAATGTTTAAAAATTCAACTATCAAATAAATTTTTGTTCGTGTTTTATAGCTCTTGTATTACAAACTTGACGTATTATACTGTAACCGTCATCATAACAGGCAACCAAAAGGGACATTCGGCGAAGATGACAACAGCAAAGGTAATTTCAAATACTATTCCATCCAGCTTATCCAAAAAGCTGGCTTTGTCGTTGCCTGGATCTGCCAAACAACTCAAGTTTGGGAAATCCAATGACCCCTCATTGGAAGCTACGGGTGAGTATGTACCACCTCCTAAAAATTTGGCTGAAACGGATATTTATGAAGGATTTAGCCATCATAAAGTGACTTCTTTAGAGATATACAATGCTTTGCCAGAATATGAGAAGAAAAAAGTATTTGATCATTTAAACCCGGATTTAAAATCTGAGATCATCTCGGATGCCATTCTCAGAAGGGCCGAAGAGGAGGAAGGGTCTTTATTTTCTCCAAAAAGAAAGGCACGTCAAAAATCACCCTTACCGCAAATGCCTGTTCAAGCTGCGCCAATAACCACTGCCAGTCAAAGTATGACTAAACCACAAAAGCTCATGCTGGCTGTTGCAAGTCCCTTAGTTCTTGCGGGTACGCTTGTTGGGGGGATGCTGGGATTTGAACGACTCAGGCCTCAAGATTCTCAAGCCATGGGTTCTACCACACCGCATGCAAATACAGTGTCACGTCACTTAGAGCCAAGGGCTGAATCTGTTCCTATGATTGCCCAGGAAAACCCTTTCCCCTCAAAAGAGATGGATGATTTGTTCGATGAACTTTTTGTTGAGGAAACCGAATTCGCTGAACCGGGTCCTGAGCAGGTGGTTGAAAAACCAAAAACCATCCCCAATGAAGCCTGGCTTGATAAGCGCTTGGCGATGCCCTTAGAAACCGTTACGGTACGGGGAGATGAAAATGTGCCCTTACAATATTCAACCCCTTTAAAAGATGACTTTAAAAACCCAGTTCAACTGTACATCACAGGAACAGGCAAAAATAATAAAGTGGATCTACACGATCATGGCAATGGCGTCAATTTCTTTAACGTTGCTGCGGGTGATTTTGAAATTGAAGATCATGATGGTGGAAATTTAATTATTTTATCCAAAGAGATAGATCCAGAGTCTCGGGTTATTGTAAATGCCGGTACCGAAAGCGTTTTGGGAGTGAATACCCCTTGCCCTGGAACACAAATTTATTTTAATGGCCCTGCCTTCTTTATGTGCCCCCTTGAGGCTAAGGTTGCTCAAGTAGAGCATCTTAAAGATCCGGTTCTCGTAAATGGGAAGAGCTATACCAAAAAATACATGTTGGAGTTCCTTGAAAATCCCACCTACAAAACCGTGGTCCATACTACGGAGGATGTCGTATTTGTGGATGGCAATAAGGCTTGGACATATCCGGCCCTGGCAAAATTTATGCGAGCCATGAATGATCGGTATCAACAAAAAGTAGCTAAAAATCCCTAAACATCCATTTTTCGATAAATTTTCTCTTTTTAGCCTTGGCCTGTTTAGGGCTGGGGTGGTTCATCTTGTAAAATTGCCACAAACAAAGACGTTCTCAAAAAAAAAGAGAATTTTAAGATTGTAAATAGCAGTTTACATAATTCAACTGTTTTTATTTTTGTACGAGATTAAAAATACACCCAATTTGATTTGAAAATAAGAACGAGGAGAAATATTATGTCTGTAGGAGGCATTCCCCCAACCCCCCCTTCTGGACCATGTGGACCTGCTGTTACTCCGCCACCGCCTGCGACCCTTAGTTGTAACGACACCCCTCCCCCTCCTGCCACACTTAGCTGTAACACCACTCCACCTGAACCAACTACAGTTCCATCGCCGAACTTAACCATCAATTACCCTCCACCAGGTGCAACAGGTTCTAGCGGTGGACTTAATATGATCTGCTAATCCATTTGAGTATGATTACTTTAAACTAAATCTCTGAAAGCTTTTCTTTCGTTGTGATTTTTGAAAAGAGCATTGCCTGCTGTTGTGATGTAATCTGCCATGATGTGTTCCCGTAGGCCAGGGGTAAATTGTTACAAAATATTACGAGTCGGGATTTTCCCATCAATCGTGAGAATTAGCGGCAGTGCTTTGGGAAAACTCCCAGTAAAGGCTCTTGTATAAATTTGCTTAACAAAATTTAAACAATCGTTCGCTCAGCCTACCCAGTTGGGCGAGGTGTGCGTTTTGTTTTTATGGTTTTTTATTTATAATAAGGGTCTTCACTGTAGAGGTGGTCCAAGCATAATTTTAACCTTAGAGTCGGACAGACTGATTTCGAAAAATTTGGAAAACACGGTGTCGGTATCCCAAGGTTGCTTAACAGATTAAGAAAGGAGATGGAGATGCCCGTGGAAGAAAAACCAGTCGCCATTGTTACTGGCGGTGTTCGTGGTATTGGCCGTGCCATTGCTGAAGAATTGATAAATGAAGGCTATCAGGTCCTTGTTACGTATTGCCATAGCGAAGAGCAAGCTGAACAGATGGGTAAGCTGCTGAAAGAAAAAGTGGTGATCAAACGCACCGATATCTCAAAACAGGATGAGGTGGACAATTTATTTGATGAAGTGCTGAAACAGTTTGGCCGGGTGGATATCTTGGTGAATAATGCTGGCATCACCCACGATAAAACCTTTCATAAAATGGACGCCAACGAATGGCACGAAGTGATTGACGTCAACTTAAACGGAACGTTTTATTGCTGTAATCGGGCAATTCCTGCGATGCGAGATCGCAATTTTGGCCGTATTATCAATATTTCTTCAGTGGTAGGGCAAAAAGGCAACTTTGGACAAGCCAATTATGCCGCTTCTAAGGCTGGTTTGCTGGGCTTAACCAAAACCCTGGCGCTGGAAAATGCGGTGAAAGGCATTACGGTGAACGCTGTTTGTCCTGGGTTTATTGATACGGACATGGTGAGCGTTATTCCCGACAATGTGAAAACCAAAATTCAGGATGACATCCCCATGAAACGTTTTGGAACCGCCAAAGAAGTGGCTCGTGCTGTGAAATTTTTGGTATCTTCTGATGCGGGTTACATTACCGGCCAGGAACTCAACGTAAATGGTGGCCTTTTAACCCACTAAAATTCATTTTTAAAACTTTTTTGTGCTTGTTAACCGCTTCTCATTTTCTGAGGGGCGGTTAATTTTTAGTTGAATCAGGGGCCGTTGGCGTTTTTTCCGACTGTGGATGTAATGCTGCTTCTGCTTGTTTCTTTTCAGCTAAGGCATTGGCTTTGGCCAAGGCTTCAGCCTGTTGTTTTTCTTGGGCGATTTGCTCGGGAGTTTTCTTTTTAAACACAATCTGCTGATTCCACCGTAAATCCACAAAGGCAATTTGTTTTTCAGCATCATGAATCGCTGGGATTAAGGGAAATAGCCGCGATAATCGAGGCATTAACGTGCTGTCAGCTCTGCCCAGTCGCACTTTAAACCCATCAAACTGGGCCATCAGATCGTAGGGATTGGAGACATCAATGTAAAGCAGGTGCGCTTTTTGGGGTTGGCTGTTTAAGAACGATGCCATTTCTCGATACCGCTGTAAGTTATCGGGCTTTAGCGTGGTTGGCTCAATATTTGAAGAAACCAGGGGGACAGGACTCTGGAGTCGTACCAAATCATCCGCTGTAAAGTTGTATGCAGAAAGATCGGTTAAGGTGTTGTCCCAATTCATCAAATAAAGTGGCTTGATAAAAGGTGTTTTTTGAGTTGTGTTGACTTTTTCAATGGTATTGCCTGCAGACAACGCTATTTGCTGTTCAGCGCTTAAAGGGGGCGTGGCATAAAGCAAGCCCCAGGTGGGTTTTTCCACAACAGAAATATCCACCCCCACCGGAAAAATACGACGTCGCACATAGGTTTTTCCCACCAATGGAATTCCTTGGGTAATGGCTTGCTCCAGCTTGGCGGGGTTAATCAAAAAGATGGGCTTTTTATCCAGGGGGGCAACAAAGCGAACGATATCTTGACGCTTGAGCAAATGATTGCCGTCCAGTTTGAAATGCGACTGTGGAAACTGCCAATAGGGAAGCCACATAATGTGATACAGACCCACAATCATGACAACCGTCATGATGAGTTGCATCAACACCCGGAAGCGATGGAAAACAACTTTACGCTTCTTTTTTTCACGCCGTTTTTGCAGATAAAGTTCTTGTCGACGGCGGGCTTTGTCCAGCTGATCCGGTGTTTTATTCCGAGTGAGGGTCTCGGCCATGGAAATGATATCCTCTGAACCACGCAACCCCTCTATATTACGATAATTTGTATCATCGGGCATCCCCACCAACGAAAGAGGCGTTTGCACGGTATCGCCATCCATACGTTCTGAAGGGCTTTCTTCAGGAAAATCGTGGGAATCGTCTGAAAAGGTAGGACCAATGGACAAGTCAGCCTCTAAAATATCAGCTTCAACCTGCTCCTGATTGTTTTGTTCTGGCTCTTCCGGCGCCATACATCCCCTTTTTCAATTTCGCTATGGTGTGGTCAAAACGGCAGTTTGTAATATATATTCTACCAACTCATCGTACTCAATGCCCATGTATTTTGCTTGGGCGGGTAAGTCGCTTAAACTGGTCATGCCTGGGATGGTGTTAATTTCCAGGATAAAAAATTCATTTTCCTTACTTACCACGAAGTCTGTTCGGGAGAGGCCGTAGCAACCCACCGCCTCATGGGCTTTTAAGGTGGTTTCTCGAATGGCTTGTGTTACTTTATCCGGGAGTTCCGCGGGCAAAACAAATTCGGTGAGCCCTTCGGTATACTTGGCCTTTAAGTCATACCATTCGGTTTGGGTGCGAAGTTCAAGAATGGGGGTCACAATAGGTTTTCCATGAATATCAAATACCCCCACCGTAATGGATTTTCCCATAATAAATGGTTCCACCATAATGGTATTGCTATAATCAGCGGCATTTTGTAAGGCTTTGCCCAATTTGGCCCGTTTATTCACTTTTTTCATGCCGATGCTAGAGCCACCGTTGATGGGTTTTACCATCACCGGGAATGCCTCTGGGTCAAACTCTTCAACGGGAAATTCGCCACTGCCGTCACTATGAACAATTTTAGAAGATAATACGGGTAAGCCCGCTGCTTGCAAAATCGTCTTGGTTAGGTATTTATCCATTGTAATGGCGCTGGCGGTCACCCGATTCCCCGTATAGGGAACGCCCATTACTTCTAGCAACCCTTGAATACAGCCATCTTCACCATATTTGCCATGGAGAGCTAAAAACGCAACATCCGGTTGCTTTTGAAACAGCCGATCTGCGACTTGACGGTTAACATCCACAATATAGCTGTTGACGTATCCCAAACGTTGAAGGGCATCAAAGCAATTTTTACCGGACCGCAAAGAGACCTCTCGCTCAGAGGAAAATCCGCCACATAATACGGCAATTCTTGCAGATTTTTCAACGTTCCCAGGCATAACCGGTCAATTCCTCCCATAAACTTTTTTCTACATCAGAAGCATCCCCTAAAAAACGGTTTTCAGGATATGCTTCCAGGCCATAGCGTTCTTTTATTAAGTGTTTTAATCGCACCATTAAGCGTAAAATATGTGTTGAAGTGGCTTTATCTACATTCACAATAAAATTGGCATGTTTGGGGCTTACCATGGCCCCTCCCTCTCGCCATCCTTTGGCGCCAGACTCATCTAACAAGCGTCCTGCTGGCATGTCTGGGGCCGGGTTTTTAAACACACTCCCTCCGTTAGGCTCTTTGGGGTGATGTTGCTGGCGAAACACCAAGCTTTTTTGAATTAAAGCTGCGATTACCTCAGGCTCTCCCGGTTGAAATCGAAGATCTGCGGCCAGGACAATCATTGTTTTAGGTTGAATGGCACTTTTTCGGTAAGAAAACTGCATTTGCTCGTGAGGCCAGGTTTCCAGAGTTTGGGTTTCTAAATTGAATAGGGTGACAGATTCAACGATGCCTGCGGTTTCTTGCCCCATTGCTCCAGCATTCATGGCAATGGCGCCGCCTAATGTACCTGGAACGCCAATCATAAACTCGGCCCCGGTCATGCCATGATCTTGGGCCAGCTTAGACACACGAGCCAGTGGCATCCCAGCCCCCACTTGAAATTGTCGGTCTCTCGTTTGTTGGACAAACATCAGGCGTTTTCCCAAAAACGTCACGCCTCGGATACCATTGGAGGCAATAATACTGTTGGCGCCGCCACCAATCACGGTTAAAGGGGCTTTTTTATCCATTACCATGGTTAAAATGGCTAAGGCTTCTTCCAATGTTGTGGGAAGATAGGGCTCATCCAGTGGGCCTCCCACCCGATACGTACAATATTGCGCACCCATCAAACGTTCTTGAACCGGTTGAATCATGGTGCCTCAACCAAACGTCGTCCAACCTGGGTTACATCGCCGGCTCCCAGGGTAATGAGCAAATCGTCAGGGGTAAGCATCGTTTTAAGCCGGGCAACGACCAAGTCCCAATTGGTTGAAGGCCAGTATTCAGCAGCTGGATGATCCATTTCGGATACAAAGCGGCTAGCTGTTACGCCCTCAATGGGGGATTCACCAGCGCTGTAAATGTCTAACACCAGTACTTCATCCGCATCTTCAAAAGACGTCAAAAAGTCTGACCACAGGGCTTGAAAACGTTGATATCGATGGGGCTGAAATAGGGCAATCACCCGCCCTTTGTAACGGTTATATTCCCGAGCCGCCTTCAAAGTGGCTTGGATTTCAGTGGGGTGATGGGCATAGTCATCAATCAGCCGAGCGCCATTCAAAAGCCCGAGTTTTTCAAACCGCCGTCCCATTCCGGTAAAATTTTCCAGGCTTCGCCGGATTTTATCAAAGGGAACCCCTAATCGATGCCCAATAATGGCCGCATACATGGCGTTCCACAAGTTATGACGCCCTGGTAATTGTAACCAAAGGGTCCCCAGGCACGTTTCTCCTTGATACAGATCCCCTTGGTAGCCCCCTTCTAGGTGCAATAGCCTATTCTGGAGCCAGTAAGTGTTTTCATCTTTGGTTTCCGGTTCTAAACCAGTATACACTTTTAAGGCCGCTACCCGATGCGAAAATTGCGAATAAAGCTCAGCCGTCACTGGGCAACACATGTTAAACAAAACGGTGCTTTCTTTGGTTAAGCCTTCTAAATACGTGCGAAAGGTTTGTTTAATGGCTTCAAGCCCATCTTGATAATGATCCGGATGGTCCAACTCCAGATTGGCAATTACCGAAATCGCCGGATGATACTGGACCACTGTGCCGTCAGACTCATCCAGTTCTGCAACGGCATACTGCCAGTTTTCACCCGCCAAGGCGTTGCTGTTAAACTTGGGGATTTTCCCCCCAGCAATAATCGTCGGATCCAAGCCCCCCTCTTCCAGCACCAACCCTGTCATGCCAGTAATTGTCGTTTTTCCGTGGGTGCCTGTAATCCCAATTGCCGTTTGGTAGCCCTTGAGCACTTCCCGCAATAAGTCAGATCGGTGATATAAAGGGAGTCCTTGGGACTGGGCGGCCTGAACCTCTGGATTGATTTTAGGGATAGCGGTAGACGTAATAATAATGGCATTTTGAGGCACATGGCTTGCGTCATGCGTCGCATAAACTGTCCCCCCCAGATCTCGGAGCATCTGAAGATAACTGCTTTCTTTCGCATCAGATCCACTGACCTGAAACCCATGACGCAGCAATATTTTTGCCAAAGCGCTCATTCCGACGCCGCCGACGCCAATAAAATGGATGGGCTTATTTTTATCCAAAACCAACGGGGTTGGATTGGGCTGATAGCCGAGTTTCGTTTCAGATGTGGTTGATTGGGTTTGCATATTTTCGCTCTTATCCTCGCTATCCTTTTAGTCAAACCGCTAACTGTGAAGTGATGAGGTGCCTAGCGTCTTTTCCTGGATATAAGCCTGCACAACCTCACGATCATCAAAGTGAATGGTGCGATCCGCTAAAATCTGGTAGTCTTCATGCCCTTTTCCAGCCACCACAATGATATCTTCAGGGCGTGCCATATCGATGGCCCGATGAATGGCAGCCTTGCGATCCGGATCTACGGTCATCCGCTCTGGCTGAAAGCGTTCAATCCCGGCTAAAATATCTGTAATAATTTGTTGTGGGTCTTCTGTCCGGGGATTATCAGAGGTCACCACCAGGAGATCGGCCAACTCCTCAGCAATATGCCCCATTTGTGGGCGTTTGGAAGCATCTCTATCTCCACCACAGCCAAAAACTGCAATTAACCGGCCATTCTGAGGGGTAATAATCCTGGCTGCATTTAAGATATTTTTCAATCCATCTGGCGTATGGGCATAATCCACAATAACGGCGGGATGTTGGGCAACCACTTCAAACCGTCCCCGAATGCCTGTTAATGACTCCAAAGCTGATTTGACTACTTCTAGCGGTATTTTTAAGGCTACCGCCGTGGCAATGGCTGCCAAGGCGTTATACACGCCAAACTGACCGGCAATTTTCAGATTAATGTCCAACGCACCTGTTGGTGTGACACAGTGGAACGAAGCCCCATAAATGGTATATTGAACCCCTTCAGCCCGAACCCGAGCATCAGGATTGTTCAACGAGTAAGTCATTACATCCACGTTGGTGGGGCACACTTCAATAAATTTCTGCGCATATGTATCATCCAAATTAATCACAGCGGCTTTGGGTCTGTCATACGTGGGTTTAAGGCTTGTAAACAGCTTGGCTTTGGCTTTCCAGTAGTTGGCCATGGTTTTATGAAAATCCAGATGATCCTGAGTAAGGTTGGTGAGTACCGCCACATCAAAGTCACAGCCATACACCCGATATTGATCCAGTGAGTGAGAGCTGACTTCCATCACCAGGCTTTCGTATCCCTCTTCACAGAGCTTGCTTAAAAGTTCTTGAAGTTCAACAGCCATTGGCGTGGTGTATTTGGTGTTGTCATAGGCTTCTTGGCCCGAAGACCTAAAACCCAGGGTTCCTAAAAGGCCAACTTTCTTCCCTGTTTCCGAAAGAATCCGTTCGACGAGATGGGTTACCGTGGTTTTGCCATTGGTTCCGGTAACGCCAATCATTTGGAGTTTTTCACCCGGTTTGCCATAAAATTTGCTGGCCAAGACAGCTAATGCTTTATACGTATCATTGGATCGCAAGATGGGGTAGGTATCAAACAGCCCATCAGGCACTCGTTTTATGTCTTGGGCTACCACCGCCACAGCCCCTGCTCGAATGGCGGGCCCAATATATTGATGGCCATCGGTGTGCTCACCGGGTAGGCAAACAAAAACCGATCCCTTCTCCACTTTTCGAGAATCCGCCGTGATGTGTCTTACCCGTCGCTCGGCAAACTGCTGAAATACGCCTTTCTGAAAGGGATGAACATCCTCTTCCAGATTCGAGAAAAGCTCTCCCAAATTCATCAAAACAGAGATCCTTTCAACTGATCTTTCTATAACGAAACGCTTCTTGCCCTCATTGTAACAAACTTCGTGGCAAAATATCCATACAAGCTTCTATTCTTAACTGAAATAACGCATTTTAAAAACCGAGCTCTCATTGATGGGATTTTGGCTTGAAATAAAATTGCTTTTAAATTACAAATAAAACTTGAGTCAACAAAGGAGTTTTTAACATGTTATCCTCGCTGAATACCCGTTTTGGTAGTTTGAACTTACTGAACGCTAAAGCACAACCCGGTAGACCTGGAAAAATCTGCCGCCAGTTCAATTTTAGACCTTCTAAACCAGACTCCATTGAACCCCTTTACCTGCCTTATCTTCAGGGCAATCAATTATCTGTTACAACGATTTTTGAACCGAAACATTCCGAATTAAAAATTGGTCCTATAGCGGGTGGGCGTCGTCCGGAATCATTGGACGATTTTAAAATGCTTTACAACCTTTCAAGCAAGCTTCCCAGTGACGGGCATGGCTTAAGAACCCAAAAAATCAAAAATGAATGGATGCATTGCCTAGTCCATGAGTTTTCCGGTTTTTTAAAAACCCATCCTGAAGCATTGCAAAGGGTTTTTAAGCAGCTTTTTGAGCCCCCTCAATCCTAAAAACAAGCCTTTTTTAACACTTTATGAGCTGGTTTTTATCGCTTTAGTTGCCATCATGTCGGGCTTTAAGCCTAAATAACCAATGGTCTGCTTGGCAATGGATTTAAAGATAGGGCCAGCTACTGTACTTCCCCATGCATTCCCTCCCTGTGGGCTATCTACCACAACCATAACCAATACTCGGGGCTTTTCTGCGGGAAAAAATCCAACAAATGACGTGTAAACCTGACTACTGTAGCCCCGACCATCATCAGCAGGTTTGCGAGAAGTACCGGTTTTCCCAGCCAGCTCAAACCCATCCAATCGAACAGAAGATGTTTTGGGTGCATCGATACTTTCCGTCAACAATTGTGTTTCAACTTGAGTCGTTTTTTCTGAAAGTACCCGATGCCGTTGAATATTGGGGTCATTCATAATGACATGGGGCGTTACCCAGACACCCTTGTTCGCAAGGGAAGCCACGGCAGTAGCCATTTGAATGGGAGTTGCTGCCAAGCCATAGCCAAACCCGAGAGTCGCATGGAGTAATGGGGACCAATCTTGAGGGGGGTGTAAGATTCCCGCAGATTCTCCGGGGATATCGATGCCCGTTTTTTGTCCCAGGCCAAAATTGTGTAAAATCTTGTAATGTTGCGCCGGATCCATCATAAGTGAAACCAACAAGGCACCAATATTACTGGAGTGTTCAAGCAAATACACCAAGTTAATGTCTCCAGGTGCCCCTTTGGTTGCGTAATCATAATTTTGAATGGTATAGCCACCCATTTTCACAAAACCGGTGTCGTGCAAAATTGAATTTTTGTTGATGACACCTGTTTCAAGACCTGCTGCAATGGTGAGAATTTTAAACGTTGAGCCGGGGGGATAAACGTCGGTGATGGCCCAGTTCGTCAGGTCTGCTGGCGGTGTCGTGGCATATTTTTCAGGATCATAATCTGGCAAGACGGCAAAAGCCAGAATTTCACCATTATTGGGGTTCATCACAATGGCTGCGCCACGTTTTGCTTTGGATTTTTCCAGCCCTTCTGCCAATGCCGACTCTGCTGCATATTGAATCCGAGAATCGATCGTTAGCTTCACATCATGGGCTTTTGGGATCGTGGTTAAAGCGGAAGGTTTAATATTTTGCACATTCATAAAATCACCATGGCCGTCCCGTTCCATATCGGAGAGATTTGGGGGCATGCGCAGGGCCTTTTCAGCAGATTTCTCTACCCCAGTGCTGATACTGGCATCATCATTTACATAACCAATTACTTGAGAGGCTAAGGCTCCCTGAGGATAACGTCGTACCATTTTGCGTGGGGTTTCAATGCCAGGTAAATCCAGGTCTCTGATTTTTTCGGCCTCTGCCTTGGGAATATCCTTTTGAACGGCAATGGTTGAAAAGGGAAGTTTCAACTTATCCACCAATACATTTTGAGGCATATTTAAGATGGGTGAAAGCTTTGCTGAGATTTCTTCAGGGGTGGTTTTGTAATAGTAACGCGGGTGGGCATACACATCATACAAAATACTGTCCTGGGCCAATACAACGCCGTTACGGTCTAAAATGCGACCTCTGCTGTAAATTACTGTTGATCCAGCATACAGTTTTCGAGCCTGATCCCGGAAGTTCTGGGCATTTACCACCTGAATATAGAATAGGCGTGCAAAAAGCACGATAAACAAAAAGATTGTCCATCCCCAAATGACACGAAACCGCACAAACCGGCCTTTA
>JANWIO010000030.1 GCA_025449835.1 Vampirovibrionales bacterium
CAGAATAGGGGCTGCCATACATAGAGCTAGCATATTGTTGTGTGGGATCAGAATAGGGGCTGCCATACATAGAGCTAGCATATTGTTGTGTGGGATCAGAATAGGGGCTGCCATACATAGAGCTAGAATATTGTTGTGTGGGATCAGAATAGGGGCTGCCATACATAGAGCTAGCATATTGTTGTGTGGGATCAGAATAGGGGTTGCCATACATAGAGCTAGAATATTGTTGTGTTGGATCGGTATAAGGGCTGCCATACATCGAACTGGCATATTGTTGTGTTGGATCGGTATAAGGGCTGCCATACATCGAACTGGCATATTGCTGTGTTGGATCGGAGTAAGGGCTGCTATACATTGCGCCGCTTGACCCACCATACATCTGTGTTGGATCATAGCCGTAGCCATTCATTTGTGAGGGATTATAAGCATAATTTTGTAAAGATATCGAGGAAGTACCATATGGGTTAGAACTGGCATATAACGGTATCGATTGAGAAAAAGGTGCTAAAAAAGAGGACAATGAGGATGCATTTGATGAGCCCGAGCCTAAATAACTCAAGAATGATGCCAGGGGGGTACTGGGCGTAGATGAGTTTGTTGAGGAGGTGGATGAAGGAGAAAGTAATCCCCCGTAGAGCGCCCCTAAAAGATTACTGATGCTAGACATATAACCAATCCTTTCTCCGTTTCCGAATGTTCAGAAGCCTTGTTGGACTTTTCTGTATCGTAAGCCGACTTTAACAGATATCGACAGTGGTAAGGTTTTTCTGAAGAAATGTATCGTGTTTGTAAAGTGCTTTGCTCAAACCCAAATCCTTAAAAGTGCAAAATTGCACACCCTCATTCAATCAGTATTTGTTTCATCTCATCTGCTTTCTTTTGGAACGCCGTATTTATTTTATCCATATATAAATAAAAACAGCTTTTGAATAAAATTGTCTTTTGAGTCGGAAATATGAAGTTTGTGTAACGTTATTACGCCTCGGTACTATTAGCCGTAAAAATAGGACGAATTCTTTGAGAAAGAGCGTTTTCTTTCGATAAATATATTGGCGAATGGTGTCTTTCTAAAGGACTCCCCAAAATAGGGACTTTCAGACATACTTCTTTTAATGGAGAACTCCTAGAAAACCTTGTATTTAAAGGGCCTATCTCCATGTGATGGGTTGTATAAAAACAGGATTAAAATCAAAAAATTTCAGACTAAAGTAAGGTTAGTAGTTCTGAAAAATTTATAGGCATCCTGAGGATGCAATATTGAACTGACCAGAAAATAGTACGGCTTGCACCACCTATAGCTATCGGAAAGGAAAATACACAATGTCCATACAAGCAACATCTTTGAGTGGCAGTTCTGGGTTGAATTATAGCGGTATTCAAAACCGCGCTAATCCGCCAGATTTCACCAAAGATCAACTCGTTCAGTTAGAACAAAAATTAAAGTCGAAAGGAAAAGATACCTCTAACCTTGACAAAATAATCCAAAATTTTTCGCAATTAGATACAAATCAAAACGGTAAGTTAAGTTTGGATGAACTGAAAAGTGGTGCGCAACAATATGGTATAAAGTTGCCGCGGGGTCATCATAACCACCACCATGGGGGCGGCGATTTTCAAGGCTCACAAAGTGCTCAGAACACGCAACCATTTGTGGGAGGCCCACCACCAGGATTACTGAGTAATGATCCCAATGGTGATGGTGATACGGATGGGCAATCCTCAACAACCACCACCGGTCAAACCAACACCAACTCATACATGAATCAATTGCTGCAAAGCTTTATCCAAACCAACCCTGATTCTTTGGATACGTCAAATTCCAGCACAGTTAACATTGCAGCTTAAGACAAAAGTAAAGAAAACAGAAATAGCTTTAGTCTTTGATGCCCTAGGCCCCGGAAAGCAATTACGGATAGCAGCTTTCTGGGGCTTTTAAATTGGGGCAAGAGAACGTTTAGAGCGTTTGAAGGAGAATTGAAATGATTCATGATGTACTTTTGTCCCTCTTCTCCCAATCCAATCGGTTATAATGGGGGGAGTCTTTGCAGAAAGAATTTATTCCGAAAATAACCTTGCCAACGTAAACATGAGCGTATCAGGGGTTCAATTCGAAAATCTGGTTTTTAATTTTACAAAGGGCTCCAAAAAATGTCCTCACCCACCAATTTATCGCCCTCAAATCCATTATTTCAGCAGGCTTACCAACAGTATCAGGAAGGTCATTTTGAAGTTGCCATTGAGCTCTGTCAGCAAGCTTTACAAACGAATGCTCAAGACGAACAAGCCTTAAATTTATTATTGATTGTCACGTATCAACAGGGTAACTTTCAGGCGGCGCTTGAGCCGCTAACGAAACTGATCGAGCTTCGTCCAGAAGATGCAAACTTAAAGACGTGCCAGGGGGAGATATATTTAGGGCTCAATCGTGTTGATGAGGCTAGGGATGCGTTCTATCAAGCGGTAGCCAATCAACCAGATAATGCTATGGCCTGGGATCATTTGGGTGTTTTAGCAGAACAGCAAAATTCTTTTGTAGAATCCTGCCAGGCTTTTCAAAAAGCAATTGCAGCCAAGCCTGATTTCGTGATGGCTCATTATCATCTGGGGATTCTCCTTCAAAAACACCATCAACCAGAGGAAGCCATCTTCGCTTTCAAGCAGGTATTGCTTCTTCAGCCAGGCTTTATAGAGGCCTTGCTTCAGTTGGGACACATTTTTACTGAAAAGGGTGAAATTCAAGAGGCTATTTCTTATTATCAGCAGGTTGTTTCATTGAATCCCCAACACTATCTTGCTTGGAATAGTTTGGGCATGGTGCTACAGGCCATTGGGAGACTTGAAGAAGCAATTGCAGCTTATGGACATGTGATTCAGCTAAAGCCAGATTTGGGTGTCGGATTTTATAACCTAGGCAGTGCTTTTAAAGCTTCTAAAAGATTAGATGAAGCCATTGCAATGTTTGAGCGTGCAATATCTCTAATCCCCAGTCTCTATCAGGCCCATTACAATTTGGCCAATGCCTGGGGCGAACAAGGAAATTGGGAAGGGGCACTCGAAGCGTACAAACAAGCCTTTGCCCTTGCCCCTCATGATTTGAAATCGCAATGGGGAATATGTTTTGCTCAGATTCCGCATTTTTACGCCAAAGAAGAAGAGATTGAGAAGGCTCGTCACCAATATCAAGGGGCCTTGGAACAATTAATTGTTTCTTTCTCTTTAGATAACCCCTCTAAAATTAAGGAAGCGGCTGAGGCGGTAGGCTCTCATCAGCCGTTTTACTTGGCATATCAAAATAAAGATGATCGGTTATTGCAAGAACGTTATGGGAAAGCAATGTCCCAAATCATGTCTGCCCGGTACCCAAATTGGACAAAACCGTCTGTGAAATTGCCCTTACAGTCTGGAGAAAAAATTCGAGTGGGGTTTGTTTCGGCCTTTTTTAATCTGCATTCAAACTGGAAAGTCCCTATTCAAGGCTGGATTCAAAACTGGGATCGTAGCCAGTTTACCCTTTATGGATATTCAACAGGTAGCCGAAAAGATGCACAAACAGAAAAGGCTCGGCAACTGTTTGATTATTACTGTGAAGATCTGAGTTTTGAAGCACTCTGTCAGAAAATTAGTGCTGATGAACCCCATGTGCTTATTTTTCCCGAAATCGGTATGGCGCCTGTGACCTTTGCGATTGCTTGTCTTCGTCTTGCGCCCATACAATGTAGCTCTTGGGGGCATCCGCAAACATCAGGGTTACCCACCATTGATTATTTTCTGAGTAGTGATCTGATGGAGCCTTCTGAGGCGGATACCTATTACTCTGAAACACTGGTTCGGCTCCCTAATCTTTCCATTTGCTATACTCCACAGCAAGCCAGGTCTGAACAGTTTGATCTGTCGGTTTACGGGGTGAGAAGCGAAGCTGTGCGATATCTTTGCTGCCAAACGTTATTTAAATATCTTCCTCAGCATGACTGGATTTACCCAGCCATTGCCCAAAGGGTGCCCAATGCCCAGTTTTTATTTGTAGCAAGTCCCCCGGAGATAAGCCCACTATTTAAGCCGCGTTTTGAGCAAGCATTTTCCCAATCGGGATTGGATAGTAAGAAGCATCTTGTGATGTTGCCACCGCTGGATAGCCAGGCCTTTGCCAGTTTATTAAGTCAAGGTCATGTCTTTTTAGACAGCATTGGCTGGTCGGGCTGTAACTCAACGTTAGAAGCCTTAGATCATGCTTTGCCCATTATCACGTTGCCAGGACAATTTATGCGAGGACGACATAGTACGGCTGTTTTAACCATGATGGGCGTGACCGAGACCATTGTAGATTCAGAAGAAGCGTATGTTGATTTGGCCGTACAATTAGGCCAAGATTCGGCCTTTCGAGATGGGATTTATCAAAAAATGATTGCCTCACGAGACCGCTTGTATAATGATCTCAGTTCTATCCGAGCCCTGGAGTCATTTCTGCAAGAACGTGTTCAATCACTATCTTTCTCTGCATCCTCTTCTTGAAAATGCGGAGAATACTCATACGAAAAGACAATGGCCTCAACTTCACGTAAAGCTTGTTTTAAAGGGAAATGACAAATGATTTCATTGGGAGAAAAAAGTTATATCTTTGGGGATCCGCCCAGTAATTTCTTTGAGGTGGAAGTGGTTGTTGGGAAATATACCGGCATTGGTACAAATTTAACTATCTTGGGCGGGCGAGGGCAACATCCGCCTGCTTGTCATCCAGAGTGTGTTTCTAATTTCCCCTTTGAAGAATTTAAGCTGGGTGAATATTATCCTTGTTCTGGGAAAGGACGAATTGAAATTGGAAATGATGTGTGGATTGGCGCCAATGTGACCCTATTGGATGGTATCTGTATTGGTGATGGTGCTATTGTTGGGGCGGGTGCTGTGGTGGCAAAATCCATTCCACCTTACGCTGTTGCCGTGGGAAATCCGGTGGTGATCAAAAAATATCGCTTTGAGCCAAATGTTATTCAGCAATTGCTCGCCATAAAGTGGTGGGATTGGGAAGCCGAAAAAATAAAAGCAGCATTACCCTTGATGAAAGATATTCAACACTTTTTAAGCGCATTCTCGCCAGAGTCACTGAGTGAATCGGAGCGCTTTATTATAAAATAATAAGATGTCGCAACCCAAAGCGATCTCATTTTAAGAATGGCCTAGAAGGGGTTATATGGGGATGATAACCAAGAGTATCCCAGAACAAATTGCCCAGGAGCTAAACGTTCGCTCAGCTCAGGTGACTGCGACAATGCAATTATTGGACGAAGGGGCCACCATCCCCTTTATTGCACGGTATCGTAAGGAGGCCACTGGTGGACTGGATGATACGCAGCTTCGGCAGTTAGAAGAGCGTCTTCACTATTTGAAAGACCTAGAGAAGCGACGAGACAGTATTATTGAAACCATCCAAAGTCAGGGGAAACTCACAGACACATTACACCAAGCAATCCTGTCAGCAGACACCAAGGCAGAACTTGAGGATCTGTATCTACCCTTTAAGCCCAAGCGACGTAATAAAGCTCAAATTGCCCGAGAAGCTGGATTGGAGCCACTGGCAAAATTATTGCATGCAAACCCTACGCTGGTGCCGGAGATTGCAGCCAAACCCTATGTTCAGCCAGAGAAGGGTGTTAAGGATATCCAGGAGGCTTTAGAAGGAGCAAGCCAAATTCTGATTGAAGCATTCTCAGAAGATCCTGAACTCCTGGGAATGTTGCGACAGTATCTTTGGAATACGGGCAAGATTATTTGCCAGGTGGTCAAAGGGAAACAAGAGGCCGGGGCCAAATTTGCCGACTATTTTGACTATGAAGAGCCCATTAAAACCATCCCCTCGCATCGAGCCTTGGCTCTTTTACGAGGGCGTCACGAAGGTGTCCTTCGGTTTAGCCTGGAGCTTGCTTCTGGAAAAGAGGCCATTGCCAGAGAAACTCAAAACATTGAAGCTCGGATTGCCAAACGATTTCATGTCTACAACAACCATCGCCCTGCGGATGACTGGCTTCAGGGTGTGGTAGTTCAGGCATGGCGCACTAAAATTCAGCCACATCTGGAAACCGAGTTGATCACCCGGCTTAAAGAACAAGCTGAAACAGAGGCCATTAAAGTGTTTGCCCGTAACCTCGGAGATCTCTTAATGGCATCACCTGCGGGTCCTAAGGTGACGATGGGATTGGATCCGGGCTTAAGAACCGGTGTAAAGATTGCGGTGGTGGATGAAACGGGAAAGGTTTTAGACACGGCGGTGATTTATCCCCATGCACCTCAAAACCAATGGGAGCAATCTATAACGCAATTAGCCAATCTGGTGAAGAAACATCATGTGGCGTTGATTAGTATTGGCAATGGGACAGCCTCCCGAGAGACAGACCGTTTGGTTCAAGAGCTTCTTAAACGTTACCCGGATTTGAAGCTTCAAAAGGCCGTGGTATCTGAGGCAGGGGCGTCGGTGTATTCGGCTTCGGCTTTGGCTGCAAAAGAATTACCGACGATGGATGTGTCCTTGCGAGGTGCCGTTTCCATTGCTCGTCGCTTACAAGATCCCTTGGCAGAACTGGTGAAAATTGAATCCAAAGCCATCGGGGTTGGACAATATCAACATGATGTAAATCAAACCCAGCTTGGACGGATGCTGGATGCTGTTGTTGAGGACTGTGTGAATGCCGTGGGGGTTGATGTCAATATGGCCTCGCCCGCTTTGTTGTCCTACATCTCTGGGCTCTCTCAGACGCTGGCTCATAATATTGTTGAAATGCGCAATAAAAATGGACCTTTCCCTAATCGTGACGCTTTGAAAAAAGTTCCCAAGCTTGGCCCGAAAGCTTTTGAGCAGTCTGCCGGATTTTTACGGGTGATGAATGGGGATAATCCTTTGGATGCCTCGGCTGTTCACCCCGAAGCGTATCCCTTAGTCAAACGGATTTTAAAAACCCATCATCGAGATATTCAGTCGGTGATGGGAGATACTGCTTTTCTCCATCAGTTAAATCCCAAAGAATTTACCGATGCGCAATTTGGTTTGCCGACGGTTCAGGATATTATTGCAGAGCTTGAAAAACCGGGGCGTGACCCACGCCCTGAGTTTAAGACGGCAACCTTTAAAGAAGGTGTGGAAGAGTTAAAGGATTTAAAACCGGGTATGCTTTTGGAGGGCGTTGTCACCAATATTACCAATTTTGGGGCTTTTGTAGATGTCGGTGTCCATCAGGATGGCTTGGTCCATATTTCAGCCATGGCAAATACCTTTGTGAAAGACCCTCATTCCATCGTAAAAACCGGTGACGTGGTGAAAGTTAAAGTTGTCGATATTGATATTCCGCGCAAGCGTATTTCATTAACCATGCGGTTGTCAGATTAATTTAAGTTTTCGTCATAATTTAACACAGTAAAATTGCAAACAATCGCTTATCGGGGTATAACAATTGGCAGCATTGGTGATAACTTTTTAACGTAAGATGATTGAGGCGTTTAAAAATGCAAATACACGGTTTAAAAACTTCCCATTTCAGCAAACTACGATTTCAAAGTCAATCCAAAGGGGCATGTTCCCCGGAACCATGGGATCATGGTATTATTGGAGCTTTTAAAGCGATTCTTTCTGCTAAAAATATTGATACGACAAATATGACTGTTGATGTACCGATGGTTGGTTCACTGGTCGTTAGCGTTCCCCAAGGCGAAAAAGCAAAATTTGAGCAATCCTTGAAAACTCTATCAGTGCCGCACACAACACCCAATCTTGATCCTCAGAAATCGGTTATTAATTTACCCGATGGACGGTTTCTCTTTTATCATCATTTGGTCAGTTTTCAAGAAAAGTAATAAGACGTTACGAAATATACTATCGACTCTTATTAAAAATTAAATTAAGGCTTAACGCATTGCTTTTCAATCGAAGCAGAACCTTTTATGAGTGCTGTGGGCTGATCGGTATATCCCGACTTGTACATCCATAATTTGGATAAGGCTACAAATTTATAATTGGCCATTAAGCACGCAAAGATAAAGCCGTGATAGCCATCGAGAAACCCTTTTTTTAAAATATAGCGTTTTATAAATTCAAAGATTGGCCGAAGAATGAGTGTGAGGGGAAAGCAATTGATTTTTTTATGAACCAGTTTTTCAATTTCCAAGGTGGTATAGCGGTTCATTTTTTCGATAAAAACTTCAATGTCGTCATAATTATAATGAATGAGGGCAAGGTGTTCCATTTTGGCTGGAATGGTTTCAACGGTTCCCTTCACCACAGCGCCTCGGTGAACCAAACCAGGCCATGAGTCGAAAGCCGATTTTAAGAAAAACCGTACGTGATAATCGGGATAGGTACAGCGTAAAAACTTACCGAAAATCATGTTTTTACGGGGAATAATAATCCCGGCAGGCGCATTGGGTTCTTGCGATTTTTGTTTTAAATAATCTAACAGTGCTTTGGGGACAATTTCATCCGCATCCACCACCAAAATCCATTCACTGCTTGCTTGGCTAATTGCAAACGCTCTGGCAGGTTCTGGAATCCCACAATTTTCAAAATAAATAATCCGGGCGCCATTGCGTTGCGCAATTTCGATGGTTGCATCGGTGCTGTACATATCGCATACCACAATTTCATCCACGCATTGAAGGGATTCTAGGCAGGCATCCAGATATTTTTCAGCGTTATAGGTATGAACAATCGCAGATAAAGTCATCACGTCAACAGCAAAATAAGTGTGTGAATAACAGAATACTAAACTCTGGGAGGTTTGAAAAGTCAAGCAACTTCAGCAATATAACAAAGGGATGAATTGGGTTTATCGTCCCTGTTTTAGGAAGGTTTTAAAGGCCTCTGTGGATTCAACCAGGTGTTTGGTTGTATTGGGCTCCCAACAAGAATGACCAGCATCATTTACCGTAATTAAAGTAGAGTGAGGGACAGCCTGATGGAGTTCATAGGCCCGGTGGTAGGGGGTCATCATATCGTAGCGCCCTTGGACAATCCGAATAAAGGGAATACTCTTTAATTTATAGGCTTCTCGGAGCAGTTGGTTGGGTTTCAAGAAGCAATCATTCATATAATAATGGCACACCATTGAAGCCTCTTTTAAGTTTTCATCTAAGGTATCCCACGGTTCTGTCGATTCTTCTTCAGGAGGAGTATATTTTTTAGAAATTTCCACCACAGCATCTTCATCTCGTATTAAATGAGAAGAAAAGCCTGCACTGTACCAAGCATTGAGGATTTTAATTTTGGTTGTCTGATCCAAGTTGGGATTGTTAAATGCTTGATGGAAAAATCGGAGAACGGCGTGGACATCATGGTGTATCTCCTTGGGAATCACTTTAAGGGCCTCTTGCATGCCTTCCGGATAAATGCGATCTGCACCTCCTGGAATAGTTGACCAAGCCGTATCTTCTGGCCGACCTAGGGAAATTCCCCGAACGATCAGTCCACCCACATTTTCTGGATGAGTTTCTGCGTATGCCAAGGCCAGTAAGCTTCCCCAAGAGCCTCCAAAAACCAACATTTTACCTGTAATATTCAGGTGCTTTCTGATTTTTTCAATATCTTTCACAGAGTGCCAGGTGGTATTTTCCCGCTCTTCGCCAAATGGGGTGCTTTGTCCTGCTCCGCGCTGATCAAATAGAATGATGCGATAAAATCTGGGGTCAAAAAATCGAGCTTGTTTG
Organism: Vampirovibrionales bacterium; assembly: GCA_025449835.1. Classification (GTDB taxonomy): domain Bacteria; phylum Cyanobacteriota; class Vampirovibrionia; order Vampirovibrionales; family JAGQHJ01; genus JANWIO01. Next base: position 9,685 of record JANWIO010000030.1, read on the forward strand.
TCCCAAGTTGAGCCGCCAGGACCCCCATGGAGAAAAATAACCGGATATCCCTTGGGATTACCATATTCTGTAACATGGAGTTTGTGAATATAGTTGGGATTATTAACATTAGAGACAGGTATTTTATAGGTTTTCCGGGGTTTAATTTCGCGAAAAAGCGAGTCGGTTGGCGTTGTTATATGTTGATAAATGTCAGGTGCTTTGGCCAGGG
>JANWIO010000031.1 GCA_025449835.1 Vampirovibrionales bacterium
ATCTCATCTTTCGATGGATTTCGTTTTTGGCCATGGATTGCATATACTGGCTTTAAAATAGGTATTATTGGTAAAAGGTTGCGACATTGATATCGCCCCTTTTACTGGGGAGTAGGCAGCCTATGATTATTACCTTAACGTTAAATCCGTGTATTGATTATATTTTGCAAGTTCCTCAAATCTTGATGGAGGATACGCTAAGAGCGCAGTACGCTTTTTTTCAGCCGGGAGGTAAAGGCATTCATGTCAGTCGAGTATTAAAACGCCTTGGGGTTGAGACCATCGCCTGGGGTTTTTGTGGCGGTGATCCAGGGCGGTGGCTGCAATCCTATCTGGATGAAGAGCAGGTGAGCCACGATTTTATCAACACCCAAGGGGCCACCCGAGTTAACACGATTTTAACCGAAGCGACTACCCACAAACAGCTTCGAGTCAGTGCTCCAGGAAAACCCCTCCAAAATCAGGAAGAGCAAATTTTACTGGATCGATTCCGTAACCTGCCCACATCCACACGCTGGATCACCCTTGGTGGGAGTTTACCACCAGGAATAGCATCCCATTGTATTCAAAAACTTATTGAACATGCCCAAGAACAAGGAATTTACTGTATTTTAGACGCAGATGGGGAGGTTTTAAAAGCAGGAATCCAAGGTCGTCCCTACTTAATTAAACCCAATCAGTTTGAATTAGAAAGGCTCCTTGGGAAATCTGTCACGTCTCAGCCAGAGATGATTGCGTGTGCCAGAGAATTAATTCACCAAGGCCTGGTACAGGTGGTGGTTATCTCACTGGGAAAAGCTGGGGCCTTACTGGTTTCAAGAGATCAAGCTTTTCACGCCAAAGCGCCTGATGTTCGCGTTTTAAGCAAGGTAGGAGCTGGTGACTCCATGGTGGCCGGAATGGCAAAGGGATTATTAGAAGAAGCTTCTCTTCAGGAGGTTCTGAGAATGGGGGTTGCTGCTGGAACAGCAACAGTTCTTGTTCCTCCGGATGAACTTTGCCAAGCCTATCAGTACCAAGAACTCTTGCCTCAGGTCTGTATCGAACCCATTGAGTAAGTCGGTTTAAAGCTGGGTGCCTTTTGCAACCACAGTAACCCCCATGGGAGAAACATAAAACCCACGGGCTCTATCTTCTTCAGGGTCATAGCCAATTTGGGTATTGGGTGGAATATCAACTCCTTTATCAATAATGGCTTTTCGAATCTGCGCATGACGCCCGACATTGACGCCATGCATTAAGATGGAAGACTCAATCTTTGAAAAGCTGTTAATCCGAACATAAGGCGAAAGCACACAATGATCCAAATGGCCTCCGCTAATGATACAACCATCTGATACCAAAGAATCCGTGGCAAACCCACGACGTTCATCATCGGCAAATACAAACTTTGCTGGCGGAGCCTGATAGGAGAAGGTTCGAATCGGCCACTCCGGGTTATACAAGCTAAATACAGGCGAAACCGTTACCAAGTCCATGTTAGATTCCCAATAGGCATCAATATTCCCCACATCCCGCCAATATCCTCTTTCTTCTTCCTGCATTCCAGCATAGGTATTTTGAAAAAAGTCATATACATAAACATCCCGGCGCTGGTACATCGAAGCAATAATGTCCTTGCCAAAATCATGGGCAGAGGTTTCCTGCTCCGCATCCCCCACCAGCTCATCAATCATGGTGTCTTTGTTAAAAATATAATTTCCCATCGACGCCAAAGCCCACCCTGGGCGATCCGGCATCTCTTTGGGGTCTTTGGGCTTTTCTTGCCACCCAATAACCCGATAATCCCGATTGATTTCAATAATTCCAAATTCACTGGCCTTATCCACAGGAACCGGAATGGCTGCAATGGTCAATTCTGCTTCTTTTTCCTGGTGATAAGTCAACATCTGCCGAATATCCATTTTGTAGATATGATCCCCCCCAAAAATGGCCACATACTCGGGGTTATCATCATAAACCAAGTTCAGATTCTGGTAGATAGCATCGGCAGTCCCCTGATACCAGACCCCACCGGTGCGCATCTGAGCCGGAACCAGATCAATATAGTGGTTATAGAGAGGTGGCATCGGCCATCCCCGGGTAATATGTCGGTTCAAAGAGTCTGATTTAAACTGGGTTAAGATTTTAATTTTATAAATTTCAGAATTGGCAAAGTTATTGAGTACAAAATCAATAATGCGATACTTTCCGCCAAAGGGCACCGCCGGTTTTGCCCGATCCCGGGTTAAGGGGTAGAGGCGTCGCCCTTCACCACCGGCCAAAATCATTCCCAATACATTTTTCAAGGATTCAATTCTCTTCTAAATTTCATCATTTCCACTGTTTTTATCCATGAGGCAATTTAATGCGTTTCCAGATGTCATTTTGTCAGAGTTGCGCAAAATATTCCATCCTCCATTTCAGTGGATGGGTTTATTGATTTACAAAACAAGGAAAAATGGGGATTGCTCAATCAAAGAGAGATCGATCTGTAATGAGGGTCCGTTCCCTCCCCTCAAACACCCCTCCCTGATTCGTTTTGAAGGGCTTCACCATTCACCCATTATATCTCCCATGAATCCCTATTGAATAATACAAAAAAAGATTTACTTAGTCTTCTTGAAGCCACTTGGCAGCATCTAAGGCATGATACGTCACGATCATATTGGCCCCAGCTCGTTTGATACCGGTTAAAAGTTCAAGCACCACTTTTTGCTCATCAATCCAGCCATTTTGTGCAGCCGCTTTCACCATGCTGTATTCCCCAGAAACATTGTAAGCCACCAAAGGCAGATCCATCATCTCTCTCACCTGATTTAAAATATCCAGATACCCCATGGCAGGCTTCACCATAATCATATCTGCCCCTTCTATAAGGTCTTGTTCCACCTCACACATGGCTTCTCGTCGATTCCGATAATCCATTTGATAGCTTCGGCGATCGCCAAAGGCCGGGGCCGACTCTGCAGCATCCCGAAAAGGGGCATAAAAAGCGCTGGCATATTTGGCTGCATAAGATAAAATAGCCGTATCAGAATACCCAGCATCATCCAAGGCCCATCGAATGGCTTGCACGCGTCCATCCATCATATCTGATGGGCAAACCACATCAGCCCCTGCCTGAGCCTGAGAAACAGCCGCCCGAGACAAGGTTTCAATGGAGGGATCATTCATCACCTGGCTTTCCAGGATAATGCCACAATGGCCGTGGCTGGTATATTCACACAAGCAAGTATCCGCCATTACCACAATATCCTGTCCAAAGGATTGCTTGATCTGCCGAATGGCTTCCTGAACCACACCATGCTCATCATACGCACTAGTGGCTTGGGGATCTTTCTCTTCAGGCACGCCAAAAAGCATCACCGCTTTAATCCCCAGTTTCAATGCCTCATCTACTTCAATTAAGGCATTTTCAACAGACTGTTGAAAAATACCAGGCATGGAAGGAATCTCTCGGCGCTGATTTCGGCCTGAAACGATAAACAAGGGATAAATTAAATCTTGGGTCCGCAGATGAGTTTCAGCCACCAACTCTCTAAGAGCTTGCGTTTTTCGTAAACGACGTAGTCGTACAATTGGAAAGCTCAATGGAATTGCTCCCCCATGTTAAATCTGTCCTTTCATTGTATCGTGATCCCTGCTGTGATTCCAAAACACCTTATGATTTGGGAGGATTGCTTTGCGCAACGGCGGATTCTTTTCGTATCAGAGCAGACGCTGTTGTCATCTCTGGAGGCTTTTCAATCCCCATGATATCCAAAATAATAGGAGATACCGTAGAAAGTGGATAGGTTTTACTGGTATCCAGGCTCAACTGTTTTTGATTGGACACCAAAATGAGCGGCACCAGATTGGTGGTATGGGCTGTATGGGGATTTCCCTGTTCATCCACCATGGTTTCAATATTGCCGTGATCCGCCGTTAACAGCAGCACCCAATCATGGTCCAGAGCTGTTTTAACCACCTTCTGAAGACAGTCATTGACCGCTTTTACCGCTTCAATCGCTGCTGCCATCTTCCCCGTGTGTCCCACCATATCCGGGTTGGCAAAGTTGGTGGCAATAAACTGATATTTTCCGCCTTCAATGGCCGAAACCACTTCATGACAAACGGCAGGTAAACTCATTTGAGGCTGCATATCATAGGTTGCCACTTTTGGTGAGGGAATCAACTTGCGATCTTCACCAGGATAGGGCTTCTCAAAACTTCCGTTAAAGAAATACGTCACGTGAGCATATTTTTCGGTTTCAGCGGTACGAAACTGGTGAATCCCGTTTTCACTGAGAACCTGGGCCAAAATATGCTTTAAATGCTGTTTTGGAAATGCAATGGGTGCCGTAAAGGTTTCATCATACATGGTCATGGTCACAAACGAGAGATTTTTCAGCACTTTTTTCCGCTGAAAGCCATCAAAATTGGGATCAATAAAGGCTTGGGTTAATTGTCGAGCCCGATCAGGACGGAAGTTAAAGAAAATAATAGAATCCCCATCGTTCATGCCCTCATAGGTTAAGTCACACACGGCAGGGCTTACAAATTCATCGGTTTCACCTTGTTGATAGGCCTTTAGTAAGGCATCCTTACTAAAAAACTGACGAGATCCTGTGGCAAGAACCAGATTATCATAGGCCTTTTCAACGCGATCCCAGCGTTTATCCCGATCCATGGCATAGTAACGACCTGAAATGGTTGCAATTTGCGGATAATCCAGTTCCGCTAATTTTCGTTCTACCGTCAACAAATACTCTTCCGCACTTTTTGGGGGCACATCTCGACCATCCAAAAAGGCATGAACCCTGACCTTTTCAATCCCCTGGTCTTTGGCCATAGTTAAAAGAGCTAACAGATGGTTTAAACTGCTGTGAACCCCACCGGTACTCACCAACCCCATTAAATGCAATGTTGAATCATTGTTTTTGGCATATTGCATGCCGTTTAAAAGCACTTCATTGTGGAAAAACTCACCATTTTCAATGGATTTATTGATACGGGTCAATTCTTGGTATACCACCCGTCCTGCGCCCATATTCAGGTGCCCTACCTCAGAATTCCCCATCTGGCCGTCAGGTAGCCCCACAGCTTCGCCTGACGCATTCAAAGCAACACATGGGTAATCTTGGGTTAAGTGGTAATAAAAGTCTGGGTGAGCTTCTGCAATGGCATTGGCCTTGGGATCATTACGAATACCCCAGCCATCAAGTATCAGTAGAATCACAGGTTGATGTTTCATATAATAGAGAGTAACAGGTACAACATTCACAGTAAAGTTAGCCAAGGAACGAAAAAGTTGTCTGCAATCGCTTATTTTGAGGGTCAGTATATTCCTGAAGACCAAGCCAATGTCAACATTAAAACCCATGCCTTTCTCTACGGGTCCTCTATTTTTGAGGGAATCCGAGGATATTGGAATCCAGAAACTGAGGCAGTCTATCTCTTCCGGGCAAAAGAACATTTTGAACGGATGCTCCAAAGCATCAAGCTCCTCTTTATGGATACCACCCTCACCCTGGAGCAACTGGTTGAAATCTGCAAACAACTGGTTGTACAAAACAAATATCAAAGCGATGTGTATCTTCAACCCCGATTTTACAAGTCAGGCCTGATCGTTCCCCCCAAGCTAGATGGCGTAGACACTGATTTTTGCTGTTTTATCCAAACCTTTGGTGCTTATCTCGACACCAATAAAGGCCTTCGGGTTTGTGTTTCCAATTGGCGACGGGTATCTGATAACGCTATCCCACCTCGTGGCAAAATTGGAGGCGCTTACGTAAATACAGGCTTGGTGATGGCAGAAGCCCACTTAAACGGCTTTGATGATGGCATCCTCCTAACCGAAGATGGCCATGTCTCTGAAGGAAGCGGTATGAATCTCTTTTTGGTCAAGAATGGCAAGCTGATTACCCCCCGAAACACCGATAATATCTTAGAGGGGATTACCCGATCCTCCATTATTGAAATTGCCCAGCAAGAGTTGGGCCTCGAAGTAGAATGTCGGCTTGTCAACCGAACAGAGCTCTATTTGGCTGACGAGGCATTTTTCACAGGAACAGCGGCACAAGTAGCCCCTATTACCAGTATCGACAATCGACCCATTGGCGACGGCAATAACGGCGCCATTACCCAAAAGCTCCAAACCCTTTACATGGATATTGCCAAGGGCAAGTATCCCAAGTATCTTCATTGGCTTACTGAAGTAAAATCCCATGCTCACACCCATTGACGATATGCTGGAAGGCGTTGGCCAGGTTAGCTTTAACATTGGCCAGGCACTACGCTACATTGGGAAGTATCGCATTGACGTAAAGCAGGTTTTTCATCAGATTGGTGTTATCGGATTTGATTCTTTGCCTGTGGCCATGATTATCAGCGTGATCTCTGGGAGTGTACTCGCCCTTCATGCGGCTGAAAAGTTTGCCATGACTGGGGCAAATGCTTACGTTGGGGCCCTCGTTGCCTTAGCCACAGTCCGTGAAATGGGTCCTATTTTTACCGCCATGGCTGTGGGGGCCCGTGCAGGAACAGCAATTTCTGCAGAAATTGCCAACATGGCCGTGACCAACCAATTGGACGCTATGAAAATTATGCATGTCAGCCCCATTCGATATCTCATGGTGCCTCGACTAATTGCCTGTGTCATTAGTTTACCACTGATCACCGTTTTATCCGAAGCAGTTGGAATTTTAGGGGGCATGATCGTGGCCAAAAACGTGGCCTTAATTCATTACGCTATGTACATGGATTCGGTTTGGCTCAATTTAAAATGGTACGACATCGAGGTTAGCCTGATTAAAGCCGCTATTTTTGGGCTTATTTTGGCTGGTATTACGGTAACCATTGGGTTAAAAACCAAAGGCGGTGCAAAAAATGTGGGACTCGCAACCACTCAAGCCACCATCTGGACAGCCATTTCAATCATCATTGTAGACTTTTTCCTGACCTGGATGTTTTTCGGTACTTCCTTTAATAGTTAAAGTGCTTTGAGACGCTTTAATCCTGTGGCATTGGACAGACAGGTTTCCAGCATCACTGCCGAATGCTTCTCCATCCCCACTGGCATAAAATGAAATCCGCCTGCATACGGTGCAAAGGTATCCACCAATTCTGCACAAAACTGGATACTCTCTTGAATGGGATTTTCAGAACGTTCCAGCAATTCGATAAATGATTCTGGAATGGAAATACCTAAAATTTTCTGGTTCATAAACCGGGCAAACTCCGCCGACTTGGGGGGAATAATCCCCACCATCAACTTGGGCGGTTTGCGATGCAACTTATCACACAAATTTTCTATTACTTCACAGACTTCCAGCAAGGTTTGCAAATCATACACCGGCTGTGTTTGAAAAAACTGCACGCCAAGTTTTAACTTGTGCTGCAACCTGTGAATTTGAGCTTCTCTGGACATTCTGTGTGGGTTTAAAGCTGCCCCATAACAAAACTGTGTACCACTTCTTTTGAGTTCTTTCCCCGTGGCATCTTTCCCCTCGTTTAAGGAGCGAATAATCTCTAAAAGCCGAAGCGCATCCACATGAGAAACCTGCTTGGCCACATCAGACTGATCTCCCACCTGAACCGGATCACCTGTTAAGGCCAAAACCGTGTGAATCCCCATGGCCCAAGCCCCCATTAAATCTGCCTGAAGGGCAATCACATTGCGATCACGCCCGGTTAACTGCCAAACCGTTTCAATCCCGAGCTCATCTTGAATAATTTTAGCGGCGGCCAAAGAACTCATTTTTAAAATTGACCGTTGGCAATCCGGCACATTAATGGCATCCACCATATCGGCCAAGGGACGCACATGATTGAGGAACTGCGTAACATCTGTCCCCTTGGGCGGAGAAATTTCCACCGTAATGGTGTGATTTTTAGAGGCGGTTTTTTTCGGAAAATTCGTCATATTTCTATTTTCGACACATTTGTGACTTTTTGAAAGGGTTTTTCATTGTAATCAAAGCAAATTGTTTTGGGTATCCCCAATTTAAGGGGTCCTGAGACAGTCACACCCCTTAAATATGAATTTTTGTAAAAAGCATGAAATAAAATCATTATCAAAATTTGATCAAGGTTCCTATAATAAGGGCACTTGTTTTTACAGATTTCGATCAATCCAGGAGAATACAGTTATGATCAGTAAAGCCACGTTAACCCACCCCATCGTTACCTCTAAAACAGCTTTTACCTCCCCCAATACCAAAACGTTAAAATCCCCAATCAGCCAAGATAATTTCACACTTCGATTTGGAAGCCAAGCAAAACCAAAGCCCGATCTGATTGAGACCTTAAGAGTTGCCGCTAGAGATGGCAAATTAGGTACCATTCGTGGCTTGTTAGATGCGGGCAAAGCATCTCTCAAAGATCTCGATGAACAAGATGGCATTGGCCACACCCCTTTACATTGGGCTGCTGGAAGAGGCAATATAGCTGTTGTTCAGTTTCTAATCGATAGAAAGGCGGATGTAAACCTTAAAGGTAAAAAAGACCATAAAACAGCTTTGCATATTGCAGCCGAAAATGGCTATACAGAAACTGCAAAACGCCTTATCCAAGCAAAAGCAGACTTAAATGCCCAATCAAACACTGGCGAAACGGCCTTGCATTATGCTATCCAAAATACGAATGAAGCGCTTGTTGACGCCCTCCTGAAAGCAAATGCAGACATCACCCTTGGAAATATGCATAATCAAGCCCCTTTACACTTAGCAGCTAAAAGTGGCACCACAGGATTGGTTAAAGCCATCCTTGCTGCAATAAGCACTAAATCAAAAGATGCAAAAGAAGCCATTGTAAATGCAACAGATGTTAACAAGGATACCCCCTTACATATGGCAAGTGGCCTTAAAAACAACCCAGAGATTATAAACCTCCTGATTAAAGCGGGTGCCAACCCCAATGTCGCAAATGTCCATAAACTAGCCCCGTTACACACGGCTGCCTATAACAATCTTCCAGAAAATGTTGAAACGCTCCTGAAAGCCTACCCCAATAATATAAATGTTCTAACCGAAAATGGGGATACAGCCTTACATTATGCGGTTGCTGCAGGCTCAGAAAAAATGACACAGCTCTTATTAGACACCGGTGCTTATAGAGACGTTCAAAATATAAAGCAAGCAACCCCCTTAATGCTTGCAGCCTCTAGAGGCTACACAAATATTGTTAAACAACTTCTTGAAGCCAAAGCCGAAGTTTCTCTGAAAAGTGCCGATAATAAAAATGCGCTAGTCTATGCCTACGAACAGAATCATAGTCCGGTTGTTGAGTTATTGGCCCATAAAATGGGCATTTCTAAAGGAGATATCCCGGATTACGTGAAAGCTTTTCAGGGTTAACAAACTCGAATGGCGAGTTATTTGCTTCAACCAAGTTGGTTGTGCAGGGCCTGTATCCTGCCCGGCACCGCCCCTATTTCTATTGGGGCGAAGCCCCAAACCCCGTTAATTTAGGGTAAAGGGCAAAGCCCTTTAAAAAACACAGGGAGAAGTCCAGAGGAAGGAACGGCCTCTGGGAAAGGATTTTTGCTAGTATTACTAACTTGTCATTCAGGCAACAATGCTATTTCATCCGATGACTGATCACCTCAACGGGTGTGCCAATATCAACTTCATTGAACAGCGTTTCGGCGTCATGAATATACATCCGCACACACCCATGAGAACTATATCGCCCCACAGACTTGGGGTTATTGGTTCCATGAATACCGTACTCACCTCCCTTGTATCGATTGAACCCCATCCAACGAGTGCCTAAGGGATTGCTTTTCCCAGGACGAATATCCGATCGTCCCTGGGGCAAGTAAGGATTCTCCCACCCCGGATCGATGACCTTATCGATAATGGAAAAATGACCCACTGGCGTGGAAAACCCTTTTCTCCCCACCCCCACAGGATACACATGAACCGGTTTTTCATCTGAATACAGGGTCAGGGTCCGATGGGGAAGATTGATCACAATCTTAGGATGTATAATAGGCGTTGCATCCACCCGGCTAATGAGTCCTAGACTCACGAACAAGATGAATGCAACGATAAACGATTTAATCATTGTTCTTTTTGGGTGCAGATAGCGTTTTACATGGCCTTAACGCGATCTCCCCTCAGTCTCACCAATAGCCTCTAATCCGCCGATGATGCTTCACGACTCTTTTGTGCTGTTTCACTGCTCTTTTTCTGTATGTTACAGGCCGTTGGTAATACTGGGGCTCTGGCTTAATGGGAGCGCTGTAAGCCGTACTGTAATTAATAATGTTATTCAACGCAACCTCAGACACACCTCCAGTATAGAATTCATTCTCAACAGCACCTGAAGCCAGCTGGGTACCACTAGCATCTGTCACATAATACGCCAATTGCTTTTGTTGCACTTTATCCATCCCCACATAGAATGTGCGCTCGCAAAGCGGCGGAACATCATAACTGACCCCCACATCTGGAATAGAAAAGGTGGTAGCCTGCGTTGTGGGATTAACCACCCGAAACAGAACTTGTTGACCAGGCCCGACCTCCTGAGTTGCAGTGGGTATAATAGAGGTGGTTGCTGCATTTTCACCCACCATAATTTGTTCGGTGGTTTGTTGCGCACTCGCTGCCAAGGGCGCACAAAGCCCTACCACCATGGCTAGCGCAAGGCCCGATTGAAGCAATTTTCTTTTTGTCATCTCTTGTTTCCTCATCTTTCTTCCCCTGCTCATGTAAAATTGCTGTGGCATAAACCAAAACACCCCGTTCTCGGATGCTTGTTTAACCAAGTTGTACTTGATTACGGCTTTTTTACTATCACAAAGTTTAACAATGATGGTTTTATTTCGGATCCGCAAACCAGGTAACTTCTCTTTCAAAAAGAATGGAAATCAGAGTTTAGAAAGACTGAATCCCTTGCTTTATGCCCCCATCGTTTTGTCTAAAAGGTCAACCAGTCCGTCGAATGACACGTCAATATCAACAAACTTAAAGCGTTATGCTCACTCTAGAAAGCCCCACAAAGGGTAGAACACTGATAAAATACGCCCCTTAGGCTAAGCACTATTAGGGGTTCTTTTTTAG
>JANWIO010000032.1 GCA_025449835.1 Vampirovibrionales bacterium
TCCAAAGTTTTCGGCTGAAATAATCTTTAAAGGCTCATCAGGCGAAACTTCATAACAAAATGGAAAAGAATAGCGGGTATCAAGATAACCAAAAAAGTTAGCTTCTGAGCTATATACATACCAACTTTCAAGGGTTACCAAGTCGTTATGCCCCATCTTTTTAAGCATTATTTCAATATACCTTGGAGCATAGTAATCATCATCATCAAAATTAACGATAATATTGCCGGAGGCCTCTTGTATTAAGGTATTTAACTTCTGCCCTGGAGAGATTCGTTCGGGTGAATAGATATATTTTACCCGACTATCAAAAAAGCGCGGCCTCTGGAAAAATTTAGACGGCGTAGAACTATCATCTAAAATGATCAGTTCTAAATCGGGATAAGTTTGATGTGCAAAGTTTGTATACAGATCTTGGTGGAACGCTTCACGCTCATAGGTTGGGCAAATAATACTGATTTTGGTCATTTCTCTTCTTCTACGCTTCCCTGTTAATTTTCTTTTACTCCAATTTAGTGTTTATTGATGGTCTTAACTCTGGATCATGGGCGGGTGGCTTCAAATACCATGGTTTCAAACACCAGGAGTTCGTGCAATCTGAATTCAATTCCACTTAAATGAGGATCATTACTGTGACCTGGTACAGAAAGTTGAATATCAATGAATCCACACCGCTTCAGGGCGTTCCTTAAAATTTCCTGATCGTACAGAAAGGTGTGCCCCCAATTGTAAAAGAAATTATTAATAACATAGGTCTCATAGTATTGATCAACATTCGGAAGAAACGTATCGGTTGCCCATTGGATATAGCACTCTTGCAAAGGAGTTTTGTTTGGTGTGTAAAGGCTAAGAATCTTTGCCAGGTCCGGTGTTGAGATTCGGATTTTGCCTCCCGGTTTTAAAACGCGGAAACAGTTCCGAAGCATGCTAATACCTGCCGGGTAGGAAATATGTTCAATCTGGTGTTCCGAAAAAATATAGTCAAACACCTGGTTTGCAAAAGGAAACCCTTGTGTAGCATCCAGTACTAAAACATTTTCATGTGTCTTCACATAATCAGTATTTAGCCAGTCGGCCAAGATATTCGGACCACAGCCTAATTGGAGCTTTCGAATCTCATGAGTCTCTAAGTAATGTTGAATAAAAGCTTGTTGTTCCATCAGTTTTCCAAGTTACGCTGAGTCAACATGCAGTGCGAACCAATATTACAAGGTACGTGTGGTATTCATAATAACAAATTTGATAAATGAATCATCGTCAAATTAAATGAATTGAAGGTAACGTGCTCGGGCTTAGAACAAAGGGCACACAAACCAGTCTTGTCACTAATGAGCAAGGCAAAGTGGGGTTCTTTCTCGGTAGGAAATTGAAAAGCAGCAAAACGTTTAGACATACAGCAGGCTTTCTCATCTTGAAGTGACTCCTTCCTAAAATAGCATTAAGTGAATCTTATCTACAATTTACTGAAGGAGGGTAAGGACTTGCAGATAGGTTGTTTAGATCTTCAATTGTAAAAATTGTTTATTTTTTTAAAAAGACAGTGATTTGTTTAAAATTTTGTAACATTTTTTAATAAATCATGTTACTAGAATTGTCACATGGCTATGTTTCTAGTAAAGAAGAGGAGTGATTGTTTATTGTATTTAATGGAATTTTTTCTGAGCAATAGATTTAGCGAGTGATGGAGGGAAACGACCATATGGTAACAGTTAATACGGTACAGCCTGCTTTAAGGCCTCCGGCGAAGGGTAAGGCGATAAAGTCACAACCCCTATTTGGACAGAATGCCAACGACAAAGATTCTTGTTGCAATGTGCCAAAGCCTGCTGCAAACAACAAAGCAAGTGCTTCGACGAACCACAAAATATTAAACTGGGTTCTGACGGCGCTTTTAGGGGCTGGGGTCTCTGGCTCTTATGTGCAGAACCAGATGCTTCATAACACGATGCAAAAAGATAATGCAGCGATTCGCAATCAAATTAAAGATTTGAGTTCTCGAGTCTCCTTGGATCAGATTGTGAAAGTGGTCTCTAAAGTTACCCCATCCACCGTTCGGGTTGAAGGGAGTGCCGGTTTAGGGTCTGGTGTTATTATTAAAGACAATATGGGCCGGATGTTTATTTTAACCAATGGCCACGTGACTGATCAGAATGATATTCATCGGTTCGATCAAAAAGACAATGTGTACCACATTAAACTTTATAACGGCTCTGATAATGAAGCGCCAATAGAGTTTGATGCTGCGCCTGTTGTTCTTTCCAACGGCAACCGGGCAGAATCATTACCCTATATCCATGATCTGGCCCTGCTTCAAATCCCGCCAGATGTGCGCTTGCCTAAAAATGTAAAGCCTGTTGAAATGCGTAATACCACTCAAGATCCGTTAAAAGTGGGAGAAACGGTGGTTGCTGTTGGAAATCCCTATGCCCTAAAAGATGCCGTTTCTTCTGGCATTATTAGCCACGTGGATAGGAACTTTGACCTTGAGCCGGAAAATCGGTTTATTCAAACAGATGCGCCCATTAATCCGGGGAATTCTGGCGGTGGTTTATTCGATATGCAAGGGCGTTTGATTGGTATCAATACTCTTGGTTATCGAGGTGCAGATGGCTTAGCCGGTTCGATTCGGATTGATGTGATTAAGTCTGTTATCGAAAGCTGGGGCGTTCCTGTCTTGGCTTCTGGTGAAAAGGCTGTGAAATTTCCCCAAGGAAACATCATCAACCAATTTATCAACATTTTTAAAAAAGCGGCCAATAATACAAAGCCGTAAGGATGTTACCGATAGTCCAAAGTCCCAAACAAGCGATGAGGCTCAGAATGGCTTAAAGATTTTTTGAGTTGTTCTGGTTTCATACGATGCTTAGCCACCCCCTCGTTTTGCGAGGGGGTTTCTTTCTGTAGGATTGATAAATTCAGTTGGTTGTTAGGCTTGGGGGGCTTTTTGGGCCACAGATTGAGCGAAGGGTGATGGGGCATGGATTTGAAGTAACAAATCTGTGATTTCTCTTACGGCACCCCGGCCACCAAGCGATTCTGTGGTGTAATGGCAAATTCGCTTTACATCATCCACCGCATCGGATGGGCATACGGCCAGACCCACTGACTCTAATATGGGGATGTCTGGTGTGTCATCTCCCATATATGCAATTTCAGAAAGAGAGAGATTCAGTTGATCCGCTAAGGTTTCTAAAACAGGGAGCTTGTTTTTAACGTGTTGATACAAATAGCGTATTCCCAATTCTTGGGCTCTTCTTTCAGTGATAGTGGATTGTCTTCCTGTGATAATGGCCACATCAATAGCGGTTGCCCTTAGCAACATGGCGATGCCGTGGCCATCTTTAACGTTAAAGATTTTAAATTCCCGGCCATCGTCACTGTAGATAATTTCACCGTTTGTCATCACGCCATCCACATCCATGGCGAAGAGTTTAATGTTTTGAGCTCGTTGTAAGACGTTTTCCGGAATGGTCATAAAGATACCTGTGAGAGGACTGTGCAACGCTGATGAGGTCCCATAACATTGTACACTAACGTTTGCAAGAAAGCCTGTCAAGGGATTGTTGCGAGATTATTAGTGTTATTAAAATGAAAATCTTGTCTTAATTGTTCTTCCCAGAATCGAAGGGAGTCATGTTTTGCATCATCTGGTTCATCATCATGTCTTTAATCACTTCGGGAGACATATTATCCTGTGGATTTTGGCTATTGCCGTTTTGATGCATCATGCTTTCCATCATGGGGATCATCATGGGATTAAATCCGCCGCCATTGCCTCCTCCCATTGAACTCATCATCATCATGGTTTCCATTGTTTTGGGATCCATATTTCCATAGGGGTTTTGGGTTGCTTGGTTTTGAGTCGTTTGGGATGTTTTTGAGGATACTGTTGGGGTGTTGGGCGGATTCTGAAAACGAGGCGGTACATCTAATGCTTGAGGGGGCGGTAAATAAGTGATGCCTTCTTGAGCCAGCTTCGCAGCATCGCTGTTGGGGGCTAATTTGATTACATTATTGTAAGATTCTTGGGCTTCTTTAAAGCGCCCCAGTTGTGCCAGGGTGATGGCTAAATAATAATGACCCTCTACTGATTCAGGAACGTCCTTAGTGATTTGTTGAAAATCTTGTAAAGCCTTTTCATAATTTCCATTTCGATAAGCAGTTACGCCGCCATCATAAACTGCCTCCAATTTGGGGGGCATGGACTTGGGAGCAGCCCAAGCGGTTAACGCCATGGTGAGGATTAAAATGGTAATGAGGCGTTTGCTAATATGAAAAATAGAATCAATCTGTCTGCTCATACAATCAGTATAATTATTTTCATCAAAATTGCAGCATTCAAATGAAGGAATTTGAAGCGACTTTTGCGAAACATTCCTCAGGTGGGCAGCAAATGAAAGATTGAATTTAAGGGTTATTATATTCTGGGTTATGGGCTTGCTTATGAATTTCCTGGTAGAGCAAAGTTGCCAGTGCTGTTTTCCAAGAAGTAAGTGCTGTGGGGGCCGATCCAAATAAGGGTGGGCCTGTAAAGGGAATGTTTTCTAATCGGACGGTATTAAAATCATCGTCAAAAAAGTTAAAGTTACTTTCTTCTTGATATTCTTCTTCTTGACCAAAATACATGCCGCCGCTCCCGTTTCCACCACCATCCTGCTTAGAGGATGCTGCTTGAAAGCTTGGGGTATTTAAGCCATGTGGACCTTGAATATTACTCATAACACTTTACCAGTTGTATTTGAGGGCTTTACGAATAGAATCTTGTTGCGTCAGTATCAATAACGAAACCTATTATATCGTGATAAGTAAGTTATTAAAACCCCCATCCAGTTTAAAATTGCCTTTTTAGGGCAAAATATGGGGGATTGCGGGGTAAATTGATGAAAATCTCGGAAATTTTGATCTGTAAGACGCAGGGATGCCTCTTGTGTATAATAGAAAAATCGGGATGTAGCGCAGCTTGGTAGCGCACTTCGTTCGGGACGAAGGGGCCGCTGGTTCGAATCCAGTCATCCCGATATCTCTTCAAAAAGTATAGTTTTAAAAAATGAACCTGAACCTCACCCTTGAACCTCATCTTTGCCAGTGATAGA
>JANWIO010000033.1 GCA_025449835.1 Vampirovibrionales bacterium
GGATGTTGCTGACTTTATCAAAACAGAATTTGCTCAAGAAATTAAAGAAGGCAACCTTGTTGTGATTGAGAAAGGGCTGGATAAGGTTGAAGGCCAGAAATTACTTCATATAACAAATGACTATGGTCGGACGATGTCAACGTTTTCAGATGAGTTTGTAGAGGTTGCGATTACGGGTAGCGATAGATGGAAAATTGATGGCACACAAATGGCCGAATTGACAACACTAGATAACCTGATAAAGACCTATGGGATCCCAAAACTCTGTAAAGTTGATGTTGAAGGCTTAGATTATGAGGTCTTGCAGGGGCTTAGTATGCCCCTTGACCATATTTCCTTCG
This sequence comes from Vampirovibrionales bacterium, assembly GCA_025449835.1. Lineage (GTDB taxonomy): Bacteria > Cyanobacteriota > Vampirovibrionia > Vampirovibrionales > JAGQHJ01 > JANWIO01. Next base: position 342 of record JANWIO010000033.1, read on the forward strand.
AATATAATACGAAAGGCCGGTTAATCAATCTTGCTGAAAGTTGTATTCATTATCTGACGCAGTTAGGTCAGTATGAATTTAATTTTGAAGCCTGGAATCAACATCGTCTCATTTTACAAAATTGGGTTTCAGCAGATGTGATGCGCTATATTTTAATGAATGATTTGGTGCGAGAAGAGATGTTTGGTGACATTTATGCCCGCCATGTAAAACGCATGAAGCGTCCTATTGCATAATTTGTTTTTACGGCTTCAATCTTAAAAATCATGAGGACCAGTATGTTTTAGCCCGTGAAAACCAGGAAGGCTGGAATAGCTTTTTCTGGATGCTGTTCGTCATCGTCGGAAAATAAGTGGGGATGAAGTTTGGATCATTTTCTCCATTATAGACGCCGCCCGATGGGCAATGCCATGCAATGCTATCGGCAATCACTTCATGGAGTTTTTTTGTGTGATCAATACTCGCAAGCCGACAAAGTGCTATAGAGAGGGTTTCACTTTCTTTAGAAACAAAATCCAGCTTACTTTTAAGAATGGTGGTACAGGCTTTCAATGAATCAGGCTCTGGATGTTTTAGGGTACTTGGAATGAGAGAAGGGGGTAACTCCGACAACAGGGTGTCTATTAACGCCTGCATTTGTTTATAAATGGCCATTAATTTTTCGGCTGGATGGAGGCAAGGCTTCCTTAAAAGAGAGGTTTTACCAGCGCTTTCTTTTGCTTCTCTCTCCGCACGGAAAAGTTTTTTTCGAAACTGCCACGCGTCCCCTTCTGTGACAACAGGGATTAAACGGTTTAATAAGTTGCCATCCCCTTCACTCGGGGGATATTTTTGAATGTTTTTCTCTAGTTGATGCACATCATGAAGATAGGCATTTTTAATCCAATGCTGCTGGATGAGGTTGTTGAGAAAGGCATAGGCATGTCCTAACTCATGGGTCGTAATGGCTCGGGTGCAATTTTGCGAGCGTGGTTCATCGGCTAAGAAAATTAAGCTGGGGTTTGAGTGGGCTCGTCCAAGGTAGTTTTTGTACTCATCTAATGTCGCGCTGGGTGCTAATCCTTCTGCCTGTTCCCCCTCCAAAACAGAGCTGGCTGACACAATTGCATAGCCTGCTTGCTGAATTGGTTTCAGTAGCTGCTTTGGGAATTGGTGGATTGCGGTGAAGACTTCACGGATATGCGCATCAGAAACGTCTGGTAAACATTTGACGACAAAGGGATCGAAAAAAACACTTTTTGCCATGGGAAGCGGAATTAATTCTAAGGCATCAGCGTCATTTTCGGGTGAAAGTTCACTCGTTTTATCCTCAGAAGATTCTGGGGGCTTCTGGGGTGGATTGACGGAAGGCTGTGACTTAAGGTGGCCTGAGAATAAGAGGGGCTGAAGATTGACCAAAATTTAAGATTCCTTCAGGAAGATGGATGCTGTTGAATAAAGCCTCCTGAATCTTAAATTTTGTTATTTTGTTTTTAAAAGAAATAATTCCTGAATTATCGTTGGTCTGTTACCACCAGGAGATGCCAACCAAACTGCGTTTTAATGGGTTCTGAAACTTCACCAACTGGCAATTCAAATGCCGCTTGGTCAAACTCAGGGACCATCCGGCCTCTACCAAAGTACCCTAAGTCGCCGCCTTTGACACGAGAAGGACATTTTGAAACTTCTTTGGCCACTTCTCCAAAATCTTTTCCTGCCAAGATGTCAGCACGTAGCTGTTCTGCTTCTTCTTGAGTATCGACTAACAGGTGGCTTGCTTTCACTTCAAGTACGTTTTCCATGTGATTTTCCTTCGATTTTTGATGACCTATCTGAGTTTTTTATTGTACTGCAAAAAAATATCTCGGTTGGCGCTGAGCAGAATTTTTTGTTTGAATCAGATGATTGTAGTGTTTTATGCGACACTAAGAAAAGAGAAATCAATAAATTCATTTTGAAATGCCAACATCGTTATCGACAGTTGATAAATCAGATAACACCCATGCCAAAGCCCACTCATCCTGGGGACCGTTATTTGTTGGCTTTGGGGCGGCGCTTTGGGGCACGGAAACCCTCTGGCGGGTTTATCTTAATCGGCAATTTGTGTCTGATGTGTTGGTTTTTTATGAACACTTCTATTGCTTGCTGTTTACCTTGCCTGTGTTGTGGTTTTTCCGTCGAGAACTAAAGGGTATTTCTCGTAAGACGTGGCTGTTTTTGCTGGGGTCTGGTGTGATTGGATCTGCCGTAGGAACGTTTTTCTTCACCACGTCTTTACGATACGTTAATTTGTCTGTCGCCAATGTTTTGCTGAATATTCAGCCCCTTTTTAGTGCCGTTTATGCGCGGTTGCTGCTTGGTGAGCGTTTTGGGAAAGGGTTTTTCTATTGGGCCATGGTGGCAATGTTTGCTGGCGTTCTTTTATCTTCTCAAAAGCTTTCTATGTCGGGTATCAGTGTTAACTGGAATATCTGGTGGGTGTTTGCAACAGCCCTTTGTTGGAGCTTTGCAACAGTGGCAGGTCGAGGTGCCAATATGGGGATGAGTTATCGGGTGGCTTCGCCGTTACGATTTTTAATTGGCTTTTTTGCCATGGGGGCGATTGTGATTTTGAGTGGCCATGCCAACCTCCATGACCTCCACTTTAAACAATTTTGGGTCTGGCATACCCACCAAGACTTTCTTTTACTTTCTATTTTTGCGGGCGTGATTCCTTTATTTCTCTACTTTAAAGGGTTGTCTTTAACCCAGGCTTCTGTCGCTTCGTTCTTTGAAATGTTTCAAATTGTAGCAGCTTTAGTTGTTACCTGGGGATTCTTCGGTCAGACCCTCTCACCCCATCAAATTGTGGGTGGGTTGATTCTGATGATTGCTGTTTATTTTATCAACCGGATTCAGGATGGGGTCAACACGTCTGAAACAGCATCTTTATCCGTTGAAATGATTTCATAAAGCCTTATTGGGTTTTACCTTCACCGGGTGGTGCTGGAATTTCAAGGGTGTTGAGATACATGGCCAAAGCGTCAATTTCATTGGGTTTTCCGACCAAGGGCGGCATAATGCCTGAATAAGGATTTTTACTTGGATCGGTTTGTTGTAAGGTCTTTAAGAGATTTTTGATGCCGTTCAAATCCCGTTGGCCGATTAACTTGTCCATGCCTCGGTAACCCTTGGTGGTATGACAGCTCATGCATTGAAAACGAAATACCATGGCCCCTGTTTGCAAAGGCGTTGGGTTATTACCTAAAGTTGCTAAAGCCCAGTGCGCAGAATTTAAATATCCTGTTTGATTAACCTGTTGAACTTGAGACTTTAAGAGGCTATTGGAGTACATATAGCCATACACCACGTAAGGCTTTCGAAGGAGCTCTCGGGTCCACTCCGAAACCCCTGTTACAATCAGTCCAAAAACCAAAAATAGAATGGCGGCTTTTAGCGAAAAGCCTTTGGGGTTGAGATAGGGTCCCACAAACGTAAAAATTAAAATGGTTCCAGAGAGAATAACGCTTAAATAAAGCGCTCGGGCTAAAATAGAAAAATTGCCGACACCGGAAGAATGGATGCCGGTAAAAATGGTGTTAATGGCAGCTTGAGGCACATTCAAAAAATACCAATAGCCAATAATGGGACCTAGGAAAAACACTGGTAAAAGCCATCTAGCGGAGTATTTCAGCATATGGGTTCTTAAATCTTCATCTTTTAACCGTGAAGAAGTAATGAGGGCATACATCCCCGCAAGGCCAAACATAATTACTAATCGTAAAAAGTTTGAGGGCCAGTATGTGGGATTAAAATAACCATCCCACCATTGATGGGTGATAAGCCACTTACCGGGTGTGAGCATGAAGGTTAACATCCCGTTAATGGTGAATAACGTGAAAAGTGAAATACCGAGGTAAAGCCAAGCTAGCCGAAGGTGTAACCGTTGTGAAATTCGATCCCAGGTGTAGTAATAAACAAAAAATGTGGCTAATTCACAAACAAAAACAACATATTCGAAGGCCCAAATTAGTGTGTATTGCTGAATCACCAGTTCGGTTGTATTGGGGCTTACCAGGCTAATGCTCCACCAGATACCAGGACCCAAGACAACGCCCAAAACAGTTGTAATCAAGAGAAAAAATAAAGAATGTTTTTTGAGATAATCATAAATGCGGTTGTCTTGCCTTTTGTAGGCCATTTGTTCGGTAACGGCTAAAAAGGCGCCACCACCCACTGCAAAGTGAGAAATAAAAACATGAATGATGGCGATAATCCCAATCACCCAGCCACCACCTAAGATCGGAACGACCCAAACCGGATAATTCATGAGAAATACCCCCAAATAGTTAAAATGATAAATGCAAGAATGAGAAAAACGCCGTAATACGTGGCAATTTTTGATCGTTTTACTGAAACCCCTGTATCCCAGAATGGGATTAAAATGACACTAAGGGGCACCAAAGCCATAATGAGCATGGCGACTTGTTCTCCCTGAAAAGGACCAATGTTCCCTGGGAAGAGCTTCAAAAACTGGTAGGGTGCTAAAAAATACCATTCTGGCTTGATGCCCCGAGGGGCTGGTTGAAAGGGTTGTGCCTCAGGCCCTACACCAGTAGGGTAGATGGTTGCTAAGATTGCCAAAATATTGAGAACCACCATCCAGCCCATAAAGTCTTTTAAAATAAAATTGGGGAAAAACTTTTCATAGATTTGCTGAGGTTGAGGCAACTTTTTAAACCATGGCGGTGCTGAAGTACCGTGAATTTGAATCAGCAGCAAGTGAATTCCTAAAACTGGAAGCAGTAGAAAGGGGAAAACAACCACATGAAGGGTAAAGAACCGTGAAAGCGTCTCTTGTGAAAGTGTTGAGCCTCCTATCAAAAGAGTGGAAATTTGATGTCCAATCAGTGGAATCCGAAGCGCTGTATCCATGCCAACTTTGGTTGCAAAGAATGAGACTTGATCCCACGGTAAAAGATATCCACTAAATCCAAAAGCAAGCACGAGTCCCATCAAGTAGAGACCGGTCCACCAAGTGATTTCTCGTGGTGGACGATAGGCTTTCATGAGATACGTACTAAAAAAATGAAAAAATAATGCCAAAATTAATAAATTGGCGCCCCAGGCATGAAGGGAACGAATAAACCAACCAAAGTCAATTTGTGAATTAATATTTAGAATACTACTATGGGCGGATTTTAAATCGGGGATATAGTAAACCATCAGCAACATGCCGGTTACAATCTGGGTAATAATAAAAATGAGGGCAATGCCTCCCATGTAGTACCAAAAAGAATGCCGATGGACAGGTACCATCTTATGCTTTGACCACTCAATAAGGGGGGCTAGACCAAGCCGTTCATCAAGCCAATGGTAGATACGCTCTTCTAAAATTTTGATTTCCATTAAACTTCTCCAACCTTACCCTTTTGAGACAACAAGTTTCCCTTGCACAATGGCTACTTTAAAAGGGGTTAATGGGCGTGGGGGGGGGCCTGCAACATTTTTACCAGTTTCTGGATCGTATTCCCCGCCATGACAGGCACACCAGATTAATTTCAAGTCTGGCCGATATTGAACGGTACAACCCATGTGGGTACAAATGGCATCGAATGCATGAAACTGATTGTCTTCCGCATGAATGACTAATCCAGGGACACTCCCAAATTGGAAGTTTTTGCCGCTATTCGTGGGTAAACTACTGGCATCCCCAACGGTAACACTGTTTACTTGTGCCTCTTCCAAAGGATTTTTCTTAGGCTTGAGATATCGATAGATGGGATACAAGGTGAGCACGCTCCAAATTGCGCCAAAAATGGAAACCAGAACCTGTAAAAATCGTCTTCGGTGAATTTTGGGTTTATCGTTCGGATTTGTGGTGTTATTCACGCTATCAATCCTCCTCTTTACAAAATTATGATGCTGGTCGTATGGATTCTCCTGATGGAGGGTTATAAGCTCTGAAAGCAATTTTTAAGAGCCAGATTAAGTAAACAATGGCGATGATCGCACCACCTAAAAAGAGGACTAAAAGAACCCACTGGGTTTGAACAGGCTGAGTATTGGGAGAAAATGCTCCTGCAATGGAATAAACCCGGAGTAGGTGGCGCATAACGACCATCAGAAAGATAACGATCAGGGCCAAGATAAGGCCAAAAATAAACGGTTTTGAGCGTCCGCTTTTCCAAGCCATGGTCATGGCAATCAACCCAACCACATCGATGATGAGTGAGGTAATGAAAATACCGGTCCCTGTTGGATCCCCTCCGAGGAAACTCATCATGATGGGTGCTTTGAGGGACAATAAAAACCAGATGCCGATGGGAATTTGCAAAAGCGTTGCAATAATATAGAGCCCAGCACCTGTTTGAATCAGCCATTTTGAATAATCGGATTCTCTCGAACGCCAATACAACCCGAAACATCCCATGGTGAGCCCGGTAACCGCACATGCTGCTATCACAAAATGGAGATATCTCGGAATGACTTGTGGATCAGCTAAGTTCAGATTGATACCGTAGGGGCTTTTTTGGTACATGGCCAGCCAACGATCTGGGGCCAACATTAAGGTCATGTTGTTGGTAAAGAAAAAGGCAACCACTAAGAAAAAGAGACCCGAAAAGATTAAAAGCCATGGGGCGAAGCGCCCCAGTTTTTGTTGCTGGTAACGGTAGATGTAAAACCCATAATAGGCCGTTAAGACGAGAAAGATAACCATGAGCCAAGGCAATGCAATGAGTATGGAAGAGGTATAAAAGAGCGGGCCGTAGACCAATTGTAAAAAGAGCAAAGGGACAATCCCTTGGGTAATGGCAACGGAAACGAAAAAGGGCAAGGCCAAGGCTAGGGTGTGTCCAAATCGTTGTGAGTAGAGATGGTTTTGAAGAGACCCCTTGATTAAGAAAAAGGCTGCCACAAAGCCACCGGTTAAAGTCACATTCATGGGAAGCGCATGAAGATAAAACCCAACCACAAGGCATGTCTTTAAAAACCACAGTGGTGCGGGAAATGGGATAGATTGAAAATGGGGAATCGGGGTTATCATCGTTTGCCTGCGCGGTTATTTATATGAGGCCTTGCTATTACGTTAGCAAGATTAACCAATCTCCAAAATTGCCGACCTGGAGAATGTTTTCTTTCCATAAACACAAAGATGCTGCCAAAAGTTGGGCGAAAATAGCAATGTGTTTCTTTACACCAAGAGATGAAGTCGGGTGCTTACTCAAATTAAGTTTTTAATAATTTGTTGTAATGAATTGAAATTAGTATTTAACTTTGATAATGTTGGCTTAATTTGGGGAGATACGATGTGAAGCCAATTTTGTTTTTAAATCAACGAAAGACCTTGCTGGGCTTAAGGTTTTCTGCCAAGGCGCGCAAAAACCAAAACATGACGCTGTTAAAACCGCAAGTGACTCAACATGAAGGTATTTGGGTGGTTCGGGATGATTTACTACCGGGTGGAACAAAATCGCGTTTTATCAGTAAATTATTTCAAGCCCATGATGAAATTGTCTATCCTTCCAGCACTTGGGGCGGTGCGCAAGTTGCCTTGGCCTATTGCGCTAAGCTTATGGGAAAAAAAGCAACCATTTTTGTTCCCAAACGAGAGCAGCTCCATCCCCGGACATTAGATGCCATTCAAATTGCTGGCGGTGATCCCAACGGATTCAAACCAGTCGAAAAAGGGCAACGCAGTTTGGATACGCCCCATCTGAAAGTGATTCAAGTGCCCATGGGTTTTTTGAATGTTTTAAAGGCCCGAGCCCAACAGTATGTAAATCGGTTTAAAAACGCTTATTATTTAGATGTGGGAGCCAATGTGAAGCTGGTTGAAGATGAAATTGCCAAGATTGCCCACAGAATTGAGACGAAGTTCGGACCTTTTCATGAAGTGTGGTGTGCTGTTGGCAGTGGTGTTTTGCTTCGGGGACTTCAGAAGGGTTTTCAACATAATAATACCCAGTTTTTTGGGGTTCAGGTGGGGATGGATGTGGAAAATCTAAAGGATGTTAATCTGATTCGATACCCGAAGAAACTGGACAAAGCCATCCAAGGAAGCGCTCCGTTTCCGTCTTGCCCACATTATGACCTAAAAGCATGGAAAACATGTGTTGAGCAGCATGGGCCTGGGAAAATTTTATTTTGGAATGTGATGGGGCCACCCTCAGGCTTGGATCCCTCACTCTAAGGGTGTGGCCGACGTAAACCAAACACAGGCATAATCTTCATGTTTCACCATGGTTTGGTGCTTCATGCAGAGACCTGCAATCTCAGATTGTGATTTATAGAACTGGCATACGCCACACGTGTTTTTCCGCCGATCAAATTTTCCGGAACGGGGTGCTTTTCGTCGATCACCGCTATTGCGGCGTTCATATCCCAAGGGCTTCGTCAACGGAGAGGACCTCTTTTTCTGGGGGTTTTAACATGCGTCTTTTGGTATTGTAAAACGATTTAAAAGATCCTGCGAGAATCGCTTCACGGGCTTCTTCTGCAAGCCTTACAAGATATTGGATATTGTGAATCGATAAGAGCGTTGCACCAGTCGCGTGTTTAATTTTAATAATATTGCGAAAATAGTCAAAGTTATGGTGTTGGCAGGTGTAACAAACACAGTCTTATACCACGGGACCAAAGTCTTTTTAAA
>JANWIO010000034.1 GCA_025449835.1 Vampirovibrionales bacterium
CAAATTTAGATCAAGGGGACGGCACGATGTATAACTTACCTGTAAAACTATCGGCCATGGCGACACCCTATGCTCCCTTGTCACCTCAGGGCTTACTGACGTGTACGCCGGAAGAAAGTATTGACTATTTTCTCAGTATCCTGCCTGAAACTGCTCGTCAAGCATTGATGTTTGCCATCTCTCCCAAGGCAATACTTCTGATGCTGGAAAGAGAATTTGAAGTCCATGTGGCCCATCTTCAGTTGGTATTTACCAAACCCACACTGGATAGTGAAAGCTGGGTTTTGGCAAATGGCTTGGAAATGCTGCCAGCGGTTCCCGATGATCAAGGGCTTCTCATTACCCTCACTGAAAACTTGTGGCAATCGATTCTCAATGTTTTACCGGAGGACACCAGTCGGGAAAAGAAACTGGCCTTAAAAGAAGAACTCCAAACTCTTTTTGCCTTGTATTATTACAAGCATGGAAACGGTAATCCCAAGTGTTTACAAAGCTTGCAGTCTTTTTACGGAATTCGGCAGTTTTTGAATCTGGTGGTGGCAGAGGCCTTGTTTAAAGCCGATGGGGCTAAAGTGCTGTTTGGCATGCAGTCCCAATATTACCAGTTATGGCTTCAAAAGCAGCATGAATACTGGGCTTATGCTCATTACCTGGATCACCTTTATTTCCGAAAATCTGCTTAACCCAAAAGCTGGCTTAGGAGGATGGTGGGGTTTTTCGATGTCTGCGGTTGGCCGCCGCAACTTGGGCCATATCTTTTACCAAAATCGGGAATTTTATCAAAAGAGTGAGGGGCATTATAATGACACACCCCAAAATTACAGGCAGGATAGACAGCTTTTCTTTTAAAGGAGCCGCTTTAAATTCTTGGGCAAAGCCTTTTACAAAATCCACACCGGCTTCACCCACTTCTCGTAAGATACTTTTTTCGGTTTTGCCAAATCGTGGGGAAACGAACTTTTTAAGAGCCGTTTTTCTGCTAAAGAGTGGTTGCTGGGCGACCGATGGTTGAATTTTCATTATGAGCGTCATTCCTTTTCTAGGCCACTGGTTTTAGGCTACACAAATAAAAGGCCATGGAGGCTTTGGCCTTGCTGATTTTTAAATAACCGTACCGTATTCATCATCAACATTGCAATGGTCATGGGGCCAACTCCACCCGGGACGGGTGTAATGTAACCGGCTCGTTCTTTCACCGACTCAAAATCAACATCGCCCACGAGTTTTCCAGTGGGTAAACGATTGATACCCACATCAATCACAACAGCCCCAGGCTTAATGGCTTCTGCACGAATCAGCCCAGGCTGACCGGCTGCTGCTACCACAATGTCAGCGGAAAGAACGATTTCATCCAAGTTTTGAGTTAGGCTGTGGCATAAGGTCACGGTGGCATTCCGGTGAGTCAGCATGAGGGTGATGGGTTTCCCAACAATATTGGATCTTCCCACAACGGCAGCTCGCTTTCCTTCAATAGGGATCTTATACGCATCGAGCAACTGAATAATTCCGGCTGGGGTGCAGGGGAGTGCTGGGGGCTCAATGCCTAACAGCAATTTTCCCAAGTTCATCGGGTGAAACCCATCCACATCCTTCTGAGGTGAAACGGTTTCCAAAATCGTTTCGCTGTGAATGGCCTTGGGCAAGGGAAGTTGCACTAAAATAGCGTTGACCAAAGTATCATTGTTGAGCAACTCCAGGTGCTCCACCAGTTCATGCTGGCTAACCGTCTCAGGAAAACGGTGAAGTTCTGAATCTAAACCAATTTGCTCAGCAATTTTCATCTTTCGGGCCACATAAATTTCACTGGCGGGGTTTTCACCCACCAAAACCGCGGCCAATTTGGGGCGATTAACCACTTGTAGGGTGCTAAGTTCTTCCGCAACAGCATCCAACAGTTTTTTGGAGGTCTCTTTACCATCAAGTATTTGTGCCGTCATGGGCTACTCTCCTGAAGTTTGACTTTAACCCGAAGCGGATCGAAGCTCAAAAGGCAGATCCAGCTTATTATAACAATCTTGAAAATATTGAGGTAACTCTTTTACCCGCTTTTCAGGCGGAGACAAGGGGGGCAGTTTTCCTAAAAGTTTCCAGTTACCCCGTTGAATTTGTTGAACAGCCGTTGGTGGCAACTCATCTGAGGTTTCTGCTTTACTTAAAAGAATCATAGCCCTTTCAAAACCAGACTCCTGACAATATTGTTCATCTTTTGGGGTAATAACCAGTAAGGGCCGAATGTCAGCCCGATCCAACATGGGTGCCAAAACGCCGAAGGGGCCGTCCCAAATCACCACGTCATAGGTGCGAAAGAGACGGGGAAGACCATAGGCCAGGAGATCTTGCTGGCTGGGACTCAAGGTTTTCGGCAGATTCCCTAACGGTAAAATTTCCGTATCACTTTCCGTGGGAACAGAAATAGGGATATCTTGAAGCGCCCAATCTACCGACTCACGATTTAATGGCACTGTTTCCATTTGAGAAAGCAGTGTACCAAGGCCCACAGGAGATTGAATACCGTAACTGAGGGTTAGAAAGCCATCCGGCGCAGCATCAATAGCCAACACGGATTTATCGGTAAAGGCATCCAGGAATAATCTGCACAATGTCGTTTTGCCACCGCCTTCAGGGCCAACTAGGTGAATAATGGGAGTGCTTTTGGGGTTGGTCATCGTGGGATCGCTACCTGCTGTCTTTTGATCGTGGTGATGCGGAGAGTGCTTGCTCCAGCGCTTTTTCCAGGGTCTGAATTTTAGATTCCAGGACCCGAACTTGATCAGAGGATGTTTCCGCTTTGACCTCGGCTTTTTCCTTGCGCAGTTCGTACTGCTTGATCTCGCCAGCAAGCCGTTGACTGATATCCCAAAGTTTAAAGAAAACGGCTAGGCCACTAACAAGGGAAATAGCCAATAACACCAATCCTAACGAGATATTGGGGATGGTTCTGCTCAAAAATGTGACAGAGAGATATTGCTCCCAGTTTTGAACGACAACAACGGCCACCAATACTATACAGAGAATCGAAACGATAGTGAGAAAATAGTTTTGGCGAGACTGCATGCCTTGTGTCCTTTTCTTCATGTCACATCAAACAATTCAATTTATCTTCCATTGTACCCAAAGCCTTTTATTGAATCCATTTTTCTAAAAAGGCTCGTGTGCCCTCAAATTTCTCATCTGGGGGGATTTCAAAAAAGCATTTTTCGCTAGTGACGGGATGGGTAAAGGCCAGTTGATAGGCCTGAAGGATTTGCCCCCCCGTTTTAAACCTCATCATTTTTTCAAGCCCCGTCCCGTAGAGGGGATCTCCAAAGATGGGGTGACCGATATGCGCCAAGTGAACCCGAATTTGATGGGTTCTACCTGTTTCCAGGGATAATTTTAAAACGGAAAAGCGATCTCCAAGGGTTTCTACCACCTCCCAATGGGTAACTGCTGAACGGCCATCAGGTAAGACCGACATTTTATCACGCTTTTTTGGGTTTCGACCAATAGGGGCATTGATGGTACCCGTGGGAGAGGGCAAAAGACCCTGTGCAATTGCTCGATAACACCGCTTTGCCGTGCGTGCCTGGAGCTGCTGCTGAAGTCCCCGATGGGCCACATCCGACTTGGCTACCATCAATAATCCCGATGTCTCCCGATCCAGGCGGTGAACAATTCCTGGACGCTCCACGCCATTAATCCCAGAGAGTTGCCCACGACAATGAGAAAGCAATGCATTGACCAAGGTGCCAGTCTGCTCTTTTCCGGTGGGGTGAGTCAACATGCCAGAAGGTTTGTTCACCACTAACAGATGTTCATCTTCAAATAACACGGTTAATGGGATCGGCTCAGCCTCAAGGGCTAATGGCTTAGCCTCAGGGATATCAACCAATAATTCTTGGCCTTCACTTAAATGAAATGCCGGTTTTTGAATGGGTTTATGGGCGAGCAAAACATTACCGGCTAAAATCAGGGATTTTAAGTATTCTCTGGAATATCGTGGAAGGGCATCGGCCAAGTAACGATCTAGCCTTTCGCCGTCTGCTTCTTCAGGAATCAGAAGAGGAATCAAGTTGTTTGACATAATAAACCAGTAACATTACCATGCCGATGAGGATAAAACTATCTGCCAGGTTGAAGATAGGATAATGGATCAAGTTAAAATCCAGGAAGTCTGTAACCGCTCCTGAATGAAGCCGGTCTGAAAGATTTCCCAAGGCACCCCCAATCACACAGCTAAATCCTATAATTTCCCATCGGCTCAACTTTTTTTGTAGGAGCATGTAAGTTAAAAACACTCCCAATAGCACCATTACCAATAGGGTCAACACTTCAGGGTGTTGATAGAACATGCTAAAGGCGGCTCCTGTGTTATTAACCCGAGTAAGCTGAAAGACGCCGGGAATGAGAGGTAAGCTTTCGCCATTATGCAGAAGATGCCGGATATATTCCTTGGAGGCTACATCACAACAGTATATCAACCCAGCACCGATCAGCGCGATGCCCTGTTCTTTTTTTAAAAACATGAGACGCTTGAAATCGAAAACGTTATTTTCCCGGGCTGGTTGGGGCTGCATTGTTCTCTTTCTGCGGCGAGTTTTGATCATCTGTAGGTGCTTGGTCTGTATCATCGGGAGCACTCTCCTCCCCTGCATAGGGATCTGGTTCAATCTCTATGGAAGAGGTATTTTCAATGATACCAGGCCGACCATTTAAATTAATCTTACCATCTGCAGAGGTTTTGACAATTTCTCGTTTCTTCAGATCAGTGATAACGTCTTCAGCAGACAAGGGAACCACATTTACCCGTTTTACAATGGTTTCTATCCCGTTGAGAGATAATGTGGGCCGCTCTGGGTTTGTTTGTTCAACATTGGTTAAGCCGATGGTTGCTGTAACAATCTCGTTATGGTTCAGCGTATTGGCAGTTAAAACCCGTTGAAGGTTATAGTCGTCCCCCGTTAATGTTCTGAATTTGTCGTCCGGTTTTGGTTCTGGGTAGGTCGTTGGTTGATTATCAATGGTTGCAATGGCAAAGGTCCCATCCGGAACGTTTGCTTTAACGGAAGCGGTATAGGTTTTTCCCGCTTTGACCTGTTCCGGTGTATCCAGGGAAATTTTGACACTATCTGGAATGCCGTAATTCACTACCGCTTCTTCCCAAAGGGTTGCGTCACTCATAATTTCCCATGAATTGCCCATTTGTTTTAAATAAATGAGGTTGCGAGAATCACTGGTCATTGTACCCGGAGTGGTAATCACATCTTTTTCAGGGGGTGCCACGGCAGAAGAGTGATCTAAGCTTTCAATGGTTGCCCATTTACCATCCACCCGGATTTCAAGGGGTTTGGATGTGTAGCAGATTCCAGGATAAGCTTTCCAGGTATCTTCAATCATGCTTTTCATTTGTGTAAGGGTTAAATTATCCCCACTGATGTAACTGGGGTTATAAAAGGATAAAATCTCGTTAATATCATGGTCGTTTGAGGCTTTTACCAAGTTGTTGTATAGATTTACCAGTTTGGTGGCTTCTGGCGAATTTTGCTCAACCCCAACAATGGAAACACTGGCTGGGGTGTAGCTGGTGCTTGTTGCGCAACTGGACTGATCAGGAGTGTTTGCTTCAGCCTTAGCGAAGTTTGCTGAGGTTAAAAACAGAGAGAATGCCAAAATGGTTGAACAAATGGTGCTTTTTTTCATAGCCGCTTTTCTTTCCTAACGCTTTTATCCCATGTGGAAATATTGTACTCTCACAGCGTCGAATATTGTAGTCCTAAAATAAACTTGATCAGGCAGCGTTGCGAAAAGCGGGGAATTTAGAACGGGGTTGTTCGTTTGGGATCAACCTCATTATGCCAAGAAGTTCATCAGGGATGTTTGCATAATTTTGGACATCACCCCAATAGAGGCTTGGTAAATATTTTGTTGAAAGTTAAAATCGCTGATGACTTTTGGCATATCTACCTGCTGAATTTTGGCAACTTGCTGGCTTTCAACCACGTTTCGGTCATTAATTCGGGTTTGCGTCATTTGAAGCTGGTTGGTATATCCGCCAATTTCTGTTTGGAGGTTGAGAACGCTATTTTGGTCAGTTTTGATTGAATCAATATCACTTCGAATACTGGTATAATCTTGATTTTGAAGATCAATACTAAGCTTTGTAACATCGTACATAAGCCCCTGTCCTGAAGGAACCCCTGCCGTAACGGTGACGTGACCTAACAAGTCGTCGCCATTGACATTTACCGGTACAAATGTGTTTTGCGCAACCTGAACAGTTCTTTGAAAGCTGCTGGCTGAGGGGGTACCGTTGTAAGTCACATCTTGTCCGGCTGTTGAAAAGGGGGATGTGCTGGTTAAAAAACCTGAAAAGATATAATGGCCGCCAAAGGTAGAGTTGCCCAGTGAAACCAGTTGGCTTTTCAGGTTATCCACTTCTTGCTTAATGGCGTTTAATTGGTCGGGGCCATTTACAGCGTTAGCAGCCTGGGTTGCCAAGTCTCTGAGTCGGGTTGAGATATCCACAATACCTTTTACTGCTACTTCAGCGGCCCCCAATTCTCCTAAGCCCGAATTAATATTATTGTTGTAGGTAGCGTCCTGATTCATTTGGGTGGTGACATTCAGTAATTGGCTTAATCCAGTGGGATCATCCGAAGGAGTCGAAATATTTTGCCCGGAAGCAATAAGATTCTGAATTTTCGACATCAATGAAAGGTTTGTTTGTAGGTTAGCGATGCCGCTATCTACCATATAAGTTGATGATATTCGTGAAACACCCATGGTTTATTCTCCCAGCTTAAAACATTTTATTAATAATGGTGTCAATGGTTTGGTTCAAGGTATTCATTACTTTTGCAGAGGCTTCAAACCCTCGCTGATACTTCAACAAATTCACCATTTCTTCGTCCATATTAACCCCTTGTATGGATTGTTGCCGCTGCGTGAGTTGTTGAACCACATTGGTAAGGTTGGTTGTGCTATCTTGTGCCGACTTGGACGCTGTCCCCAGTTGAGATAATTGAGAGTTATAGTAGGAACTTAATGTGGTGTTCCCAAGACCCGCTAAATTTGTTGTTTCTAAAGCGGCCATGGCTTGAGCATTTCTGCCATCACCAGGGCCATCAAATGCACCAGCATCATCATTGGCTGCGGCGATTAACGAGGGGTCGCTGACCAAGTTACTGTTAATGGAATATCGAAAGATACTTAACGTGGTGCCAGCAGCCAGATTGAAAATATTGCTGTTGGCTGCGGAGGGAATATTTCCATTTAAATCACGCCCCGTGGATTGCAGGGAATTGATCTGGGTTGCCAGTTGATTAAATGTAGTATCGAGTCCGCCTAAAACACTGCGAATGGTTGTGGTCCCTGCGGCATTTCCACCGACGGTTAAGATACCACCCAGTTTCCCGCCAGTAATGTCGGAATTTATCGTTGTGCTGGTGGAGGCCAGTTGCACCAACGCAGGCGTGTCATCTGGGGTGGGAGAAGCCCCTGTATTTGTGACAATATTGAGTGAATCGGTTTGTTTGGTCCCTTTAATCAGGTAATTGTTTCCAATGCGTACATTCACCTGATCCGAGGTGGTGCTGTAATCAACAGAAATATTGAGTTTATTGGCAAGTTGCCCTAACAGATAATCCCGTTTATCCAGAAGATCGTTTGGTTTTGCCCCACCGGCCTCAACGGATTCAATCTGGGAGTTTAAGTCTGTCACTTCGGATAATTGAGTGTTAATGTCATTTACGGTTAATGCTGCCTGGCTACTGGCCAATGTCCCAGAGTTGTTGGGATCACCCACCAGGTTATTTCTCAAGTTTTGAAGCTGTTGGGCTTCTTCTTGAAAAACATTTAGCATATTTTGGCCAGACTGAATAAATTGTTGCCGTGTGGCCGGGCTATCCGGGGTTGTGCTGAGGGCTTGAGCCGCCGTAAAGAAATCGGTCATTGCGGCACCGGCGCCGTTACTTTTGGGTTCTGCCATAATACCTTCGGCATATTGTAGGTTATCCTGAATGGTTTGCTGGGCATTTAAGGAACTGCTTTGTTGTCGGATCTGATCATCCAAAAAGTTGCTGTGAGCGCGGGTAACACCTGTGACCTGAACGCCCTGCCCTAATTGGCCGCCTTTAGAGGAATTCCAAAGAGATGCCGGAGGGTAGGGATCGCCAGCGGTTTGATCGACCCGTTGTTCGCTGTACCCAGGGGTATTTACATTGGAAATGTTTTGGTTGATGGTATCCAATGCCATTTGATTCGCCAGAAGCCCTGTACTGGCGTTGTAATACCCAAAAAAGGATGGAATGTTCAGGCCCATAACTTGCCGTTCTCTCTCTTTGTTACTCTCTTTTTTCTCTCTCTAAAGCGTTTAAAGTGAATATCTCCTTTTGGTGTCTTAAGCCTCTCTGCTGATGGTTGAGGCGGTATTATGATAGGCTTTATCAATACGGATATCTGGAAGCTCACTGCGTTTTGTCGGATGAGGTCCATAGGAAGCCCCGTTGGGTGATAGGATAGAGGCAATCACATTCACAGATTGTTCAATAAAGTGAATGGATTGGGTTAAAAGGTCTCGATTGGTTTTGCTAAGCTGCTTAATGCTTTCTGTTGTTTTAATGAGTTGTTCCCTGGCGTGTTCCAACATAATGGTATCTTCGCCGCTCTGTAGGCTACTGATAAACTCATTTAATGTATCGCCTTCTTTTCCCATCCGAACCATGGTACTCAGGCGTTCTTTTTCCAAATCATGTGCTCGTTCCGAAAGTTTTTCGAGCTCATTATCAATTTGGGCCAGTCGATCCAGATCGCCTTTAATAATGATGTCTTTTTTCTCGTCCAGGGAGTTCTCAATGGCTGAGTAAAGCTGAATTTCCTGGTTCAGAATGGACTTGAAATCTTCCATATCGATTCGAGTGTGTTTTTGCATCTTCTCCGTTTCCTCCGAATCTTGGGATTAAACTTTGTAGTCGGCTAAAAAACTTCGACCGGTTTGATAAGCCCTGAGAATATCTTGAGAGGTGACTCCCACGTATCCTGAGGATTGGGCAATTTGATGGACTTCATCAATCATCGGTTGAAGTTGGGGCTGGTATTGGGGTTGAATTTTGGGTCGAACCGGTTGAGGCGGGTTTTGTGTTGGAAGTGATGTGGCTTCTTGCCGGGGAGTGGTGGGTTGCTTTGAGGCGGCTTCTGGTGTGTTATTGTCCAATTCCGCCATTAAGGCTTGTCGAAAAACCGACCCGGATTTTCCGGCATCCTGAAAACTTCGAAGACCATTATATTCATCGATAGGATGAGGTGTTGATCCGACGCGTTGAATCATCCGCTAACCCCCTTATTTTGAGAACCTGTATCGGTTCCTTGTTGCGCACTCGCTGGCAGCTCTTTCACCATTTGACGATAAATGGCTTCTGCCAGTCCTAACCCACTGCCCCCTGGGCCATTGGCAGCAGCCTGAGAAATTTTATCGAATAACATGCCGCGGAACATCTTTTCTCCTGGCCCACCACTGATAAGTCCACTTCGAGCCACGGTTTTATCCATCTCATCAAACAATTGTTTCAGAAAAATCCCTTCAAATTGCTTGGCAGTCTTCAGCAGATCCTTTTTATTCTCATGGTTATGCAGTTGGGTTGCCAACGACTTCATCTTCGCTTCATCCAGCGAAAATGTGGTGGGGGTCGTTGATTTGAGTGGACTAAATAGATCCATGAGACGTTGATCCTCTTTAAATAATCTGAAGCGTGGCTTGTAAACTCCCAGCAGCCTTAAGGGCCTGAAGAATGGAAATTAAATCACTGGGTGTTGCCCCGAGGGCGTTTAGCGCTGAGACTAAATCTTGTAATGTTGCGTTAGAGTTTAATTGCACCAGGGCGCCAGGTTTTTTATCGATATTGATTTTGGCGTTGGTATACCCAACGGTTCCGCCGTTACTGAGCGCTCCAGGCTGCGATACGGAATTAGTGGCTTGAATACTGACTGTAATTCCACCTTGGGCAATGGCTGCCGGGCGAAGATGAACATCACTACCAATCACGATGGTTCCTGTGCGTTCATTCACCACCACTTTATCGTTATTGGAGTCTCCTGGATCAATCATTAAGTTTTGAACCGCTGCAATCATTGGAACTCTGTTGTCCAGGTAGGTTTCGGGGATTTGAACACGGATCGTGCCGCCATCGGTGGCATAGGCTGGCGCAATCCGGCTGTTAATTAAATCGGCCACTTTTTCGGCCATAGTGAAATCTGAGTGGTTGAGAACCACGTCAAATCCGGTTGAATCGCCAATTTGGGTGTGCATATCCATCTCAACAATAGCCCCATTGGGGATACGTCCTGATGTGGTAATGGCGGTTCTTTTTGAAGATCCAGCCGCCGATGCTGATGTACCGCCGGTTGAAATGGGGCCTTGGGCTAGCGCCACCACTTGGCCATTGGGGGCCAGGAGCTGGGTCTCAACCAGGACACCACCTTCCAGACTTTTGGCATCCGCCATGGAAGACACCGTCACATCAATCCGATCGCCACCTTTTGCAAAAGGAGGCAATGTCGCAGTGACAATGACGGCAGCAGAGTTATCGTTTTTAATATCCGTTGTATTTTGAACCACTGAGCCAAAGTTCATGAGTAGGTTTTTTTGTGCCATTTGGGTTGAACGGCTTTTATCACCTGTTTTTTGGAGTCCAACCACAACGCCGTATCCAACCAGCTCGTTGTCTCGAATGCCTTTGATATGGGAAATATCTTTTAAGGGGATTTCAAAAGCAAGGCAAGGGAGCGGAAATATTGTCAGGAAAAACAATCCTGCCAATCCCACTGCAAGTTTTGATTTGATTTTTTCCAGCATCCTCATGAACTCCTTTTTCTCTCGTTCAATACCCTTTACCTTGCTTTAATTGATGATTCTAAAGTATTTTCCGATAATGCCATCTCCTTGCTGTCTGGAAATGGTTCCCTTACCTGCAATATGCATTTGTAAGTTTCCAACCTGGCTTGAAGCAATGTTATTGTTGGCATCCA
>JANWIO010000035.1 GCA_025449835.1 Vampirovibrionales bacterium
AACACTATGAAACGTTAAAGCTACCTGGGAGTCCGGAGTTTCAGGCCTATTTACGTGCCCCTGCCAAGTTAGGCCAAACCGTTTATGACAAAATCATGAACACGCCTATGTTTTTCCTGGATGATGAAAATCTGGCACTTCGAGTCTCTCGCATCATTAACAATGCGGTCAATCAGGAAAAATATTTAATCGATCAAAAAGCAGCGCTTGAAAAAACGCTCTCTGAATTAAAGCCCCACTTTAAACCGTTTCAGGCCAAAGCCCCGGATTCTGAGCTAAAAAGCGTTTATGGTCGCCATTTCTCTGGGGTCAGAGACTTTCTGTATAGTCAGGTACATCACAATCTACGTGAATTTGTTCTGAAAAAGAACCATAATCGGCCGGATGTGCAACTGGATAACCTGGCCAAGGATGCTACAGAAGCCAGCATGGCAGTATTTAAGTATCAACTGGCCCAACATCTGTATTCTCAAACACTTCAGGATTATCCTGCCCGTAAATGGTCTAGTAATCAGCAGCATGATCTTATTGAAATCATGGACACCCTGGATCTCACCACAACGGATCCTGCTTTTCGCCTCTTCCTGAGACAAACGCCCCCCGATAAATTTAAAGAAGCCCTTGAGACCCAAAAAACCGAGGCCAGGAAAAATCGCCAAAAGTGGTTGGACAAAGTTTGGCAGTATCACCCAGAGCATCCCCAAACCAGATCCAGGAAGTAATGGCGCCTTCAGAGAGGGTCTGTAAAACAGAGTCGGTACAGGGGCCTGTTCCTGCCCTGCACCGGGAAGTAAGCTTCCTTAATCGAAGGGATTTTACCCCTCTCTGAGATGAGATTGGGGAGGGGTGCCGGGGAGGGAACGGACCCGGCCATAAAAGATTTTTCTGAAGCTTTGAGATAATGGTTTTCAGGTATCCTTAAGGATGCGGGGCCTGTTCCTGCCCCGCCCCGACCCTGGCGGAATTTTTATGATTCTTTTTTGGCGGTTAATCCACTGGCTAAAACAATAATCACCGCTTCCCCGTTAATTACCCGGGTGCCATTTTGCAGAAAACACTCGGTTTGAAGCACATACACATCTTTATCCGGCTTATGCTTCGCTTCTTTTACGGTGACAATAGCAGTAACCGCTTCACCAATGGGCACCGGGGCATCAAACTCTAAGGTTTGCTTACGATACAGCACCCCCGGACCAATCAGTTGATTGACAACAATGGGGCCGAACAAGCTGCCCACCAACATACCATGGGCGATATTTACGCCAAAAATACTTTGCTTCCCCGTGGCTTTGTCCACATGAATGGGATTTTCATCATTCACCAGCGCCGCATACACTTTTACCATCTGCTCGCTGATCACAACCGTCTCGCTTGCGTGGTCTCCCACCTCTCAGCGAATGGTTTTTCCTCGGGGAAGGTGTATCACATCGCCGCTGCCCATATTTTCAGAGGGATGCATCAAATCCTTTTTCGGTTGTGCTTTTGTCATCTCTATACTCCCTACCTTCAGTTGAAATGTTATCTTCTCTCTATTTTTCGCTCATCCAATCATCGACCAAACTTGAAAAGGCCTTTAATTCAGCCTCCAAAAACTTATTCTGCGGTTTTTGAGCGTTCACCCAACCATTCAGACACTTTGGGCCACAAGTTTTTCATCGCCCGCCCACTCACCGAAAGCCCAATATGACCGGACGGAAATTGCATTACATCCACATCTTTGCTTGAAATCACATCATTAATGGGCAAACTGGAGGGTGGTGGCACCAGGTGATCCTGTTCTGCCACAATGGAAAGGGTGGGGCAAGTAATATGGGTGAGGTCTACCAGATGGGAATCCAACCACATTTTATTTTGGATCAGCAGGTTATCATGGAAGCAATCTTCCACAAACTGCTTATAAACCTGGCCGCACAAGGGAACATTATCGTTCAGCCAGTATTCTAACGTTAAGAAGTCATCCACAAACTGCTTGTCTTCAATCTTTTCAAAGAACTTCACATACTTATCCACGGTGTTTTGAATGGGTTTGGTCATGGTAAAGGCCGATTGCAAGAACCAGGGGGGAATATTACCCATGGCATCCACCAGTTTTTCCACATTAAAGTATTCTTTATCGGCCCACAAGTAGAGTAAGCCATCCTTATCCGAGAAATCTAAAGGCGCTGCCATTAAAATCAGGTTTTTAATCATTTCTGGGTACAAAGCAGCGTACATGGCCGCCATGGTTCCCCCCATGCAATAACCCATCATAGAGATTTGTGACACATTGGAATGATCTTTGACGTAATTCACAATGTGATACATGTAGCGATTGATGTAATCATCCAGGGTTAAAAACTGATCCGACGGCCCAGGGACGCCCCAATCAATTAAGTACACGTTGAACCCAGCCCCAATGAGCTTTTCAACAATGCTTTTACCGGGTTTTAGGTCCAGAATATACGACCGGTTAATCAGCGAGTAGACAATTAACAACGGAACCGGATAAACCTTTTCAGTGGTGGCTTTATAATGCAGCAATCGGACTTTGTCCTCTTGGTACACCACTTCATGTGGGGTTTGCCCCACCTTTACTTGCCATTCCCGCGTATTTTCAATGGATTTTTTGAAACGCTGAACTGCCTTGACGTGTTCATCCATCAATTGCTTCTGAAAATCTAAAATGGGTAAAAATGCACCGCTCATGTGATCAATTCCCCCGTCCATCGATTGCTTGAATGCATCATTCTCTTTTCAATCCTATTATACGCTATGGCATTATTTTTTTGCAGATGCGGAAGATTTTTGTGCAGCTTCCCCATCCCGGAAACGACGGTCCATCTCGTCTAGCTTGCGTTCGATATTGTAGAGTTTGCGATAGACTTCCCGAACATCACGGGTGCTGGGGAGG
Organism: Vampirovibrionales bacterium; assembly: GCA_025449835.1. Taxonomy (GTDB): domain Bacteria; phylum Cyanobacteriota; class Vampirovibrionia; order Vampirovibrionales; family JAGQHJ01; genus JANWIO01. The sequence goes on from JANWIO010000035.1 coordinate 2,891, forward strand.
TGAATTGCTTCCCAATAGGCTTCCCAGGCATCGCTCATGCGTTTTCGCATTTCCGAAAAAGTTTCTAAATCACTGCCATTTTGGGCCACAAATTCAGGGGTCCGCATCCAGGTTTGCATGTTATCGGTCATGGTGCTCAGCCACAAATCATACATATTTTTAAAAGCATCCATATCCATAAAATTGCTTGGGGTCCCCTCACCCATCTTTTGGGTAACACCTTCATACTGTTCCATCCAGCGTTTCATGGCTTCTGAACCAGGATAATATGGATTAAACTCCTGGGCCACTTCCACACTCTTCTGGAAAAAAGCAAGCCCATCTTCACTCATCCGTTGATAATAATCCCGCCAGGCGTCGTAAAAATTCTCCTGATCGGTATGATGTCCCCCATTATTATTGCCAGTATTGGATTCTGCTTGTTTTTTATTTGCCACCATGGATGGGCCTCCTTACTTTTATGTTTGCATTTGCACAATAAAATTTAACGTCGTTTTTGCGATTTATTCAAGCGATTTTCAAGTGCCTCAATTTTTTGCTTTAAGGCTTCAATTTCCGAGACGGTTTCCTCTGAAGGGTTGATCGACTCTGGAGCGGGCCTTTCTTGTTGTGGTCTTCCCGGTGAATTCCAAAGATTTAGGCCCGGCATCAAGAAATCTCGTGTATAGGGGTTTGCAGACCACCCCAGCTTCGCCCAATGCATAAACTGGTTTTGCGCCTCTTCTTGCCAGTTAATGTAAGACTTTAAGATATTGGGCAAATAATCCTGAAAAAATTCAGCAATCGACTGATCTTGAGATTGTAGAATTTGATGGAGGATTTCGCTGCTAAAAAGGCGTTTTGAGTTTTCTTTCTGGTCTTCCAGGATGAGTTGAATTAAAACCGACTGGGTTAAATCATCTCCGGTTTTAGAGTCAACCACCTCAACTTCGTGTCCCTCTTGAATCAAGCTTTTTAATTCATCCAGGGTAATATAACACTTATGGACCATATCATATAGCCGACGGTTCCCGTATTTTTTAATCTGAATTTTATCTTTCATCTGTGATTCCAAGGCTTCAGCCATCCATTGACACGATACCTACTGAACATCCACCTTACCAAAAAAGCGGGGGCATGACACGGCGGATCTTTCTCAGCATACTACTAGTATAATAAATTTTACATTGCTTCGCAACTGCACAATAAACAATTGACTTTTAAGGTAAAGCACACTAAACTGAGCGATACGATTCATGATCGATCCAGATCAGTCAGTTAGGCTAAAAATCTTTTCTTTTACTGACTTTTTTGGGAAGACATGACAAAATTTGAATCACGATCCTTGTCCCATTAAACCTCAAAAAACCTCAAAATGTACAGTTGTGCGAACGCACAACAAGCCCATTAAATAAGCAGAAGGAGCACAACCATGGTAGAAGCCACCAAAGAAAGAACGGAACGAACTGCAGAACAAGCTTTTCAACGTGCTGAGGATGCCGTTGGAACCTTGTTTGAAAACCAACGTAAAACCATGCAAGCTGTTATCGACTTTAATAAAAACAGCATGAATACTGGCTATGAATTTGCCCGCAACCTTCATGAAGAAGGAATGCGCCTAACCGACGCCTGGCTGGAGAACATGACCAAATTCAACAAAAATTACATGAAGTCTTTCCAAGACTACACAAGTCGTTATCAAGAATATACGGAAAAAGTATGGCGTGAACAGCAAGATCGCCTTGAAGAAAGCCTGGATCAAAGTATGGATATCGTGACACCAGGTGCTACAAAAGGGAAACGCCGGTAGTTTTTACTGAAAAATCTATCCTTTCACTCAAGTAAGGTCTCTCCAATGGAGAGGCCTTATTGTTTTACAAACGATTTTATTTGTAACAATGATTAAAAATAATGAAGCTTCTAATCAAAAATCCTTCACATGCCCTTGCTTTTTATTTAGGATGGCCCTACTTGCTCACCAACCCTTAAGGAATTGCCATGCAAACCAGGATTACCTCCTTGCTTACCACCACACGTTATGCCTCTCCAAAGTTTGGATACACCCCTGAACCTTCCCCGAAGGATCAACCGACGTCATCCATCACCAAAGAGCTTGAAGAAGGCCGAAAAAGAGATAGTGAATTTAGGCAGGGCTACATCTTTGGCATCCTCACAGCAGGTTGTATCGGGTCAGTGCTTCTTACCCTTACCACCCTGAGGGGCATCCAAGAGAATCTTCAAGAACTGAACAGATCCACTAAAAGCGTGCAGAAAGGCTTAGAAGAAGCTTCTCAATCCGTCAAGAAAAACCGTGAAAGCTTAGAGGAAATTCTTGAATCATTAAGACCAGACGCCCCCGGATAAGCAATTCTCCCCCAGAGAATTCAGAATAGCTTCCAAACTTCCTCACAAAAGCACTATCTACTGGGAAGCAAGCTCCCTTATGCGAAGGGGCGCTGCCCCTTTCGCTCAAAAGCAAGTTTTCCCATTCTATTTTATAAATCCTATTCCAGCGCTTTTTCTCTATCCCCACGAACGATAGTGAGTGGGGTAGAGGGTCAGACCCTGCAAAGAATACCGACAGGGGCGGTGTTCAGAGTAGGGAACGGCCTCTGGAATAGACCCAACCTTTCTTTTTTTGTTAAGCCTTGTAACACAAAACCCCCCATTGATTTTCAGTGCAGCCTGTTTGGATTAAAATAACTCAACTTATTTGCATACTTATTTTAATCAAAGGACACAGTACTCATGTTGCAACGAATCAGCTCACCCCAAAGCATTTTTACGCCGATAAAATCCTCGCCATTGAAAGCCCCAAAAGCTCTCCGTTTTGGCGAAACCGTTGAAGACACAAGCCCTAAAACAGCTTATGAACAACTTGATGCATCCCGAAGGAAAGGGGTTAAGCACGCTCTCATCTTGGGGGGCAGTATTGCAGCCTCACTACTACTATTGGTCATGGGGGATATCATCCAAACCGGCTTGAAAGTGCAGCGAGAATTTGACAAACATCAAGAATTAGCAGCGTCTCAAGAACGCCTCACCGAAAAGGTACACCAGGCTACCAGAGAGCGGGAAAAGGGCTTGGACAAAATCATCGGAGATTATCGCCAAAAACAGTTTGAGAAAAAACTGGAAGCACAACGCCAAGAGCTTCTGGGGCTTAAAGAAGCAAAGGCCCCAGAAGGCGAGAAGTCTCCAGAAGCCTCTCAAAAATAGCAATCAAAAAGGAAAAAAGCAGATGCAACCCATTTCAAGAAACCTCTCTGTAAACCATTTAAATTTCATGAAAAAACGCCCCTCTGCACTTCGGTTTGGTACAGAAACCCCCTTGGTTTCAGAAAAAGCCCTTAAAACAGCCTATCAAAAAGGCTTCAAACACACGGCTTTGGGAATTGGCTTAATTACCGTAGCAAGCCTTATCAGCTTCTCATTAATTGATCTTCAGGTCCGCTCTATTCTCAAAGCAGAACAAAAGCAAACCGCTAAAATGGTACTTGAGAATGATGGCCTACGAATGGACATAGGAAGGGTCATGAAGTGATGGATGCCCTCTCTTATTTACGAGCAGGATATGCAACGCCGCCGCCAGCAGGCTGAGAAAAGCAAACCTTGCCCGTAATGGGTCACCCCTAAAATAAATAGTGAATTAGGATCGGTGCAGGGCAGGGAAGCAAGCTCCCGATTATGTTAAGCCTTGTAACACATTGCCCACAATTTCATATCTTTTTTGATGGGCTTTAATTAAAATATTTCAACATATTTGAATAATTATTTAAATCAAAGGACATCCCCTCATGCTGCAACCCCTCAACACCTTTCCCATGGCTTCAAAGTCAATAAATTCAACCGCATTGAAAGCCCAAAAAGCCCCTCGTTTTGGCAATACCCTCGAAACACCCCCAGCCAAAACAGCTAACGAACTGCGAGAAGCTTCTCGACATACAGGATTTATGCAAGGATTACTACTAGGCTGTAGTTTAGCAGCAGCGGCATTTACATTTCTCGTTGGAGACACCCTTTTAACCACCTTGTTGGTAAAGAAAGAAATTATCAATCAAAGCCTGCTGCAGCGTGAAGGTCTCAAGTTAAAAAGTGACGTTATTAAGAAAAGCTTGGGCCTCGATGGGATGGAAGAAGAGGCTCCCCACGTTAGGCCTGAAAGGCCCGCCCCGTTTCGCCATCTTCCGAAAAGCACTATGACCATTTAAGCAATCCCACCCTACAAAAAGGAACTGACTATGAACATTTCAGCAAAGACCCCATTAATGCTTTTAAAACCGTTTGTTAAAACGCCTTCTCAGCTTCGGTTTGGTGAAGATGCGTCCAAAGATCCCGAAGAACCTGTGGTTTCACAGGTAACGAATGGGGATATTTTTCAGAATACCCCTAGTGTCACAGAAGAAGCACCTCAAGCACCATTGGTTTCCAAGAAAGAGCTTCAGGATTGTTATAACGAGGGTTTCAGAAAACCAACAACGGTTATTGGCTTACTATCCGTATTGGGCATAGCAGCCCTAGGACTCCTGAATCTTCAGAACCGGGACATCTTAACCTTGGAAAAAAGCCGAACCCAGGCCATAAAGATAAGTAACGAGATGCTAAGACAGGCATTGGAAGAGATGTCTGAGCCCCTCCCGCCACAACAGATGCATCCGCAAGGCCCCCAGTTCAGAATAATGCCCTAATCAGCCTATCAAGGAGTTTTATCGGGATGCTTTCTCTAACGCCAACCGCCTCCACCTCAAACGCCATTTTACGAGCCTCACAAGGCTCAAAGCCGCTTCAGTTTGGCTCAGCCCCCAAAAAACCAGATGCAGCACTGGAAGCAGAGCGAGCCAAAATCGAAAAAGCAGGTTTTGAAAAGAGCTCCTGGGGGATTATAAAGCTCACGTGGCTTCTGATGGCAGTATTGCTCGTGGATACCTATACGCTCCACAAAAACCTGACCCAAAACATTGACCAATGCAAACAACTCAGTCAGCAACATGACGCCTTGGCCCATGAATTGGATAAAGCAAAAGAGAAAAACCTAAAGCCAAAGGCTGAAAAGGAATAATCACGATGAACGTCAAAGCCACACAAGGTTTTTATCAAAATGCACTGTCTAACCCCTCGCAACATTCGCTACGGTTCGGCAATCAGGAAGAAGCCCCCTTGGATGAACTCCCAGAAATCTCTGATCAAGAGCGAGAAGCTCTTTACAAAAAAGGGGGGTTAAAAGGCGGTATCACCGCGATTCTGTTTTGTGGGTTTATTCTGGCTGGGATTACTTTTGCCAATGCCCAACTCAAAAACCTTAATGAGCGGGTTTTAGGCTGGAACAAAACCTTAAATAAGCAAATTCAGCAGATGCAAAAAGAATTGGCCGAGAAAAAAGCCCTTGAAAAGCCAAAGAACCCTTGAGTAAAACGATTTTAGGAGAACAAGTGATGTCGATCACCCCACTATTACCAACCACTTCCTTAAAAGCCCACACCAATAAACCGCCTCAAAGACTGATACTCCGGTTTGGTGAAAAACCTCAGATAACCATTCCCCACAAACGCTCTCGCCATATGCGACTTTTTAAGGCCTGCTTGACTTGCGCAGCCGCCACTGCAACCCTATTGGCTTGTGATTACGCGGCCCTAAAAATGGCCTATAAAACCTTTTGTATTCTCCGAAAACCACCCAGTGATAACACCCCCATCACCCCATGGGGTGTTTGGACTTATAACGAAGATGGCCCAAAAGCCACCACACAAAACCAACCTGCCACGTCAAAACCTCAAAAATAGAAGATTCTTATGTAGGAGAATTATTTTATGTCGATTCGCGCCCTGTTCGTAACATCCCCCTTAAATCAGCCCTTGAAGCAACCGGCCCTAAAGCCCCAGCTCCGATTTGGAAGCCAGGGGCCTCAAGAAATTTCAGAATACGACCGTGAAATGCTTCGTAGAGAAGGTTATGCCCAAGGGGTCAAAAGAATGTTGTTGATCTCCCTGGCGGCCTGGGCTTTTACGGGACCCTACACCTTCTTCCGAATCCAAGACCATCGAAAAGAAGTTGAAGAGCATTATCAACAGGTTCGGGCGCTTCAGAAAGAAAACGCCACCTTGGAAAAAGGGCTTGCGGCTCAAAATCCAGAAAAGGCGTTACCGCATCAGCCTGAGAAAGGAGACTTATAAATGTTTCAAGCCATTTCTCCGGCCACCACTTCATTATCCAAGCCGAATTTAAAACAAGCTCAGCCACTGCGTTTTGGCCAAGAAACGCCTGAGAAAGTGCCCACCGAGGCGGAGGCAAAAATTATTGCAGAAGGGCGGATGCAAGGCACCCTTATGGGAGGTTTCTTCCTGGCAGCAGCCATGGGTATCCTTCTGGGATTAGAAGGTGGCCGTGCCTATTTTGCACATCATCATCAAGCAAAGCTTCAGCAGCTACAAACCCGGAATCAAGAACTTAAAGCAGCATTGAATCAACTTAAAGACCCAAAGTTACCCGAATAAACCCGTATTGATTTTTTAAAGAAGGAGAAAAACACCTTGAACGTGACACCCATTTCATATGCCACAGCGTCTAAATCAGCCCAATCTATGTCATCTCATAAATCTACGCTTCGCTTTGGCGCCAGCGATCCAGAAATGGACCAAGTTCCCAAAGAAACTCAGGAGAAGATTTACAAAGAAGGCTTTCGTAAAGGGTCTTCAACCGTTTTAAAATGGGGTACCCTGGCCTATGCGTTAACAGCGCTATTGGGATATCGATTTTTCATGGTTCCTACCCAAAAAGCGGTTGAAAAGGATATTAAGGCCCTACAATCTCTTGGGGCAGAAAATGTCAAACTCCAAAAAGCCTTAGAAGATGCAGAGAACCCGGTAAAGCCAGCGCCCTTACCGCAACTTCAAGCTGAAAAAGCACCAAAAGCTTAAGTATTGTAGAAAGGATACTCACCCATGATCACATTACCTCAATTTTTATCCGCATCTCCAACGAGCAAACCCAGCATTGCCCCTTCCAAACACCAACCTCGATTTGGCACAGAAAATCCAGATCAAACAGAAGAGAATGTTCCCGCATTGCTTCGGGACGAGCTCTTACGAAAAGGCGCCTGGGATGGTGGAAAAACAGCAGGATTTCTCATTGCCTTTGGATTTGCTATGCTCTTTGGCTTTAAAGCCATGCTCACCTATATGGCTCGGGAGATTCACCAAGATCGACTCAATGTGCAAACCTTCAACCAAAAGCTCAAGGATACCTTAAATGAAAAAGGCATCAATCCAAAAGTAGAAGCAAATAACTTGTAAGGCGTAAGAAAAGCCCATGTCATTTTCGGTTTCCCCCCTCAACACATCTTTTTCAAGCTCGTTAAAAACGGGAAAAGGATTCGGAAAGAGACCAGACCCGGCTTTCAAAGACTTCTTAAATATCCGGTTTGGGATCAATGGATCGAAAAAACCCCTGGCTCAACAAATTATGGAGGCTCAATCCTCCCCGCTGAGTACTCGGACGAAACTCAAGAAAACCCAGCAAGAAGCCTACACGCTTTTTACAAAGCATCAAGATAACCCTCAGGGTTTGTTAAACGAACTAGAAAACCATGGGGTTAAAGTTTATTATGCTGATGAAGACCCCGGCGCCGAAGCTTTCCTCAAGTTTAATACGTCCTATGCAATGTATAGCCGTCCATTTCAGGTTGTTTTCCCAAATGAAAGGATTTCTCCCAAAGATTTTCCCAAGATTCCAGAACCCCAAGCGGCGGCGTTTTCTGAAAAACTTGAAAAAGATGGAATTACCTTTATTTCTAGCCGACAACCCTTTGAAACCGAATCTCTGTTCCATGAAACCTTTCACCTGCTCCAAGACTTAAACGGTTTGCCCTTTGGCACCTCCTTGAGCGATTACGTCGCTTTAAAAAAAATGCAGCTTGAAATTCACACGAAAAATCCCCATTTTCCCTTTGTGGTAAATCTTTCTACCTTTGATAAATGGCTGGGTATTCCCCTTAAAAAGCGCCATCGGGGTTTTCAAAAAATGATGGGTCAAAAACTCAACAGCCCTGCTGAAACCATGCGGATGGAAGCGCAGCGAGAGCTGGAAGTGGTGCGGTTTTTATTGAAGCATCATCAACTGTTTGGTTTTTCAGAAGATATTTTGGCAAGGAATACCTGGCGAAAAACCTTTTATAAAAAAGCCATCAATGTAAGCTACATGCTCAACAAGCTATTTTCAGAATATTTAGCCCAGAAAAATAATTAAGATTAGCATGCAGCCCGCAATGACGATTTTAAATCATTCGATACCCGCCTTTCCTCGCCCTCAGCAAAAGCTATCTCCGCAATCAGCCAGGTTTTCTACCACCCAGGCCAACCCAGATTTTGAGATGCAGCAGCTCGTCCAGCTTTCTCACCCCGAGAGCGTGACACAGGCTTTTTACCAGACAGTAAAAACTGCTACCCAAGAGGTTTTAAAAACGCTTCCCAAGCAACTTTGTACCGCAATCAGTGAACAGGGATATCGCGTCCTGGTGACGCCAGCGCCTGGTGAACACATTCAAGACCTGGCCGAAATGGCCTCACCACATCGGCGCCGATATTTGATTAAACAGCACCTGCAAGATCTGAAAAACCCGCTCTATTTAAAGCATTATCTTCAGGAAGAACAGCTTTATTTCCCAGAAACACCCCTCCTTCAAACCTTTCTCAAAACCCACAGCGCTTTTCAGATTCCCGTTGAGTTGGTTGAAAGCTTGCTGCTTCGGCAGTTAAAGCGTCAGTTGGCCCTTGAAAGCGATATTGGGTATCACCGGGCTCCGCAAACTATTATTGTGCCTGAAAAAGCCCCCTTGGTGTTGGATTCCTGGTGGAACCAGTTGGCGAAAACCGTGGGAAACCTTGAAAGGCTCATTCGCCATGAATCCTGGCATTTTGTCGATCATGTGTTGGGGCGGCGGCTTTTGGGACGGCATTTTTCTAAATCTTGCGGATTTCGCACCGCTGTTTTAAGCGATATTGCCCAGGCAAAGGCGCAAAGCCAACTCCCCCACCCCAATACCAAAACCTTTATTGACTCCTTTTTTAAAGAGTATTTCCCGATTTCACCTGACATCAGTCCTTATTCTTTTGAAGAAGCCTATGCCGAAGTGGGGTCTTCATTTTCAGGTGGTGGCATTTGCGATCGAGACACAACTCATCAGGCATTTCCCACTGCCCGGCGCTGGATCAAAGCTCATCTATTTCCCCTTAACCACTGTTTCAATGATAAGCCGTTGGTTAAGCAAGGCTAACCCTTGTTGACTTTACGGATTGGCTTGTTCCTTGGCATTTTCTAGGTAAGTAAGTTACGCCTGTTTGCTAAAGGAATGGCCACTTTCGTAAGTAAATTTTACCGGGACATTATTCAGTGTCGTAACAGTCATTAAATCATCTAAAACCGCTTTATCTGCTTTTAGCGCTGCGGCTTCCGTCCCTTCAATCAGCAGCACTGCATCTGCTGCAACGGGTCTTCTGAACTGCCCCTGAACTGTATATTGCGGGTCAATCTCAATTTCGTGAGTATTGGGGCAAGTCAGCTTTACCCGAATCTCATCCGACTGAAACTTCTGTGCAATGCCTGTTGCCAAACACGTTAACGCATGGGCAGAAATCGCCCCTTCAGGTGGCCAGCTTGTTAAACTCTTACTAACGTCATGGGATTTAATGGTAAATTTTCCGGAAAAATGGACGGGGTTTGCTCTCATGTTATTCTCCTTGTAATTTTAGCCCTTTTAAAGAACCAACAAAGTCACTGAACGGATACTTAGGCTTCTTTACTAAAAGAAGAACCGGATTGGTAGGTAAAATCAACAGGTCCTCTAGAGGCTTTTATACGAGATGGAATGGTTAACTCTTCCATCAAAGCAAAGTCTGCTTGTCGAACACCCGCTTTCGGTCCTTCAATTAACAACTCTGCATCTGAAACAACAGATTTGCCGCGCTGGTTGGCAGGAGTATCATTGGGATCAATCTCAAATTTTTCAGAATTGGGCGTCGTCAATGTCACCTGAACGCCATCTTTTTGAAAACGATTTGCAACTTGAGTGGCAAGGATTAGCAATGCATCTGAGGATAGGGCGGCCTCCCCATTAGCCCATCGATTACTATAGGTTTTAATGTTGAATTTTCCTGAAAAATGGACGGGGTTGACTCTCATGGGAAATTATCCTTTCAATCATTAAACTTTAAACACGAACCAGTAAGTTCTTTTGAAACAAGATTACTCATAAAGTTTTTAACATGCAACTAAAAATCGGTTTAAGCGTTACGTTGCTTTATCATTCCCACACGATTTTTGAGGGTATTAGCAATAGTGGTGTTTACGGTTTGGATCCCCTTCTGGTATGGGCATGTGTCTACGGATTGGATCACCCTCTGGGATTGAATCCGGTCGTGTATCTGGCTTTACCAGTGGAAGCGGCTGCGCTGGCTTGGGCTGTTCTTTGGGTGTTTTTGGCTGAGCGGGTTCCGTTGTTGTATTTTTAAACGGGATTGAAGATAATCGAATTGTCATTGGGCTTTTCTCCAAGGTTTTATGCTATTTCAGGGTCAACTAAAATCAGTTCGGCATGGGCGTCCAAACCGGCCTGTAAAAAACGTATCCAGTCAGACTGAGGATATTGGCTATCATTCCAACGTCCTGTCGCCAAGTCTTTCATTTCTTTTAAATGTTCTGGGGTGAGCTCAAAACGCTCCAAATGCTCATCACTGTGGGCAGACTGAAACGCGTAAAAATCGAAGGGCGGCATTTCGGGAGAAGAAAAGGCCAGATTGGGTAAGGATTTATGATATCGTCCGGCCTCCTTTTCACGAGCCAAATAGAGAAGTTTACGAGTGAGCGCCTTAAATCCAGGGGATTGATGCCCCGTAAAATTGCCATCACTGTCAAATTTTTCGGTATCCAACTTCCATTTTCCATACGCCGATTTAACCGTTAACAAACTTTTGGTTAAGAACGTCAAATCCTGCTCAAAGTTGGGATTATCATATAATGAGGGCGTTAAGATGGGTTGAAGCCGATTATCTGTTGCCGGATTCAGATGTTTTAAATCGCTCAACGTAATGCCTGACGTGGGAGAAGCATAATAGGCCGTATGTGTCATGAGGTTTCTACCAAAATGGGGAGAGGAATTTCGAATGACTAAAAGTCCTTTCTCAGGGTGAAAAACCGCCAGATACCCTTGTCGAAATTCGATCCAGGTCTTTTCATCGAGATTTAAGCTTGGGCGAAGTGCTTTTGAAATTTCACATCCTCGCCCGTACCGTTTATCGGTTGTTTCTTCCCGATTCTCGATGGTTTTAAAGCCAAATTTATTCAAAAGGGTCTGCTGGTCTTGGCCACGCTGGGCATCATATTTCCAGAGTTTAAAGGCATGGGATAAAAAGCCGATATCCGACCAGGTTTTGGCAACCAGATTGGATGGTGCCGTTTTAAATCCCGTGAGGCCTGTTATCGCCAGCATAAACCGATCGATTCCCTCATAATCTTGGGTCAGTTGCAGCGGACGAATCATTAGCATTAATTCCGTTTCAAAGGGATGATCGGTCATGCCAACGCCGTAGTCCCACTCATGATTAATATTGAGGCGATTTATTTCGTCTGCAATTCCCCGAGCAAAATCTATCCCCTCGGGAATTTGGGGATTGATCAACATGGGGAGAATCCGTAATAAGGCATCAACATCTCGCTCTTTGACCAGTTTTTCACCAATACTATTCACGAGGCGATAGCGATCCGGTGTATCGGATAACAACAGGCGCGGTAAAAAATCGATAACCGTTTGACGGATGCCCTCTAAAATTACATTTTTCCGACCCTGCCAGTTTGTCTCCTGCTGCGCATTTTCAATAATAGCCTGGTTAAATTGTTGCCAAACTGAATCTGAAATGGGCAACGCCGCATGATTGAGGATCTTTTGGCAGCTCTCAAAATAAAGGGAATTTCGGCTATTTCCCGAATTATTGAATGTTGTATTTCCCAGTTCCGGCATCAACAGCGACAATAATTGATTAATCCCTGCCAGCCGCGTTTCAGAGAGCTGATGATGTAACTGGGGATTGAGCAACGTTGTCTGCAAAAGATAGTCTTTATAAAAATCACTCCAATATCCTGATTGCATAATCCGTTTTAGAAATTGAAACGTTTTTAATCGTTGGGGGTGATTCTTGAGGATATTTAAAATCATGCCGGGAATGTCAACGGTTAATTCAGCAGGACTTTGACTCTCCCTGGAACCTGGGGGGAGCTTCCAAACACTACTCTTCTCATTATGCCTAATATTATTAAAAACCAGGTAAAACATCTGAAATGCCGGTTCAATCTCCGAAGGGTTCGATAATCCTTGGATTAAGCGCGGCAACATATCCGTTACCAAAGCTTTATGATAGGCACTGACCGTTCGGTTGTGACTTGACGATTCCGAAGCCCACCACATGTCGCGAAATATTTGGATACACTGCTTTGTTATGCTTTGGGTTGCTTTTTGTCCCCATTCTTTTTTGGATAAAATGGCCTGAATTAATGGTTTTGAGAACTGAGTCAACATCTCAAGATTTTGGGGAGAGTGATGAAAATGCGTCCTAATGCCGTTTGTATACCCATGGGCTGCATTGGGTTTTAGTAGCGATAAACCAACGGTCCACGCTTCTGGGCTGTCAATCTGCATTAAAAAATCGGGAATCGTTTTTTCAAGTAACCGCGTTGTAAGTAACCCCATTGTAAGGTTCTGCAAATAATTATCAGGCTCCCCCCCGTTGATATCTCTAGCCCAGGCTTTTAAGTCCTCCACCGCCTTTTGTGTGAAGGCCACTCCCAATGATTGTTCCTTCCTGAGCAAAGCGTTTTTCAAAGGATTCTCCGCTGGCCAAAGGGAAAAATGATCAAAATAGTGTGCAATATACTTTGGCTGCCCTTTTTTGATGGAAGGAATCTTATGATGAACCCCTGAATACCAGTCTTGGAAAGCCTTAAAGGCGTTTTTAAAAATCGATTTTTGAGATTGCGCCACCGGATATTCAGGCGACATTGCTCTTGCGGCACCATATCGTATGGATGGTGCAAGCTTTCGCACTGTAAAATGCGATGGTGGCGTATACAACCGATCAGGAATCATTCGCGAGCCTAGTCCTCATGAGATGAAAGTTTTCTTTTTTAAAGTAAAACGCCTCAACCCCAAAAATTGCCTTTTTCAGAAGCCCATGTTTTCAGCCAGGGCAAACAAGCATGTTACCCGTTGAAGGATACATTGGCGAAAAAATGGAGGAAGAGCCAAACCCTTTAAAACAAGCCAGGGAGGGGGTGAAGGGCCAAGCCCTTTAAAACAAATCAGGGAGTGGTGTTTGAGGGGAGGGAACGGACCCTCATTACAGAAAGCTCTATCTTTATTTAGCAATCCCCAGCAAGGATACATTGGCGAAAAAATGGGTGAAAGGCGAAGCCCTTTAAAACAAATCAGGGAGAGGTGTTTGAGGGGAGGGAACGGACCCTCAGTACAGACAGATCTATCCTTATTTAGCAATACCAAGCCTTGTTAAAAGTGCTTTTTTACCCACATTTGAATCCCCATTTCAACCAATGCGATAAAATTTTTGACTCAAACCAGCGATTGGTCAAAAATAGAATCACCGGATTTTAAGAAAAGGAAACGAATTTGAGAGCGGCAAATGGGAC
>JANWIO010000036.1 GCA_025449835.1 Vampirovibrionales bacterium
GGCCGGAGCCGGTTCGCCCAGTTCGCCGTTTTTTGAAAAATGTGTTTAAGATTGCCCTCACGGCTGCCTCACTCAGTATCATGGCGGTAACGGGCAAGCTTACCTATGATGCCCGACAAGAAATAGTTGGATGGGAAAAACAGATGATTGCGCGATCTCTAAACAAGCTTGATCAAACCAAGTCACCTTCTCAATGGCCCACCAATACCAAGGTGTACACTTCAACCTTACAGGAGGAAAACGCTTACGGCTTTGGGTTACCTTGGCGCCCTCCTTCGTTTAATTATCCCAACCAGCTTTTTGCGTGGTTGGATCAAGACAGAATTTACTCCTTGGATGAAGCACAACAGGCGGTTGAAAAAGGGCTTCGAGGGTTCTCTTTTGAAGTCGGGGGGATACCCCAGGTGCCGGTTTCTTCTACCAATCCCATTCGGGGATGGCAAAAGCTGGAGAAAAAACCCCGATTTGTGCTGATGATTACGGGCAATGGCAATGGCGGAGATGCCAGTAACTCTGATGACAGAACTATGGGCCTTGCTCTGACTCGGGATTATGAAAAAATGTTTTTAAACGAGGCCACCTCCCTGAAATACACCCTGCAAAAAAATTATGACATTCCCGAAACCCATTTTCGGCATATGGTGCAGCCTTCATTTGCCGATCTCCACCGGGCGATGCTGTGGCTTCAGGCATGTCAGCAAAGCAATCCCGATGCAGAATTGATGGTGTACGTTGCGGCCCATGGTGATGCGGGGTATTTGGCGCCAATACAACCAGAGGAGGCTAAAAAGCAGGGGAGTGCAGAGGGTGTTGTGAAAATTGACTCCCAAAATGTGCTTTATGAGCAGCAGATGAAGTATTTCTTTAACCAGTATTTATCAAAGTTTAAAATGGCGGCCTTGGTGATCTCTTCTTGCCATTCTGGCGCGTGGATTGCCCAGCATGCACCTCAGCCCAAACTGGATGCAAAAGTGTAAGCTTTAAACCAATTTTAGACACTTAGCGCATTTGATAGGCTTTTTCATATGAGAAGCTAATAAAAAAGGGCGTTGAATAAAAATAATCATTTTTATTGTCGGGTCCGTTCCCTCCCCGGCACCCCTCCCTGAGTTTTACTCTCAAAAAGAAAAAGATTTGGGATATGCAGGAGAAGAGAATATGGCTGTAAAACCCTATCCTGAAGTTTTGGAAGAGATGGCGGTTCAGATTCCAGCCGGTTTGGATGCCAAGATTTTAATTGACCTCTATCGTGCCATGGTGTTGATGCGGGCCTATGATGAGAAGGGTGTTAATATGGCTCGTCAAGGGAAAACCACGATTTATTATCCCGCCACGG
Source organism: Vampirovibrionales bacterium (assembly GCA_025449835.1). Classification (GTDB taxonomy): domain Bacteria; phylum Cyanobacteriota; class Vampirovibrionia; order Vampirovibrionales; family JAGQHJ01; genus JANWIO01. Next base: position 1,337 of record JANWIO010000036.1, read on the forward strand.
GAGAAGAAGCTGCCATTGTGGGGAGCGTTTTTGCGTTGGAACCTCAAGATTGGGTATATCCCTATTATCGTCAGGCTGGGGCGTATTTGATGCGAGGGATGCCCTTGGAAAAAATGTTTGGCCACCTCTTGGGCAATAGCGCCGATATTTGCCGAGGGCATCAGAATCCAGGGCATTACAGCTACGCATTGGGCAATGCGGTTTCAAACTCCAGCCCGGTGGGAACCCAGATTATTCAGGCCGTGGGGACGGCCATGGCGGCAAAAATTAAAAGATCAGAGCCTAAATCGGTGATTGCCGTCTTTTTTGGCGATGGTGCAACGTCGACTGCTGATTTTCATTCAGGCCTTAATTTTGCCGGTGTGTTTCAGGCCCCAGTGCTGTTTTTGTGTGTGAATAACCACTGGGCCATTTCAACCCCGGTTTCTCACCAGACGGCGGTGAAAGATTTAGCAGATAAAGCCCAGGCTTATGGAATTTCTGGACATGTTGTGGATGGCAATGATGTCTTGGCCGTCTATCAGGCGAGTCGAGATGCCTTAGACCGTGCGCGTCAGGGGGGTGGGCCGCAGTTTTTAGAATTAAAGACCTATCGGATGGGCGGGCACTCTTCAGCCGATAATCCCGATTTATACCGTTCTGAGGAGGAGGTAAAGCCATGGCGAGAGAAAGACCCTTTACAAAGACTTCAAAAATTCTTGAAGGAAGTGGGTTTGTGGGATGATGATCAGGAAGAGGCTCTCTGGCATATGATTCAGCAAGAAATCAATGAAAAACTGGCGCAAACCGAAGCGCTATCATCCTTATCTTGGGAAACGATTTTTGATCATCTGTACGCCACGTTACCAGCTCGTTTGGCTGCTCAGAAAGAATCGGTGCGGCAGTGGATGTCTCTTCCTGAGCTTTAAATAATTTTAAGGGATTTTGGGTATTGCTCAATTGGGATAGATTTCTCTGTCATGTTTTTGGGCGCCAGTCTTAATGGAACGTTTCATCTCGCGGGGATAGAGAAAAAGCGATTGAATGGGATTTTTAAGATAGAATTGAAAATTTCACTTTTTCTCGAAAGGGGTGAAACCCCTTCGATTAAGGAAGCTTGCTTCCCGTTCCCTCCCCCAATCTCCCCTCCCTGATTTTATTTCGTAGCGCTGAAGCGCTCACAAATAGGCCAGTTTCGAATATCTTCAATATAGTGGGTGCCATTTTGTTTGTCATAGGCGCGTAGACCCTCGATGACGTCATAGGTTAAAGTCTCAAAGTTGTGTCCTTTTTGCGTGAGCTGGTTGTAGGCAGTGCTGGCCGCTTCAATATCAGGGTTTTGTCGCTGAAGGTTAATATCTTGATCCGGATTAAAGCCTAAACGTCCATAATAAGTGGTGTAAAGGTTTCGTAAATCTTCTCCTTGTGGGGTTTTAGCGGTGAGCGTTTTAATGTAGGCGTTTCGATCTTTAAATTGATACAGGCCATCGGTATCCATTTTTTTGCCGTGATATTCGTATAACTCATACGCCTGGCGGTCTGATCCCCCTTTGACCCGTAAGCCTGGCACTAAATAATTATGAAACAAATTATTTCTTTCCGTTGGATGATGTTTGCTAAAAAGTTGCCAAATCTGAGTGTAAGCATTTTTAGAACCATTCCTGACTTTTTCCCAACGCTGGATCATTTGATGTCGTTCATCGGTATTCATTCCCAGTAGAAAGTTTTTAAGGTCACTGGCGGATCCATGTTCAATTTTAAGTTTAAGGTCATAAGCCGCTTTTGTAGGATTAAAAGCCGGTGGTGCATAGGGCCGACGGGCCAGCTCAACAGACGGTGGGCTGGTGGTATTTTCGGTGGGTGCAAAGTGAAAATAGCCAGGCCTTTGTGGGGCACTTAATGGTGGCTTATGCTTTGTTTTGCTTGCTGCTGCTGTTGTTGAAGATGCTTCTTTACGCGGTGGTGCGACAAATGTTGTTACCATGATAAAATCCCTCCCTCTATTGCGCTAATGGCATAAAAACGGCCTCGGTCACGAAAAATGCCATTTCATAACACGGTGTAAATAAAATTGTTTTTATGATGAAGCCCCTTTTTAGGGTAATTACGGGTAGAAATTATAAAAAAACCCTCTCAAAAACTGAGTGGGTTATTTAGCGTGTGAGAATGTGTCATTTAAAAAGGCAACTGAATAGTTTGAGGCTATTCAGTTTTGCCTTTTTAAAATCTGGGAACTTTTCGACCAATATTAAGCTGTTGATGTGGTTTTGGTTTGACCGTTGGTCACCGTTGTTTTGGTACCTGTATTGTTTGCAATATTGGTGCTACTACTTGTATTATTACTGGAATCCGTTGTTTGGGACGATGTATCCGTTGTTGCATCGGTTGAGGATTGCTCGGATGCACCACTGGCACTATCGGTTGTGGAATCCTTCGAGGATTGCTCTTGTTGTGCTGCTGGTGCGGGTGCCGGTGCTGAGCCGAGATTGCCTTTAAACTTTTTCACCAGAACAAGCATTAAGAGCATCATCATCATAGAACTCATGGAATTTGAAGATTTTTGTGGCGCCGGTGCTGGGGCTGGAGGCGGTGTTGGCGGGTTTAACCGGTTTCGGATGAGGGAAAATAGCATTTGAAACATCTGAAGCATCCGGGGATCCTGTTGTTGAACCGGCGGTGGGTATACAACTGGCGGAGGCGATGGAATCGGTGGGCACACCGGAGGATATGGACTTGGTTCTGGAGGCCAACAACCATAAGGTGGTGCTGGTGGCCAGCAACCATAAGGTGGTGCTGGTGGCCAGCAACCATAGGGAGGTTCACCGGGTATACCATTATTATTGCCTGGCGGATAGTTCCCAGGGTTATATGGGTTCCCAGGATTATATGGGTTGCCAGGGTTGGATGGGTTACCAGGGTTGGATGGATGGTATTCATTACCCGGATTACTGGGTGGATTTTGGAAACTGCCGGTGTTGTAAGGAACACCGGTGTTATTAAAATTGGGGTTATTAAATGTTTGCGGATTATAATCGTAAGACATTTGTTGCATGTTTTGGCCAAAATTAGGCAATACTTGCGTTGCGCCGGGGCCTTCGTTTAAGGCAACGTTATAATTTAAGTTTAAGTTTTGGTTGTTGCCATCATTATTCCCACTGCCATAAGCATTATTTGGCCCAAAAACATTGTTTTGGTTCATGGTAATTGGCTGACCAAACGTCAAATTATTATTACTTGAGAATCCCATTGCGTAAGCTCCTAACTCATTTACCTTTTCTTGACAGAGGATCAAGAACAAACATTACTTGTTTATATAAAAACAATCATTTAGAAATTTTGTGTTATTAGTTTAACTTTTGTAAATTTTTCTCCTAAAAACTATCTTTGAGCGGGTTTGTGACGCCAAGCTCGCATGAAATTTATAAAACAAGAAACAAAAATAATGTTTTTTGATTGCTGGAGTTATTGATTCCGAGTGAAAAATTTGTCTATACCAGAGGCTGTTCCCTCCTCTGGGAAGCAAGCTTCCTTAATCGAAGGGGTTCCACCCCTTTCGGGAAAAAGCGATTTTCCCATTCCATCATATTAATCCCCTTTCAAGGCTTTTCCCCTATCCCCATGAGATTAAACATTCCATCAGGGTCGGGGTGGGGCAGGATACAGGCCCCGCACCAGGATGCTTGATTAGAGGGAAAATCTCTTACAGATGGAAATTTTTTAAAAGCCGGGTCCGTTCCCTCCCCGGCCCCCCTCCCTATTTTGAGTATTTTGTCTATACCAGAGGCTGTTCCCTCCTCTGGGAAGCAAGCTTCCTTAATCGAAGGGGGTCCACCCCTTTCGGGAAAAAGCGATTTTCCCATTCCATCATATTAATCCCCTTTCAAGGCTTTTCCCCTATCCCCGACTTCCCCGCTTCAAAACCCTTGGGTAGAGCGAAAGTGCCCTGTATCTATCCTGATAGAATGAAGCTTATGAACTCTGTTTTTGGGCTTGAAAGGCTTTTGCAGCGTTGTCCAATTGAAGCTCTGTTTGAATGTGGTCTAAAATATTTGCCAGTTTCTCTGGTGAGCCTTCTCTGAGATACATACTGGTGAGGTTCTCTTCAAAAAACGAAATTTTTCCGTCAATTTGGGCGCGAATATCCAGGTGAACCGGCTTTCCAGCCAGGCGAGAAAAGGCCCGCGCATAATAACGGGTGATAATATCTTCTAATCGCTGGGTCTCTTTGGATTCTCGAAAGGTGGGGTCAAAGGTTTGTAAATATTGGGCAATGCCATCATGGAGGCGATGAATCGCCGCCAATTCTTTTAAGTCCAAAAGGCCGTTTTGGTTTCTATCGAATATGGGGAAAAGCTGGGTGGTTTTTTTCGTGTATCGAAGGGCAGCATCTTTAATCTTTTCTTCAAGACCTGGCTTGATTTCGGCGACTTGATTGACCAAGGTCTGCTCCAACTCCTCTTTATCCACATCTTTTCGCCTAAACATCTCTTGATTTTGATCGATCAGCATTTCGTGGTAAACGGCCAGACCCAGTTTTAAAGCCTTTGTAACCCGCTCTTGGGTATTGTTAATATCCAGGGCTTTCCAGGCTTCATACTGCTGTAACGTGAGGCTGGGAGCATTTTTACTGCCAAAGGTATCTATATATTCTTGCGAAAACCCCAGTAGGTTCTCCTGATACGTATTGGGGTTGGTTTCCACAGAATCCTGGGGCGAAAAACGAATGGATAATGGGTCGTTTTCAAAAGCGTCCAAGGCATTTTTAACAACGGAAATAGAGCGTTTTGCCGTATTGGCACCATACCATCCAGAGCCATAGTTGCTTTGGCTATACTGTGGCCTGGTATACTTTGGGTTGGCGTTATATTCTCCGGTAATCAGCATGATGAAAGGCGTTCTCATTAGGCGATAAATTGAATCCAGTATAGGTAAAATAAATTACAATGTGAATTCAATTCATGAGAAGTTTTTAGGTTGGGGCAGACATGAGTGCTTCAGTTGAGACGAACAGCCTTGAGTCCCAAGCGCTTTACACTTCTTAAAGAAATAACACAAAAGGGGGTAAAGATTGTTTTTATATAAACATAAATCATCTCCCCTCTTCAAAAAAATCCCCTTTATCTCTTCGCTTTACAATTTTCCCTCTAGCTTGCTAGGGGGTTTTTATTTGGGGAAGCAAGCTTCCTGATTCGAAGGGGGTTAACCCCAGCGAGATGGCCAGAGGAGGGAACGGACACCGCATCTTAACTGTTTTCTGAAAACTTCCCTGAATAGACAGATATCTATCCTTCTTTATTCTACAAAGTCTTTGTGCTAATTAAATATGAAAGTAACTTACAAGCCAAACTGGAATGGCTCAGGTGAAGGGAGGATAAGGGTGAAAATTGCATTACAGCCAAGATTTGGAGCAGCCTACATGATTACGGGAAGCTGCCCGTTGAGATGGGTAGATTACCCTGAAATGACGAAGCCAGAAGCAATTAAAGATCCTGAGCTGGAGGAAGCCATCGCCCTCTTAAATAACAAGGCCAAAGAGCAAGCGCTTCCCTTTATGACGGTTCCCCTACGATTGAAACGAACCTCTGATCTCTCCAGTTTCTTTCCGGGACATTTTTTAAAGAATGCGACTCTGGTGCTCACCGGAACAGATGTATTAGAGGACGAAACCCATCAACGGTTGGTTACCAATATCAATGGTGTAGAGGCCAATGATTCGGCCCGTCGGATGAGTATGGATACTTATAGGCAGGGTGTTTTGGATGCGTTCAATCAATGGCGTCGTGGAAATTCAGACCATAAAGTGATTCAAATCCTAAATAGGCTTCTGAAATGGGGTAAAACACCCCAAGATAAAGCCTTTTTAGAATCCTTGAAATCAAACCCTCAGGTGCAAGAAAAACTGTCGGAATGGACGGCCTTAAAAAATGAGGGGGATGCCCTCATGAAGACATTTCAAGAATTTAGTAAACCCTTATTGCAAAGCCTTGAAGATAAACTACGGGGCGCTGTTTCAGTTGAACGGGTGATAGACCGCTTGGCCAAGAATAGGTTTCTTGTAAAAACCGGTGGCTATTTGCCCGATAAAGATTGCCGAATTTCAACGGTGGCCCATGAAGCGGTTAGCATCGGAGCTAAGAACGGCTAAAATCGGTATTATTAATGGCTTACCAGAATACCTCAACCCATTTTCCTGCAAGGAGAGGAGTTGGAAATGCTTATAAATACTGTATTTAAAGGTTTTTTGTTATAAAACTTAATATTTCTTTACGGTTTGTAATTTTTTGCTAGCAGTCTGAGCAGTCCCTCGGGTATAATCAGAACTTGACATTTTTGTCATTATAAACATAACAAGTATATATCGTTGTGTGAGGAGAATATTGAATGCGTACACTTAAAATGGCCCTTTCTTTGTCCATCTTGGCGGGTGTTATGGCCGCATGCCCACTTTTGGGTTCTGCAGCAACACCACGGCAAGATTATTCACAGTGGGCTCAAAATCACCAAAAATGGGTTCAAATGCACCCTCAAGAAGCTGCTTTTTACCAAAATCACCCTGAGGCTGCTGAGCATTTCTTAGCACCCCAATGGCGTGAACGGGAAAGAAATGCGGATTTAGAAGCATTTAATTCCTGGGCAAAAGCACATCCCATGTGGACAGAGCATCATCCCCAGGAAGCAACCTATTTCAGAACCCATCCTGAATTTTCAGTGAAATTCACAGAAAAATATCGCAAAACTTACTAAGTCTTAGCAGGTTGTTTGCCTGCTAAACGCTTTTTATGAAGCGATTTCACCCCTGGACTCATTGAATTGGCCGGGGGTGATTTTTTGGGAAAAATACACTTAAATAGTCGGATTCCCCTTCTTCCTCTGGAACTCATCTCTATTTTTGATTGTTTTGTCTATACCAAAGTCCGTTCCCTCCTCTGGACAGGGAACAAGTTCCCTCTTATCGAAGGGGATTCTCCCCTTTCGGGAAAAAGCAATTTTTCCATTCCATCCGATAGACCCCATTCAATGCTTTTTCCCTATCCCCATGAGATTAAACATTCCATCAGGGTCGGGGCGGGGCAGGATACAGGCCCCGCACCAAAGCGTTTGATTAGAGGGAAAAATCTCTTACAGATGGAAATTTTTTGAAAGCCGGATTGAGGCATCTTTGTGGTAAAATCGCTGAGGAAAGCCGGTTGATTTGCCTTATTGCTCCCCCTGCTTTTATTTGGATGATGCTTGGATCGTGATGGTTCCCATGAAAACCTTGATTGCTTCGAATAAACCCTTATCTCACCGAGATCTGTATCGGCAAGTGAGGGATAAGCTCCCTGTGGTGGGGCGAGTAGAACCCAAAGAGCCCATTGTAACTTCCCTTGAAGAAACTCAGCAGGCCACTGAAGGCGAAAGCGCCTTAAATGATGATGTAAGGTTGTTGGGGGCCATTTTGGGCCTGATTTTGTTTGAACATGAAGGCGAAGCGTTTTACACGCTTATCGAACGGGTTCGAAAAGCCTCAAAGCGGGCGCGTCAATCTTCTGGCGAATTGGGATTTAAAGAGTTTAATCAAATTCTGGAATCTGAAGTCTTTCATCGCCCTATTGAAGACCAGGTAACCTTGTTGGAGGATGCTGCTGGCGCATTTCGCCTCTTTTTAACCTTAACCAATATTGCCGAAGGCTATCATCAAAGTGTTCAGTTTCAGCAAGAGGATTATGGCATTCGTAA
>JANWIO010000037.1 GCA_025449835.1 Vampirovibrionales bacterium
AAAGTCCCGGTCCTCTGCCTGGCACAACCTAACCGACAAGTGGACCAGCGGGGGGATAACAAACTTAGGCTCTCTGACCTCAAAGACAGTGGCGAAATTGAGCAAGCCTCTGACCTTGTTCTCTTCCTGAACCGGAAGGCCGGAGGCTCTGAGGTAGAGCTTAAAATCGCAAAACAACGTAATGGCCCTCTTGGGGTCATAAAATACCAATTTATAGCAGATACTACAACCTTTAGAGAACTCTGGTAATGACAGAAGATTTGAGAGAGAAGATTTTAGAGGCTATTGATATCACGATACATGCTTTTCTAGGCAGGATTCCCCAGGAACGCTTTGAACGATTACGCCAAAGCACTACGGCAACCCTGGGAGAACTTGCTCGGGGTTATGGCAGGCCCTCCTCGCAGGATATCGCTTACGGTAACGAGGCGGTTGATGATTGGGAGCGTCGGTTGAAATACATGGGAGGATCACCTTTCTCCTCATCTGAACGGCTTGTTTTGGTTCAACTGTATGCCATGCGGTCAGTGGTTTTGAATAAACAAGATTCTGTATCCCTGGCTTCATAAAAACTTGCCAACCGGTCCCCATTTCTTACCAAAACAATCATGTTTTGTCTTGTTTTGGGTAGGATTTATTACCCCAGAAATCCAGGGCATGTTGTCGAGCCTGCTAGAGACCACAGGAATCGATTTTAAATATAGAGCGAGTTTTAGGCTTTGATAAATGAAAATTATCATTTTACGCATATAGAAATATATATAAAAAGCATATCAATTGATATCTGATTTATTTTTTTTTCAAATAATTGGGGTTTTTAAGCTACGGGTGGCTTTGCGGGTTTACCAATCCTTCATAGCGTCAATCACCTCTTGTTCACTGGTCCGACAATAGGCCATGGTGGTTTTAATGTCTGAGTGACCACAAGCCCGTTGAATCATCTGTAAGGGTCTCCCTGCATTGGCGTTTATAGTCACAAAAGCCCTACGTAAAGCATGAGGTGATACTTCAACACCTGCTTTCTTACCAAGACGCTGTAATCGTTTATAAAGGCCATGCCGACTCATTGGATACCCTTTTGGATCAAGAAATAAAGCTCCATTTTCTTTACGAGAAACTGCTTGATACACTTTTAGAGCTTGTATTACACTTTTCCCTAAACCGATACAGCGTGATTTATTTCCTTTTCCAACTCGCACCAGTAAGGTTTGTTTTTCAAAATCAATATCATTCCATTGCAAAGCGCAAAACTCGGAAGCCCTCAGACCTGTTTGAGATAGCAAAATCACAATAAGCTTATCCGATGGTGACTCACACTCACTGAAAAGCTTTTGAATTTCTCCTGATTCAAGCACTAACCGTTTAGGCGGTAAATGTCTCTTAGGACGTAATGTTTTTAGTTCATCAACGACAGAAGAATCAAGAACTCTTTGCATTACCAAAAACTTGGCATATGAGACCATCGCTTTATGAATCTTTGAACGCTTTGCATACTGTTGAGATTGGCAACGCATTAACTCTATACGAACTGCTTGAGGTGTTAAAGCATCATGTTTTAAAAAGAAACACTGAGCATGGGCTGTGTAATACTCTATTGTCAATGGACTTAAAGGCTTACCTGTCATAATGCCTTTGTTCAGAGCCCTTACCCAAGCATTAAAAAATTTTTCATGTGGTTTTGTGGGGCTATCTAGTCTACGTTGTTCCTCTTTTTGCCTTAAAAGAAGCATATCAACAGCTTGTTGGCTTATCTGATAGGTGACTTTTTGCCCATATCTTTTTGGGACCGCAGCCAGCTTACCGGATTCACACCAGCGGGTAACCGTTTTAACAGAAACATTTATTTTTTCTGCTACATCCGAAACAGTCAAAAAACCCGCTTGGACATGTCCAACTTTTGTCCAACTTTGGGGGGGTAGGGTTCGATTTTGTTTTGAAACTTGAATGGGTTTCAGATTTTGATTAATTACCCGAAATCGCCTTGGCGTCTGAATTAAATGGCGGACAGGGAGAGATTCGAACTCTCGGTGGCTCAACACCACACAGTCTTTCCAGGACTGCACCATAGACCACTCGGACACCTGTCCAACCTTCACAGTTGTACTGTCTTTCAAACACAATGTCAATGTAAAATTATAGTTCAAAACATGACCTCCTTCTATTATACTGACGCTATGATGACCCTCGATGATAAAACAGCTCAAGAACGTATCCAAGCGCTTCGGGAAAAGCTGAATACCCACAATTATTTGTATTACGTCCTAGATACTCCTGAGATTACGGATACTGCTTATGATGCCTTATATCAAGAGATACTCGCCCTTGAAAGAGAGCATCCTGAATTGGTCACGCCCGATAGCCCCACACAGCGGGTTGGTGACGAGCCCTTAAAAGAATTTTCACAAGTGACCCATATTAATCGTCTCTACAGCCTGGATAATGCTTTTTCAATAGAAGATTTACAGAATTGGGAAGAACGGATTAAACGACTTTTACCGGCTGAGAGGTATTCCGAGCTGTCCTATGTTGCAGAACTCAAACTGGACGGCCTAGCCATTACATTAATTTATGAAGATGGCCACTTTGTTAAAGGCGCTACCCGGGGAAATGGGGTGGTGGGTGAAGACATTACACAAAATTTAAAAACCATTCGCAGCATTCCCCTGAGGATTCCTGTTAAAAATACTAAAACTCCTGTTCCTCAAAAATTTGAAGCGCGGGCTGAAGCCGTTATGCCTATTAATAGTTTTTTACATCTAAATGAAGAACGGCAGCAACGCGGTGAACCAGAGTTTGCCAACCCCAGAAATGCGTGTGCCGGTTCGCTTCGCCAGTTAGACCCCAAGGTCCCCGCCCATCGGAATCTTGATGCCTTATTTTATGCAGGGATTCTCATTGAAAATGGTCATCAACCCCCTATTCCAACCCATTGGGAGATGCTTAACTATATTGAATCTCTGGGATTTAAACTTAATCCGGCACGTAAACAATGTAAAACATTAGATGAAGTTGCAGAATTTATTGAAAAATGGGGAAAACAACGGACAAAATTGGGTTTTGCCACTGATGGAGCTGTGGTGAAAGTCGATTCCTTTGCCTTACAGGAGATTTTGGGATATACAGCCAAAAGTCCGCGATGGGCTATTGCTTATAAGTATCCGGCGGAAGTGAAAGAAACCATTGTCAAAGAAGTGGAGTTGAGTGTCGGTCGAACCGGTGTTATCACCCCCATTGCTATTATGGAGCCGGTTCAGCTCGCCGGAACCACGGTGCGACGTGCCAGCCTTCATAATTTTGATGAAGTGCGCAAAAAAGACATTCGCGTTGGCGATACGGTTCGCGTCCAGAAAGCCGCTGAAATCATTCCTGAGGTGTTGGAAGTTGTCTTTGAAAAGCGCCCTGAAAGCAGTATAAACATTGAAGAACCTCAAAATTGCCCGGTTTGTGAAGCGACAACAACACGATTTCATGGTGAAGTGGCCATCCGGTGTTCAAACCCGGAGACCTGTGGTGCTCAGCGAAGAACCCGTCTGGAGTACTGGGTGAGTAAACAAGGGATGGACATCGATCATGTGGGGCCAGCCCTGATTGATCAGTTGGTTCGGGAAAAACTGGTTGATGGGCCGGTGGACTTCTATAAATTAATGGTGGACGACTTTTTAAAATTAGAGCGGATGGCCGAAAAGTCTGCTTTAAATGCCTACCAATCCATTCAAGAAAGTAAAAAACGACCTTTGCACGCTGTCGTTAATGCTTTGGGAATTCCTCATGTGGGTAAAGAAACAGCCATTCTCCTCACCCATCATTTCCACAGCATGGAAAAACTCGCAGATGCCTCCATTGAAGAACTCATGGAAATTGAAGGTATCGGCCCCAAAGTGGCAGAAAGCATTGTGGGATTTTTTGGCGACATTGAAAACCAAAATATGATTGCAGACCTGAAAGCCTTGGGAATCACCATGCATTCTAAGGCAGCAACTGAAGATATGCTTCCAAAAGACACAAGCCATCCTTTTTATGGTAAAATATTTGTCCTTACAGGCACATTACCTACCCTCACCCGAGATGAGGCTGAAGAAGGCATTCGCAAGGTAGGCGGAAAGATATCCAGCTCTATCAGTAAAAAGACCGACTATTTGCTTTTGGGCGAAAACCCAGGCTCTAAGTACGATAAGGCTGCCAAACTCAATATCCCCATTCTTGAAGAATCCGAATTTAAAGCCCTACTCTAGCCTGCAATAAGCATCTGCTTGATCAACGATTGAAAACAAATGAATATGGATATTGAAGTTGACAGACATGATATTTGGAATGATTGGTGTTAAGATATTAAAAAATTGACATCGTTCCTCTCTTAACGTGGTTGTAAAGGAGCACTTGATGAGAACATATGAAATCAAAGGTTTTTGGGGATTTATTTTATTTACACTCGTTAGCTTATCACTTTTAACCGTTATAATTGTTGTTCCAGTGGGTGCAACCTGGATTACATGGAATGCCATTGTTGGAGATGTATGTCACGGACCAATCATTGCCTTTTGGCAAGCAGCCCTTTTAACCGCCAGCATGGCCATTGCCTTTAAAATTATTTTTCAACCCCAAATATCTTTTCAAATCAAAAAAGTTAAATCTGTCGATCCAACGGATAAAAAGCTTCAAAAATTCAAAGGACAAGACTCTTCAAAAGACTAGTTTCGGTTGTCTTTAGGCGATGAAAGGTTTTTCTCGAAGCCATTTGGTGGCAACCCATTTCGTCCCTTTTACCACCGGGATTGAACCATGTAACGAATTAGGGTCTAACTCTCCATTGGAATAAAGGCTGTAAAACAAAATGGCATGTCCTTTTTTGGGCGGAACTTTTAAGTCAATTTTTGGAAAAACCGTTTCCCCACCTTCTTCAACATCACTTAAATACATCAAAATCGTGGCAACTCTTTGCCCACCTTTTGCAAGGGCCTTATGACTTCCTGAAAGCGCCGGATCAAAATAATCGTAATGGGGTTTATACTCCTGCCCAATTTCATAGCGCAATATTTGAAGCCCTTCACCATGGTTAACCGGCATTCTCACCAAATTGGCAATACGAAACTCAATTTGCGTCACGATGGGGTCTTGGTTTAAGGAAAGAAAGGTTAAAGTACTGGTTCTATCCTCAACCTGAATATGATTTCCAGTCTCTGGATCAATGGTTAAAGAGGGTGCAAGCTTATCCTCGCCCAGTTGAATTAAGTGGTCACACTCTTCATCACTCATAAAATTTTGAATCGCCCAAATACTTGGAGAGGGGTGCACTTGAGTGACCTGGTAGGATTGTGTGGAATGTCCAGATGTTCCTGTCTCAACTGCCATTGGATAAACTCCTTTATCGCTGCCTATGAGATCTCCTTCCAATTACATCATAACAAAGAGCTTGGTGCCCTGATGATGTTTTTAAGAGAATCGTTGTATGCGTATCGACGAAGCCGGTATTAGTTTAACCCTGGCTAGAGAATCTTGTTACTTTTCTTCATATTTTGGCTGTCAAAAAACCAAGCAACATACGGAAAGCAAGGGGCTATATCAGCCCCCTGCTTAAACTTTCAGATACGAAGTTTATCTATTGTTCTGCAGCCGGGTTGGCATAGGTGTCTGGAAGGGTATCCGTTTTTAAAGATAAGGCCATCATTTGCCCATTACGCAGTATTTGAAAATTAAATTCTGTGCCAATGGGTTTTGAACGAACAAACTTCTGTATTTCTTGAGGGGTTTCGATCGAAGAGCCATTAAGTCTCTGAATCACATCTCCTTGCTGGAACCCAGCTTTATCCGATGGGCTATTTGGTAATACCTGGGCAACAATAACACCTTTCACATTTTCAGGAATACCTAAGCTCTTGGCTAGAGACTGGGTTAATACGGCCATGCTAATCCCAATCCAAGGCCGCGTAATATGGCCATCGGAAATTAGCTCTTGAGAAACTTTTTTGGCAATATCCACGGGAATGGCAAAACCGATATTCTGTCCAGACCCTGCAATTGCCGTGTTAATTCCCACAACATCACCATCCAGGGTTACCAACGGCCCACCTGAATTTCCTGGGTTAATGGCAGCATCGGTTTGAATAAAGCTGACGTTGGCATTGATATCAGGAATTTGCCGAGACAGTGCACTGACAATGCCAAAGGTAACTGTATGATCAAACCCCAGCGGTGACCCTACTGCAATGACCCAGTCACCAGGACGAAGATGCTTGCTCGACCCCAGCTTAGCAGGTTTCAGATTATGAGCTCCTTGCATTTGAATGACAGCAATATCGGAAAAAGGATCTCGCCCAACAACTTTGGCTGGATAGGTTTTTCCACCCTGAACAGTCACTTCAATATCCTGAGCATTGGCCACCACGTGGTTATTGGTTAACACCAAACCATCGGAGCTAATAATAATACCTGAACCATTCCCTTTAATTTCGGGAATCCTCATGGGAATTTGTTGAAAAGGAACTGGCTCAGTACCAAAAAACCGATTAAAAAACTGGCTGCCAAAAGGCACCATGGCAACAGGTTTACCCTCTTTTTTAATATCAATATTCACCACAGATGGGGCAATTTCTTCGGCAACATCTGCAACAATGCTGGAAGACCGGCTTGAAATCAGTTCATGCTCATACCGCCCGGTAAGTTCTACCTTGGGGTTGTCAACTTGGGAGGGAATGAGTTGTATCTCACCCCGAGATGCCAAGGTATGGGACGGCAAAGCAATGCTGACAAAGCTCATTGAAAATGCGGCGAGGGCAAAAAACAAAGCCCCTCCCGAGAGAATTAACGGCCATGAAAGCCGTTTGGATAGTTTAGAATGATTCTGCTGGTAATTTTCTGCAGGTTGAAATTCGTTATTTGGTGTGCTCATCGCTTCCGAGTGCTCCTTCTAAAATTTAAGCGCCTGAATAAGATATAATGTAATCCAAAGTTATACTGGATTAAAAGAAATTCCGCCCCCAATAGAATTGGGTTGAGATTCCATAAAGCTTACGGTATAACAATGACTATCAATATGAACGGAAGTTCCCATTTCGTGGATCCATTGCTTAAACAAGCGTTACATTCATTCTTAGAGTCTCATAAACTTATTGGAAGAGATCAGGAGACTCATTTTGTTGTTGCCTATTCTGGTGGTCGAGATTCAACCACACTCTTGCATTGCCTGGCTCAATTGCAAGCAGAATTGCCGACCCCCATTAAATTAACAGTTGCTTATTACTGGCACCCATGGCGCCCCTTGGAAGAAGATATTGAAGTCATTCATAAAAACTGTAAAGCCCTGGGAATTCCCTGGGTCATGTTAACACCCGACCTCACCCTGCCCAAAACAGAAACAGCCGCTCGGGAGGATCGATACCAACAACTGGCCAAATTAACCCACGACTTAACGGCAACTGCACTGTTAACAGCACATCATCAGGATGATCAAGTTGAAACCGTTTTATTCCGTATTCTACGGGGCACTGGATTGGATGGCATTAAAGGCATACCAGAAATGCGAGAGTTATGGATTGATGAAGTGAAGCACGTTACCCTTGCCCGTCCTTTTATTCATCAGCCCCGAAACATCATTAACGCCTTTGCCCAAGAAAATAACCTGACCTATGCAAATGACCCAACCAACATGGAGATTCGCATTAAACGTAATTTGATTCGTCATGAATTGTTGCCGCAAATCGAAGCCGCTTTCCCAAATGCCCGTCAATCCATCCTGAAGTTGTCTGAATTAACCACAGGCGATTTGGAGATTGTGGAGAAAAAGATTGATGAAATCTGGTCAGAGGTGTTTGATCCGAAAGAACAAAGCCTGGATGAAGTTCGATTCAATCAGCTTTCCCATGCCTTTCAACGCCGGATAATACGCAAATTCTTAGAATATCAGACTCAAGAGACCAGTTTTAATAAAATTGAAGATATTTTGGCTTTTATTGCCGGGAAAAATCGAAAACTCCCTTCTCCTGCACTCTTTTCTTTAGACGCAAGCCACTTCCTCTCCGTATATCGGAATAAAATCACAATAGAGGCCCCTCAGGAAAAAGAAATTAGTCCGGTTTCAATCCCTATCCCCGGTGCAATTTCGCATCTAGATCTAAAAGCAACGCTGTCTATCGTCCCCCTTTCAGGCGAAGCCCAACAAAAACCCATTGATTTCTCACAACTTTCAGAAGAAGAGGTTTATGTCGATCTTTCACAATTTGAAGGCAAAGAACTTACCCTGCGCTCTCGCATGAAAGGGGACAGAATTAAGCCCTTAGGAATGTCTGAATCTGTGAAGTTAAAACGTTACTTTATTAACCGCTGTATTCCACGATTTAAAAGAGATACTGTCCCCTTGTTAACATCAGAGTCAGATGTATTGTGGGCGGTTGGTGTTGGACTCAGTGAAAGCATTAGAGTTAAAAATCGACCGACGCACTTGATTACAATCAAAAGAGGATTGCCGAGTGATTGAAATGACACCCTATGCATATACTCCAGAATCATTGAAAGTTCTATTTACCGAACAACAGCTCCAAAACCGTATCGAGGAACTCGCTGAGGAGATGAATCATCTCTATAGAGATACCGAGGTGCTAATCATGATTTGTATCCTCAAAGGCGGCTTTATGTTCGCCTCTGATCTGGCCCGAAAACTGAATATTCCTTGCCAGATTGAATTTGTCAGATTATCCAGCTACGGTGATGGGCAAAAAACCACAGGTACCGTAAAACCTGTTGACTTGACACTCCCTCGGCTCAGCAACAGAGACGTGTTACTGGTGGAAGACATTGTGGATACGGGTTTAACCTTAAACTTTTTTATGGAATACCTGGAATCACTCCATACACCCAAATCATTACGACTGGCTGTATTGCTCGATAAACAGGAAGCTCGGCAGCGGCCTGTCAAAACCGACTTTATTGGGTTTGAAGTAGGTAACGAGTACGTTGTAGGCTATGGCCTGGACGATCAAGGCTATTATCGCAACCTTCCCTATATTGCTCACTTCACCGATACTGATTCACAGTAATTGTCGCAACCCCAATTTTGATGAAAAAACTGCCATTTAATACCGCTTTAATTATCCCCACGGGTATCGGGGCATCTATTGGCGGTTTTGGTGGAGACGCCATGACGTTACTCCCACTGCTTTCGGCCATTTCCGACAATGTGATTACCCATCCCAATGTTGCCAATGCAGCATGTTTTCAAACCCTGCCCCCCAATACCCTTTATGTAGAGGGTTATGCCCTGGATCAATTCTTCCAAGGAGAATGGTCCCTTACCCCTGTTCGACAAAATCGGGTGGGGATTCTGTGGGATTCGGGGATCGCTCCTGAGATGGAAATCCTGCATCGTAACGCCATTGCCGCAGTTGAAACCGTTTATGGTGTTGAGGTTGTGGATTTTGTTAAAACAGAAAAACCTGTTTCATTAGGTCTAACAATCAGTGAGGCAGGACGTTCTGCCGGCGAAATTCAAAATCCAGATGTGCTCTTAAAAGCAGGGGAAAAGCTCCTTAAGCGTGGTGCAACAGCCTTGGCTGTTTGTTGCTTGATGCCAGAAGTCTTAGAGAGTTTGGAGAACCAAACCTATCAGTCTGGCGAAGGGGTGGACCCCATTGGCGGTATTGAGGCCATGATTTCACATCTGATGGTATCCCAATTTCAGGTTCCGGCCGCTCATGCGCCCATTTTTCCCTATGAAGAAGCCCTCCCCGTCATAGATCATCTTGTAGACCCCAAAGCCGCTTCAGAATTTATGGTTTCCACCTTTTTGCCTTGTGTTCTCACCGGATTGGCTAAAGCACCCCAGTTTGAGACTTCAAAGGCCAGCAATAGGGCAGGTATAA
Organism: Vampirovibrionales bacterium; assembly: GCA_025449835.1. Classification (GTDB taxonomy): domain Bacteria; phylum Cyanobacteriota; class Vampirovibrionia; order Vampirovibrionales; family JAGQHJ01; genus JANWIO01. Next base: position 9,852 of record JANWIO010000037.1, read on the forward strand.
CCGTTCAAGATATTTCCGCATTGGTGGTTCCGGGAAATGCCTTGGGCTCAATTCCGGTTTTATCCGCCATCGAAAGAAATGTCCCCATTTTGGCCGTTCAAAATAACCAGACGGTGATGGATTGTCCACCGGAAGCCTTGGGATTAGAGCAATCTGTCGTTCAATGTGCCAATTATATGGAAGCCTTGGGATACCTTATTGCTTTAAAAGAAGGAATTTCGCTTCCAAAACATTTTAAAACTTCAAGTAATGCTCATGGTGCTCAAAAACAACACCTCACAGCCGAGCTACCTGTTGTGTAATTTTAAAATGGCTTATACCAAAGCGTGACGGGTAATAAAATCTGTCGTCACATCCCCTTCTTGGAAGGCGGGTGTGTCTAAAAGCCGCTGATGAAAGGGAATGGTTGTTTGAATTCCGGTGATGCCATATTCATCCAAAGCCCGTTTCATCCGTTGAATGGCCTCTTCACGATTTTCGCCCCAGGTAATCAGCTTGGAAACCAAAGAGTCGTAGTACGGTGGAATTGTATAGCCTGAGTATACATGGCTATCCACCCGAACCCCCGGACCGCCTGGAGCAATATAGCCATCAATTAAGCCTGGGCATGGCATAAAGTTTTTAGCAGGGTCTTCCGCGTTAATCCGACACTCAATAGCATGTCCCCTAAAGTGAATATCATCTTGCGTCAAGCTCAAAGGGATACCAGCAGCAACTTTAACCTGCTCTTTAACCAGATCTATACCGGTAATTAATTCTGTAACCGGATGTTCTACCTGAATACGGGTATTCATCTCAATGAAATAAAAGTTCATGTCTTTATCACACAAGAACTCAATGGTTCCGACACCTTCATATCCCACTTTTCTCAGGGCCTTCAGAACCAAGTGGCCCACTTTTTCCCGCAACTCTTCAGTCATAATAGGAGATGGCGCTTCCTCCAAGAGCTTTTGATGGCGTCGCTGAATAGAGCAATCCCGTTCTCCCACGTGAACCACGTTACCAAACTGATCCGCCAGCACTTGAAACTCAATATGGCGTGGATTCAGAATAAACTTCTCCAGATAAACGGCTTCATTTCCAAAAGCGGTTTTGGCTTCGTTGCGAGCCATCTGCATTTGATGCTCCAACTCGTATTCTTCCTGAACAATCCGCATCCCTTTACCACCGCCACCAGCCGTGGCTTTAATTAAAACCGGATAACCCGCATGTTTTGCCCAAGCCTTAATCAAATCAATATCATGGGCTACACCATCGGTCCCTGGAACAACAGGAACCCCAATTTCTTGCATGGTTTTCTTAGCGGTTGCTTTATCTCCCATCAACCGAATCATTTCCGGGGAGGGGCCAATAAATTTAATTTGATGTTCCCTGCAAATCTCTGCAAATGAGGCATTTTCGGAAAGAAACCCGTATCCAGGATGAATGGCTTCTGCGCCGGACATGAGCGCCACACTCATAATGTTGGGAACATTCAAGTAACTCTTTGCCGACTGGGCTGGCCCAACGCAATATGCTTCATCTGCCAACTGAACGTGAAGGCTTTCATCATCACTTTGGGAATAGATCGCAACAGTCTTAATACCCAGTTCATGGCAAGCACGAATAACTCTAAGTGCAATTTCACCACGATTTGCAATTAAGACCTTTTTAAACATTGCGCCTATTGAACCTCAACTTCCATCAGCACTTGACCAAACTCAACAGGAGCACCATTTTCCACACATATTTTTCGGACCACGCCAGAGACTTCTGACTCCAGCTCATTCATGAGTTTCATGGCCTCAATAATACAAAGGGTTTGCCCTTTACTCACAGACGTCCCCACCTCAGCAAAGGCTGGAGAGTCGGGGGAAGGTGCCTTGTAGAAGGTACCCACCATCGGGGACGTGACTTTGTAATAGTGACGCACACTTTCCTCTGCTACTTGTGCTGGAGTCGTTTGGGGTTGTGCAGACACCGATGCGACGGGTGATTCCACGCCAACAGCTTGAATGGTGGAGACTGCTGCAACAGCAAAACCCGTTTTGATGGTGACTTTTTGCTCAGATTGTTCAACCGTTAATTCTGACAGATTTTTTTCAATGGCTAAATCAACCAAAGATTCAATCGTTTCAATGTTTAAGTCCATAACTAAGCCCTATCCAGATATGTGTTTGTACGGGTATCCACTCGAATACGGGTTCCAATATCAACAAAAAACGGTACTTGAACCTGTGCCCCTGTTTCAAGAGTTGCGGGTTTAGTTCCACCACTAGCAGTGTTTCCTTTTTCAGAAGGCGGCGTGTCCACAACTTCTAACTCTACATGAGGCGGTAAATCAACACCGAGGATTTCACTACCATGCATCAAGACACTAATATTCATACCTTCTTTGAGGTATAAAATATTGTTTTCACCCACGGTTGCTTTGGGCAAAGCAAGCTGCTCAAAGTTATCATTATCCATAAAAGTATAATCCTGACCGTCAGAATAAAGATATTGCATATCACGACGTTCAAGAATGGCCTGCTCAACTTTTTCACCGGCACGAAAGGTTTTTTCAACGGTGTTTCCGGTATTAATATTCTTCAGCTTTGTACGGACGAATGCAGACCCCTTACCCGGTTTTACGTGTAAAAACTCAACAACTTGGAAGATATTCCCATCTAGGATAATCGTCATCCCTGTTTTAAAATCATTACTGGTGATCATATAGAACTTCTATCCACTTTCATTGACAAGACTGCGTGATAAATATTAGTTATGATGATACGAAAACTCATGCGTGGCAACCACACTTTTTTCATCCAAAACCTTGATAAAATGGCGAAATTTGCTTATTTTATGGCTAAAATCATTTCACCATCTGATGTTATTGCTCTCACTGGAACGTTGGGTGCTGGTAAAACTAGCTTTACCAAATTACTGTGTAGCGCAATGGGAGTTCACCAAAACATTACCAGCCCAACTTTTACGTTACTAAACGAATATGAAGGGATTAACGGGCTTACCATTTACCATGGAGATTTGTATCGTTTAAATATTCAGGAAATTGAAGCCAATATTGAGCTATTGGAAGAATATTTAGAACAGAAGCATCATGTTATTTTATTGGAATGGGCTGATAGAGCCCCTCAACTTGAATATCGATGGACATGGCACCTTGATTTTATGTTTTTACCCGATAACGAATCCGCTCGGCAAATAACTGTTGAGTGTCAAGATACAGAAAAACTGCATCAGCTAGCAGGTAAAATGCAAGATGAACTGTAATTTATTACTGGATACAACCCGAGAGCATCTTATGTTTGCTCTCTATGACGGAAAAGAGCAGATCTTTTCTTTTGAAGAAACGGGGGATTCTCACAAATACCATTCATCAATTCTCATTCCCAAAATCCAGGATGCATTATTGCAGCACAACTTAACACCACAAAATTTGGGGGGACTTGCAGTGAATTGGGGACCCGGAAGCTTCACGGGAATTCGAACGGGATTAACGGTTGCCCGACTGATGGGACAGTTCTTACCCCTTAAAACCTATGGATTTGACACCTTCTCACTGATAGCCGGAAGCAACGCTTTTTTAAACCAACCCATCACCATTTTTTTAAACGCATTTCGGCAGCAGCATTATTATGCTGTCTTAAAGGTGGATGAAGCCGCTCAGATAACATGGTTAGAAAGTCCTACGGTTCAGAATAATGCTACACCCCTAGCCACCCACACAGAAATAGTGATTAGTGAAGCATCTTTAAATGAAAAAATTGATTTTGGGGAAGCACAAACAGCTTTTTTAGAAGAATTAAAGCTTTTTACACCTCAGGTGATGTCCTATTTTCTTGAGAAAAGAGCAGATGACTTTGAGCACCCCTGGCAAGAAATTTGCCCCATGTATTTGCAACTTCCGCAAATTACGGTGGCCAAAGCCAAATAGCCCTCACGATACCGGCGAGAAAAGCGAGCTTTTAATTTTTCAAAAAAAAATCTCTTGCTGAGGGGGGGAAGTAGCAAGAGATAACGGATAGAGAGAGGCAGTATGCAAGCACATCACTGTCATTTCTGAGGTTCAGTGTGTGTTTTACCTTGCTCCTACATAAAGCACCCTGAATAAAAAAAATTGCGCGGTTTTTAAAAACATTTACAATTTGTTACAATAATTGAATCTATTTTTGAAACGTTGCCCCACCAGACGCCCAACATGTATGATTCTGAAAAAGAAGGAATGCCATCATGCAAACCAACAAGATAAGGTTAGGGCAGTCATACGAATTTGAAATTACGGTTACCGAGGACATGCGAGCGCATTTTGGAAGCATTACCGTACATAATTTGTATGCAACAGCGGCCATGCTAACCCATATGGAGTGGGGCAGTCGTCAACATATACTCCCAGCCTTAGAAGAGGGCGAGGAAGGGGTTGGCTATCATATGAGCATTGATCATATGGCACCGGTTCCCATTGGTAAAACCGTTCGAATCCAATCCGTTGTAACAGATGTTCAACCCTCCCGGATAACTTGCCATTGTGAAGCCTATCATGGGGCTCGAAAAATAGGTCAGGGGACAATTGTACAAGCAATCTTGCGACTCACTGAACTTCATGCCAGAATATCCTAGACGTTTATCATCAAGAGAGGGCAAATAAAATGGCTGTAAAACTCGTTGCACTGTTTAAAAAACCTGAAGATGTGAAAGCATTTGAAGCGCATTACTTTCAGGTCCATGTCCCCTTGGCAGAAAAGATGCCAGGCTTACAAAAAGTGGAATACAACAGAGCAATTGGCTCACCTTTTGGAGAACCTGCCTATTATATGATTGCAGAGCTTACTTTTGAGTCGATGGACGCCCTTAATGCCTCTATGGTCTCTGAAGAAGGAAAAGCTGCTGCAAAAGACCTGATGGGGTTTGCAGGAAACTTGGTTCAGCTGGTGTTTACCGAAACCGTTAATCAACCCGCTGAGGTTCACTAGCGAATGAAAACCTCGTCAAAAGCTGCTATCAATCCTGAGCTACAAGGGAAAGAACCCACTAGTTTTGGATTTAGTCGTATTATTTATGAAAAATATCGGGGTCGGGCCAAAATTACCATTAATCGCCCTGAAGTCTACAATGCATTCGACTTCCAAACCTTTAAAGAGATGACTCAAGCGGTTGAAGATGCAGCATTTGATGATGAAGTGGGTGTGCTGATTTTAACCGGTGCCGGTGAAAAAGCTTTTTGCACAGGCGCAGACTTAAAAGAACAAGAAAAGTACTTCTTGGATCGGCCTCATGATTATTGGAAATGGATGGGGGCCTTTATCGAACTCCATGAAAAACTACGCACCATTGGAAAACCCACTATTGCCAGATTAAACGGCATGGTTGTTGGGGGCGGAAATGAACTCAATATCGCCTGTGATTTGGCGGTGGCAGCCGATGATATCTATCTTAAACAAGTTGGCACCTCTCGAGGAAGTGTTGCTGCTGCTGGGGCCACACAATGGCTTCCGTTGATTGTGGGTGATCGTCGTGCTCGTGAAATTCTATGGCTCTGTGAAGAGATTCCAGCTCAAAAGGCATTGGAATGGGGTTGGATTAATCAAGTTGTTCCACGTTCTCAGCTTGATGATGCTGTTGAAGCAATGGCCGATAAACTCTTAGATAAATTACCAGAATGTATGCGGTATACAAAACAGCAAACTAATTTTTGGCGAGATTTCTCGTGGGGACTCACCATTCAACATGCTCGCGATTGGCTGACTGTTCATAGTGCTAGCTATGAAACCTTTGAAGGAACCCGTGCCTTTACGGAAAAACGTTCTATTGACTATGACGCATTAAGAGGCAGACGCATTTCAGGAGAGTCTTCAGAATTTCTGTGGGGGCCTAATAATGAAGCCTGCCCAAGCTGCAATACCCAGTTTTTACCGGCAGCATTTCAATACTGTGGCCATTGTGGCGCTAGTTTAAAGTAGACTTTATCTTCAAATTACTGAATTATTCTGAAGGCTGTTTAATGACTTTTTTAGGCGGTCTACCACGACGCGGTTTAGGCCCTTCCGAGTCTTCATCAGATGACTCCCCTTTAGCCTTCACTGAAGATTTGGCCGGTGGACGACCTCGACGACGTTTTATACCTCCTGCTTCAGCCTTCTCATCAGACTCTTCACCTTCAGCCTCCTCGCCTTCAGCCAATTCCTCTTCAGCATCAAGGGGCAGACGTTCTTGTACAGCAACTGAATGGGCTTGCTCTGCATAAAGAGCACCGTCTTCTGAGGAAGCCTCAGCCATGGCTTTTTGCATCCTGGGCGCATGTGTTGCAATCCCAGCATGAACACCATGTTGTTCTACCTCATCTCCAGGTTCTTCCTCGTATTCCTCAGACTCAGTGGGAAAGTATCCAGTGCCTTCAATGGCATCTACCAATGTAAATACATCATTGGCTTTGGCATTCATCCGAATGAGAATACTGTTAATTCCCAGAGGCAAACGAGCCAGTTTCACGATATTCGCAAGGCGAATCCCCAGTTTCTTCACAATACGATGCTGAAACAGCTGCTGAATCGTCATATTTTCAGTGGCTTCTTTTTCTTCTTTTTCAGCAACCTCTTTCGATTGTTGGAGAAAACCTTCTCTGAGAGGAGACCCTTCTGCTTGGGCACGTGGGTCTATCAATTTTCGCAAAGTCTGCTGATTCCCAGCTCTTGGCAAAGGTTTCACTTGTTGCTGCTGAGGTCCACGTTGTTGGCGTAGTGGAAGCTTGCTTCTTCCAACCATCCCGCGTCCCGAATCGGAAGGTGCCCAATTGAAATCCTCTAAAATAAGCCCTGTACCCGCACAGGAAATACATTTTTTTGTAAAGATTTCGCTTAAGCTTTGACCTTGGCGATGACGTGTCATTTCCACCAATCCTAAATCTGAAAGTTGGCCGATTTGGGGTTTGGCTTTATCGGCAGCAAGCTCCATTTCAAAGCTTTCAAGAATGGAGAGTTGGTTTGCACGGCTTTCCATATCGATAAAGTCAACAATAATCATCCCACCAATGTTACGAAGCCGAAGCTGACGCGCAATTTCTTTGGCGGCTTCCAGGTTGGTTAAGCGGATAGTTTCTGCCTGAGATTGTAAGCTGGTAAACTTACCGCTGTTCACATCAACAACGGTTAACGCTTCCGTCGGCTGAATATATAGATACCCACCGCTGGGTAAAGGCACCTTGGTTTGTAAAGCAAGCTTAATTTCTTTATCAATACCCGCGCCTACCATAATGCTTTGCGGGCCATTGTAAAGGGTTACTTTTACAGGATGCTCAATCCCCCAGTTTTGAAGCAACTGGTTGGCTCGTTGTTGACCAAATTGCGTATCCACCACAATCTCTTTCACATCCTCGGTCACCATTTCACGAATGACCCGATACAACAGATCTTGATCGCGATAGAGTAACGTCGGCGGTTTGGCCGTATCGGCCATGGCAACAATGTTTTGCCAACGCTCAATTAATGTTTCAAAATCTTCCTGAAGCTCAGGTTCAGACTGATTTTCTGCCTCTGTCCGAATAATGATACCAACCCCTGGAGGTTTGACCAAGCTTACAATGGATTTTAAGCGGGCGCGCTCTTTGTTTTCAGCAATTTTTCGGCTAATGCTAATCCCTTTAGATTCTGGCATTAACACCAAGAAACGCCCCGGCATGGCAAGGTTGGTTGTAACCCTTGGACCTTTATGGCCTGTAGGCTCTTTCATCACCTGAACAACCAAGTTTTGCTTGGGTTGCAAGCGATTCTTCAGATCACCTCGTCCTTGAACATCACTGGAGTGCAAAAACCCCATGCGTTCTGTTCCAACATTCACAAATGCGGCATCAATACTGGGCAAAATGTTTTCAACTTGGGCTAAATACACGTCTCCCAGCAAAACATCGCCACGGTGAATGATGAACTCAACTGCAACGTCATCTTCAAACAACACTGCAATGTTATCTCGCTCTGAGATAACAATTTTCTGTTTACCCATGTGTTTTAAAATCCTTTATTACGTTAAACCTTAACAAAATCAAACTCATCTAAACCGACTTTCAAACGTTTAATATTCCATGAAGCTTGTGGATCAATAAGACTTAAAAACCAAATTGGTTTTATTTGCGGCATTTGTGGCATAACTTTGATTGTAAATTCAAGTTCCTCGGCAGAACTGAACGTAACAGATTCGATAAAAGGTTTTATATCAATTCTTTGATGGGATGCTTTTTTCTCAATGTCAACAATCCATTCCGGTTGTGACATCAGATCATCAACCCTCTCAGATAAAGTATACCTTCTTTGTGAAAAACTACAAGTCCATCGACTAGAGTATATCACGTATCGTAACAATTTATCCAAACTTAAAGAATGTAACGGAATCCAGTGACATTGTAAAATTTTACCGGATTCGGGCAAATGCTCGTTTAAGCGTTCTTGCAGGTAGGGCACCTGCTCTACCATTTCGAGATCCACATATTCTTCATACCCTTCAACAAACAAGGGTAAGGCTGGCCCAAAAGAGATTTTAGGTGTAGGGTTAAAACCTTGTGAATAGGCAATAGGAACTCCTGAACGAAAAATCGCACGCTGTAGCATACGCAGCCAATCCAAGTGTGAAATAAACCGCAAATCGTCTTTTTTCTGAAGTTGAAGCCTAGCCTTATATTTGGGTAGGGGGAAAAGCTCTGACTTAGCAGTTACTGTGTCATTTTGCGATTGAAAAGATGCCATCTCGGAGGGTTTCATAAAGACCGGCTGCACATGATAGTCATGGCAAACCCCACAGGTATTGCATCCCACAAAACAGGGATCGCTACTGGCCTGTTCAATAGATTTTTCATACTCACGAACCAGCCACACCCGATCCAAGCCCATATGGATACAATCCCAAGGCAAAGGTTCTTGCAGCTTGGTGTATGCCTGGGCAGTGTACTCGTCAGGGTCAATCCCAATTTGACGAAGCGCCTCGAACCATTGGGGAAATTTGAGATTTTCATCCCAAGCATCTAAGTAAGCGCCTTGCTGATAGGCCAACTCAATTACCTCCGCCATCCGGGCATCTCCCTTAGAGATTAAAGCTTCCAACTTGCTAATTTCCGGATCGGTAAAGTTGAGTTTGACACCCTTGAGCCCTTTAAAGGCCGCTCTCAGGAATTCTCGTTTTCGATTAAGCTCTGCCATCGAATCTTGCGGCACCCATTGAAACGGCGTATGAGGTTTGGGCACAAAATTGGAGAAGGTCACATTAATTTCCAGGCGGCTTTTTTGAGAGAGTTTTTCATCTCGCCGAATTTCACGACAGGCAGACTGCATTTTACCCACCAGTTCTGCAATGGCCATCAAATCCTCATCGGTTTCTGTTGGCAGGCCAATCATAAAGTAAAGCTTTACCTTGTTCCAGCCCGCTTTAAACGATGAAGTTACCGCATTCATAATTTCTTTTTCAGATAAATTTTTATTGAGCACCGCTCGAAGTCGTTCTGAACCGGCTTCAGGCGCAAACGTTAACGTACTTTTACGGACCTGTTGAACGGCTTCGGCAATCTCTACATCAAACCGATCCGCTCGTTGGCTAGGGAGAGACAGTGAAACCCCTTTTTCGTTTAAGGCGTCAGCTACTTCATGAATTAAAGGCTTGAGCTGGGAATAATCGGCAATAGAAAGAGACAAGAGTGAACACTCTTCATAACCAGTTTTGGCAATCTCCTTAAGCGCTTGATTGCGGATTTTATCAATTTTCTGCTCTCGCACCGGTAAATTGATAAAGCACGGCTGGCAAAAACGACACATTCTATCGCAGCCCCTTCGGGCTTCAATGGTCACCCGATCATGGACAGTTTGAATAAAGGGAATTAGTGGCGCCAGCTCAATTTCTTGCTGTGAAATATCCACAATCCGCTTTCGAGCATACTGGCTTATGCCGGGTACAAAAACACCTTCCAGTCGAGATAACTTCACCAAGGTTTCTGGTTTATCCCACTGCTCTATTTTAGCCTGATTAAGGAGTGCCAGAATCTCTAAGAGCACATCTTCACCATCCCCCAAGATAAAAGCATCCAAAAAAGGTGAAAGCGGTAAAGGATTTCCACTCCCTGGCCCACCTGCAATAATCAGCGGTGTTGTCCAATCTTGACGCTCTTCGCTATGAAACGGAATTTGTGCCGACTCCAAAACGCCGAGAATCGTGGTGTAGTTGAGTTCATACTGAAGGGTAAAGGCCAACAAATCAAAGTTCTTGAGGGGGATTAACGTTTCAAGCCCATAGAGTGGAACCTCTAATTCTTTTAGCAATTGGCGCATATCGGCAGCAGGGGCATAGGCCCTATCGCACAAATAATCAGGCTGATTGTTTACATGACTGTATAAAAGCTTATGCCCATAGTTGGACACCCCAATCTCATAAAGATCAGGAAAAATCATGGCCATTTTAACCTTGGCCATTTCGGGATCCTTCCGACACGCCCCTATTTCAATCCCGAGGTAACGCCCAGGTTTATTGACATAGGGTAAAATCTGTTGCTCTAAAAATGACTGTTCAATCTTTGCCGATACCATGGAGAAAATCTATTTTTGCTGTTTGTAAGTGAGAATTTCTGAATTATATCAGACACATAGAACGAGATAAAATAGTTTAGCCTTTATGCGTTTAGTAAATCCTCGTAAAAGCCACCAAAGGATTCATCAGGAGACACCATATGAATTTCAAGGATCCAATAACGCGGGTGATTATTTTTATCCGGCTGATCCATGGGAATGTCGTTTTCTGGGCAAATATAGTTGAGTCGTTCTTCTCCAAGAAGTCTCTCGTGGGGAAATTCTCCGATAAGATGTCCACAATGGCCTTGGTTACTTATTTTCCAGCCTTTATTTTCAATTATTTTTTGAACGGTTTCATAGAGGGCTTTTCCGCTAATGTGCGGATTTTGAGCATAAAAGGCTTTTCCCTCCTCAAAACAAGTGATCAAATCAGACTGAAGCTTTAATTTAACCGGATCGTCGCCAACAACAAATGTACGACCAATATCTGCCTCAAAGTCCTTAAAAACAGGACCAAAATCAAAAAACACAATATCATCCGGCTTAATCGTCAAATCAGGCGGGTTTTCTCGATAGGGGCAAATCGTATTCGCTCCTGAACGAACAATACGCTTATGCCAAAACTTTTTGACACCAAACTGCTCTTCGGCCAAACGATAAATGGCTTGGCTGAGCTCTAATTCTGTGATGCTTGGCTGCACAAGGTCTCGTTTTTGAATTTCGTTAAATAACACAAGCGCCTTTTCTCGTGCTGCCAAAAGAGAATCTTGTAAAAGATGTTGAGTAATCTGAGGCATAGAGTAACGCTCTTCAACAAAAAAGTATGTCAATCAATTTTGGCGGGTACAGTCATCATCACACCTCAAAAAAATTGAGAAACCAATGAATTATACAAAAAAAGCAAAATGAATACATCGACTTTGCCTTGAATGCATTGTTATAAGCGCAATATCTATATTAGATAGAGGAAACCCTCAAGAGAACAATTTGTTATTCTTATAAAAAGAGAAGGCAAGTAATCTGTAAGGAATCACCCTCGTTTATGCAAACAGCCCAATGGTCTCCCTTTGTTAAAACACCCGTTCGTTCCTATCCTATTCCATTACAAATTGATAGAGCATGTCCCTTAACGGGCTCTTGGCAGGTTAAAACACTTTTTGAAATTAATGATCTCCAATTTTTCAGTGATGCCGACGGAAAAAATCGC